>NZ_JAVIMT010000029.1:0-299 GCF_031196675.1 Acinetobacter sp. 148 | reverse complement strand
TTGTAAGTTAGGGTCAGAAGAGGATAGGCGACCTGTTGCCGTTAGTGCTTGATGATAGCTGGTATGTACACGATGGGTGTCATTATGCGACTGCTCAATTAAACGGTCAGTATAGGTGCTCTTTAATTTTGCTACTGAATAAGTATGTTGGTAAACAGTAGAAAATCTTAAATATTAATAATTTAGAAATGAAAAAAGCCCAACATCCTGTTGGGCTTTTTTCGTATTTCTTTACTAGGCATACATCCTGTAATACCTCACGTCCTGGTGCTTAAACTTAGTATTGTTGTTTTACGTTT
>NZ_JAVIMT010000002.1:0-438 GCF_031196675.1 Acinetobacter sp. 148 | reverse complement strand
TACCGTTGATATTCAACTTGCCGATGCACCTGTGTTTGCAGGGAAGCTGACAGCGAACGGACTGGATGCAAATGGTGAGAAAGTTACGAATGTCGGTGCGGGCACAGCAGCAACCGATGCAGTAAACAAAGGTCAGCTTGATGCGTTAAGCACATCAAGCAACAACAAGACTGATGCCTTGGGCAACAGCACAGCCAACAATCTGGGTGGTGGTGCAAGCTATGATAGCACAACAGGTGCAGTAAGCTCACCGACCTATACTGTGAATGGCAACAACGTCAATAACGTGGGCGATGCGATCACTGCATTAGACAAAGGCTGGACACTACAAAGTAATGGTACCAATGCGGCTGCAGTAAAAGCTGATGATACGGTAGACATTGGTACGGTTGCAGGTGAAACCAACCTGAAAGTGACCAAGACCGGCAATACGATTCA
>NZ_JAVIMT010000028.1:0-70375 GCF_031196675.1 Acinetobacter sp. 148 | reverse complement strand
CTGATAATTCAGCGTATATCATTCTTTTGAAACAAAAGCATAAGTACCTGCATCAATATTATAAACTGTAGGTAAAAATCTAGCTTGGAGATCTAATTCTTCTTGAGGGCTTGGTTTAGCACTACAAGCAGTTGTAAAAATAGGCAAAAGGCAAATTAATAAATATTTCTTCATTCTAGAAGATTCCTTTATTTATCTTTTATTGAAAATAGATCCTGTACAGGACCGATACTAAGTATAAGTTATATGGGAAGAAGTGTAAGTAAATTGCACTACTGGCCTTAAAGAAAGTTCACAAAGATATGGGCTTTATTTATTACATAGTGCTTAAAAAATATACAGAAACCTCCCTAAAACGAGTTAGAACGCTACAAACGCGAATGATACTTTAAACTCCACTCTTCCCAATAAGTGAGGTGAGCTATGAAATTGTTAGCTTTGGTTAGCATGGGAGTTGCAGCGAGTTATTGGTATAAAACTATAAAAAATAGCAAGCCAACTCTTCTGAAACCTAATTTTGATGAAATAGTAAAAAACTTTGTATTAGCAGAATTTAAAGCCTAATGCATTTGATAATCTTAATTAAATAAAAAGCTCATCGGAAGATGGGCTTTTTTGTTGGAGTAAAGATGGACAAACTTAGTTTTCGTATAAAAATAGGAAAATATTGACCCATCTTAGCTTCTATATATTTGTTATAAATAAAAAAGAGACCCATCAATGGGTCTCTTTTGATTAAATCTTTTATTTCTAAAACCTAAACTGCTTTTTGAACCTTTTGCACTTTTGGCAATGTCGGTTTTCTTCCTAAATACAACGCAATCATGGCACCCGTAAATGTAAGCATACATAACGGTAAAAGAGAAATAGGGAAGCTACCCGAATAATCTTTTACAATACCCATAATAGAGTTCATAAGCCCAGTACCGATATGCGCAATGGTGTTCACCGCTGCAATACCTACAGCCACTAAAGTAGGCGGTAAGCGCTCAGAAACCAACGCCCAGAAAGGACCTTTAATGGCATAGTTACCCATCAAAACGAGTGAGAATAAAAGTAAGCTCAAAGTTAAAGACGAGGTAAAAATAGTAAGGAGCAAACCAAAACTGGTCACAAATAACGGAATAGCTGTGTTGAGACTCTTATTGCCACTTTTATCGGCATGTACGCCCCAAACAATCATGAAAGCGGCAGCTAAACCAAACGGAATCATATTTAAAAGACCTGTCTGCATGGCAGTTAAATGGAAGGCTTTTAAAATCTGAGGCATCCATAACGATAAAATATTGCTGGTTGCTGAACTTCCTGCATAAATAATTGCAAAGAACCATAGATATTTATTGGTAATCAGCAACTTGAACTTACTCTTTTTCTGTTCGGCACTGTCTTGTTTTTCAGAGTTCAACAATTGATTTTTTTCAAAAGTTAAAGTGCTTGTTAACCAGTCCTTTTCTTCTTGATTTAACCATTTAACATTATTTGCGGTATTCGGCAGCCATACAAGGCACAACAAACCAAGAAGGATTGCAGGTAATGCTTCAAGAATTAAAAGCACTTGCCATCCACTTAAACCCAGTAAACCATGCAAGCCTAACAGTAAGGCAGATAATGGTGAACCGATAAAGTTAGATAAAGGAATCGCAACCATAAATACAGCAACAATTCGAGCCATGTATCGTTTAGGGAACCATAGTGTTAAATACAGTAATACGCCTGGGAAAAATCCGGCTTCGGCAGCACCAAGTAAAAAACGTGAAATTGCGTATGAAATCGGGCCGGTAATGAAGGCAGTACAGCAACCGACAATGCCCCAAGTAATCATGATTCTGGCAATCCAGATACGTGCACCTAGCTTTTCCATAGCCATGTTACTTGGAATTTCAAATATGACATATGCAATAAAAAATAATGTCGCACCAAAACCAAAGGCAGTAGCAGTTAAACCAATTTCTTGGTTCATGGTTAAAGCGGCGAAACCAATATTCACCCGATCAATATAAGCGATGAAATAACAAAGAATGAGGAAAGGAAGAATACGGAAAGAAAGTTTACGGATCGTTGACTTTTCTACTTCCGATATAGATATATCATTTTTCATACATACTCCTTATGTACGTGAGAAACCAAACAGCTCGGTAGGGTTCTGATTTAAAATTAAACATTGCTCGTGTTTATCAAACACAATCTGTTTAAAAGCTTTAATCGCATCTTCATAAGTTATTAAGGATTCATGCTGGGTATGTGGCCAATCACTTCCCCAAATGAGTTTGTGTAAAAAGCCTTTTTCTTTAAAAATGTTATAGGCTTGTTGTGCCGTATTTATGTTGTTTGGAGTAGTGCCCAAACGGTAGAAACCGGATACTTTAATCCAGTGCTGTTTTACGTTAAGTAAGCTTAAAAATTTCTGATAATCCGGATCTTCAATCCCTTTAACAGGGTCAACTCGGCCAAAATGGTCAATTACGACATCAAAGCTGTATTCATCCAATTGTGGCAAAAGCTGAACCAGATATTTCGGCGGTGCGTGTATCTCAACTTGCCAGTTGAGGCTTTCTACATTTCGTAAAAATTTTTGCCAGTCAGGCGTATTTAGCGCAGGAGGGTTAAGACCGAATAGATTTAAGCGAACACCTACAATGCCTTGTGCCTTGAGATTCACTAGCTCATCAAACGTCGCCGTATGTTGAACAACGGCGATCCCTTTTAAACGGTCAGGGTATTGCTGAATTGCGTTTAACATCGCTTGGTTATTGATACCTAAAAAGCTGGGTTGAACCAAAACACCATGCGTGAAATTGTGTTCATCAAGATGAGAGATAAAACTTTGTACAGTTGCCTCATAATCAGGTGCATAACGTGCTGTTTCGATACTGTGGTCCTGTGTCGAAAAAACATGTGCATGTGTATCTATACAGTTCATTTTCATCTCACATTACAAATTTTAAAGCGAAAATAGCGATTAAAGCGGCAATGACTCCTACAGGAATTGCTTTAAATAACAGTTGATTAAAGAATTTGGTTTTGTCGATGTCTGCTGGTGCTGAAGCCATAATGAGGCTACCGCCAGACGAGAAAGGAGAAATCGCTGTAGACTGAGCGCCAACCACAATACAAATGAACAGCACTAGTGGGTTTAGGCCAGAGGTAAGTGCAAGCGCCGGAACAATTGGAAATAAGGTAGGAGCAACCACGCCGAGAGTGCTTGAAAATACAGACATAATGGCACTGATGAGACATAAAAGTACTGGAATGACCCACACAGGAACATTGTTTGCTAACCATTCAGATAGGGTAGTAATAATGCCAAGTTTCACACCTAATGCGATGAGCATACCGACACCGCAAATCATGATCAGTGTCCCCCAAGGCACAAGTGCAATGACCTTTTTCTCATCGGCAAGTTTCATAAGTAAACTAATGAGGGAGAAGGTAATCGCAAGGAAGGCAATATCAATTTTGGAGTTTAAAAAGCTAATTGTTTTTACATCGGGAAAAACAAGGTGCAAGATTGGAAAAACTAAAACAATCGACATCATTAAAATAATAAGGAAGATGGATTGTTTCTGTTTTTTGTCGAATGGCTCAGGCTTTTGATCTTCAATTACAATTGAATTACTTTTTCTATTCCACAGGGTGTAAATTCCCAACACCGCAATTGGAATAATTAAAGTTAAGACAAAAATTCCACTGCTATATGAAAAAGCTGTTTGTGAGCTAATGCCAGTATTTTCCATTAAGCTTCGGAAAATAATGCCACTTTGCGATGTCATAAAATTTGCGCCAGCTAAAGCGCCGTAATTTGCAGCCATCCCACCAATAATCATATTCATATTAGTTTTTTTACACAGCAGCAGTGTAATGGGTGCCATAAAGGCAAGTACTGTATAAAAACCAGCACCTAGGCCAGCAATAATGGTTGCTGCGAAAAAAATCGCTAAAGGTAAAAACTGAGGAAACTTACGGCATTTATATAGAAGATGGCTGGCAAGCTTCTCTAGTGCGCCATTTGCCAAAGCAAAGTTATAAAACAAAGTAACGGATAAAATAATAAAGAAAATTTTGACAGGCCATAATTCAATAACTTCGGAAGGTTTAAGACCCATGCCAAAGCAACCAATCAGGTAGGCAAACGCTATCGTAAAAAATCCGATATTAATTTTCGTTTTATAACCTAAACCTATCGATACGGCTAAAGCCATCAGCATCAATGCAGTCATATTATCTTCCTTGATAAATATATAAACATCTAAACATATATATGTTTGGTTTTTTGTATTACACAGAACTATGCTAATATTGTCAAATCGATTTCATAATGTTTAACGCAAATGCTTGATGAGACTGCATTTAAAAATTTTAAATTGCCAAGATATGAAAAGGTCCGTTGGGAACTTCAAAAACTACTGATCCAGTCAAAATGGACAGTCGAAGAGCCTATTCCAAGTGAACAAGAGCTTGCGCAAATGTATAGCGTATCGGTAGGAACCGTTAGAAAGGCGGTTGAAGGACTGGTTGAAGACGGCTTATTAGTTAAACAACAAGGAAAAGGAACTTTCCTCAAACAACCTAATTTTGAAAATTCGCTCATTCGTTTTTTTAGATTACGTAATAAAAAGGGCGAGTTCATTCAGCCACAAGGACAAATTAAAAAAGTAGAAGTGTGTGATGCGATACCGGAAGTAAACGCCGAGTTAGGACTTGGGCACACCGAAAAGTTGCTTTATATCGAGCGTGTCCGTAAGCATGAAGATGTCGTTGTATTAAGTGAGAGAATCTGGTTGCCTGAACGCTTATTTAAAAATCTGGAAGAAATTCCAATCGCTGAGTTTGGGAATCTACTTTATCCTTTTTATTATCAGCACTGTGGCCAATTTATTTCTTCTGCAACAGAACGGTTAACTTTTGAGAAAAATATTAAAGATAGCTATTTAAATAACCACATTGAAGACCCTTTAGTGAAGGTATGCCGTATTGCAAAAAATCTTGAAGGTGTAGCGGTCGAATACCGTGAGTCTTATGGTTTGGCCGATAATTTTCATTATGAAATAACAATTAATTAATTCTTTATGCAGCTTAATAAAGATTTCCTTATTAAGCTGCAGAGCTGGTTCACTATCTTTTATAGTTAAGTATTTCTTGTAGGAAGTGAGTCATTACCCCATAAATCGAGCATCGGCTATTCCTTGAATGCCTAGCCCATAAATGGCAAAAACACTGCCTCGCAATTGATTATCATCAGGGAATCTCGGAAGAGGCGGTTGTGACATAGAGGTAACAAACAAGACATCAAGATTTTTTCCACCAAAAACTGCACTGGTAATTTTTTTTACAGGCATTTCAATAATACGATCGATTTGTCCATCAGGACGATAACGTACTAACTGACCCGAATATACTTTTGCATTCCATAAGTAGCCTTCACGATCTACTGTCGAGCCATCTGCTGAACCACCGTCTGATGTATCTATCTTACAAAAAATAGTTTTATTTGAGATTTGGCCTGTTTCAAGATCATAATCATAAGACCAGATTTCACCTTGCCATGTGTCTGCAAAATAGAGCTTAGTACCATCAGGACTCCAGCAAATACTATTTGAAGTATTAATATTATTTTCTAATTTTTCTATTTTATAATCTGCATCTAATCGGTAGAGAGACGCGGTATTCCCATCTTCAAGGCGGTTCATAGAGCCAAAAACGAATCGACCTTGCCGATCAACACGACCATCATTTAATCTATTTTGAGGTAGGTCTGGTTCAGGGTTACAAATAAATTTTAAGTTGCCTGTGTCAAAGTCGAGTTGATATAACCCGTCTTCGAGCGCAACAATTGCGCCGTTATAATTTTCTTGTAAAGCAAAAGACCCTATTTTTTTATGAACTTCCCACGCCCGTATATTCCCACCGAATTCATCACAACAGAATAATCGCCCATCAACAATATCTACCCAAAATAGGCGTTGGCGAACAGCATCCCAAGTTGGGCATTCTCCAAGTTTTGTTTTTACATCTACCAGTACTTTAATTTCCATAATTCCTTTTTTAGTCCTTTTATTCAGTCATTCATCGATGAAACTAAATTAATGAAAGCTAAATATAAAAACCAATGAAAATTTTTCTTTACCTAATAAGGGATTGTTATTGGTCCAGTGGATTAAAAATGTATGGAGATAAATAGCTAAAACTAAATTGATAAAAATAAGTTATTGCGTGGTGTAGAAATATCATTAGTAATTCTAAATCGACTTGATAGTTTAAGAGTGGACAAATGACATAGCGTTATACGTAAAAGCATGTGGATGCATTTTAATTAAAAAGGAATTAGAAATGAGCCTAAAAAAAGTTCATCGCCACTCTTGGGTATCATTAGTGATTTGCTGGATTATCTGGGTGGTTGTTGCATACGACCGAGAGTTGATTTTCCGCGCAGCCAATATGATTTGTAATGAATTTAATTTATCTCCGACGCAATGGGGATACACCATTGCTGCAATTACACTTTCTTTGGCCGTTCTTAGTATTCCGGTTGCTGCTTTAAGTGATAAACATGCGTCCGGTTGGAAGCGAGGAATTTTTCAGTGGCCTTTAGTAATTGGATTTACTTTTATTTCGTTGCTTTCAGGCATTACATCTTTAAGTTCAAGTTTCTATAAGTTTGTAACCTTACGTATTATGGTTTCTTTGGGTTGTGGGGTGGCAGAGCCAGTTGGGGTGAGTAATACCGCAGAATGGTGGCCTAAGGAACACCGCGGTTTTGCCATAGGCGCTCATCACTCAGGTTATCCGGTTGGAGCGCTACTTAGCGGTGTTGCAATGGCCACCATCATTACCTATTTTGGTCCACAAAACTGGCGCTATGCCTTTTTTCTTGGAATTATATTTGCTGTACCAGCATTAACGTTTTGGGCGATTTATTCGACCCGTAAACGTTATTCAGAGTTTCACCAATCTTGTGTAGATAATCAATTCACACCACCAACAGATTTTGTGCACGATGAAGGAGAAGAAAAAACAAGTACGGATAGTACATGGGAACGTTTAAAACAAACTCTAAGTTCTCGGGGAATTGTGTTTACCGCAGCCAGTACTTTAATTACCCATGTGGTTTATATTGGTTTTTTAACTATCTTTCCTGCATTTTTATACAATATTGTCGGGTTAGATCTGGCGAAATCGGCTGGCTTGAGCGCTGTATTTACAATTACCGGCATGATGGGGCAAATTATTTGGCCGACTTTGTCCGATAAGATTGGCAGACGACTCACATTGATTTTATGTGGTTGTTGGATGGCGGTCAGCATTGCAAGTTTTTGTTTAACCTCAGGCGTGGTTTCCGTCATTGCAATACAACTGTTTTTTGGTCTATCTGCCAACGCAATTTGGCCTATTTTCTATGCGACAGCATCAGATTATGCGCCAGCCGGAGCAATTGGAACTGCAAATAGTTTAATTACAGTTGCTCAGTATGTAGGTGGGGCAGTCGCACCGATTATCATGGGATATTTGCTTACGAGCTTTGGTGGCTGGCATAGTCATCAGGGGTATATCTGGTGTTTTCTCTTAATGTCATGTTGTGCGTTTATTGGCGTGATTTTGCAAATCATATTGGGTTATCTCATTAAAAAAGAAAAATCAGAACAAGTTGATAATTTAAGTTTGAGTGCAAATTAAATTCTTATTTATTTCAAGTTTTTAGTCTTATTTTCATCTCTGGTGAGACACCAGCAAAGTATGTCGATACTGGAATACTTTGCTGGCATTGATAAGAAAGCTAATTCTGCCAATACGGTGTGTCTCCATAGATTTCTGCAAAATAATCGATCACTGCTCTAATATTAAGTGGTGGATGGCGGACATTGGGATAAATGGCTGCGATATGCTGGGGGTGTGATTTAATCGCGACTTCATATTCAGGTAAAAGCTTTATTAAGTCACCTTGTTTTAAAGCTTCGCCAATTAGCCAATCAGGAAATAAAACAATCCCCATGCCATGAAGCGCGGCTGTCATTAAACTCTCGGCATTGTTTGAAGAAAGTAACGGGGTAATTGGATAATGTACCCATTCTTCATCAGGCTCTCTCACTAACCAGCGGTTAGGACCTTCAAAACCTTTATAAACTAGGCATTTATGTTGATTAAGTTCTGTTGGGTGGTTGAGCGTACCGTATTTGGCAATATATTGAGGAGACGCTGCCAAATGATATTTTTGTGTACCAAAAATACGGGCATGAAATGATGAATCAGTCAGTGCTCCAATACGAAATATTAAATCTGTGCTTTCGCGTAATGGGTCTATAAATTCATCGGTTTGAATTAGTTCTATTAGAAGCCTTGGATAACGCTCTGATAAACCCGCCAACCACGGCGCAATATGCCGTTGCCCAAAAAACACAGGGGCATTAATTCGGACGAGTCCAGATGGTTCTATGGTTTTATCTTGTAAAGCCTTTTGAGCTTCATCAAATTGTTCGGTAATTCTTTTTGCATATTCAAAAAATAATTTGCCCGATTCGGTCGGTGTGATTGCTCGTGTATTTCGGTAGAAAAGTTGCTGCCCCAACGCATCTTCAAGTTGTTGAATGGTTCGAGAAATCATGGAGGCAGACACATCTTCTTTACGTGCTACATTCGAGAAGTTTTGAGCATTGTAAACACTAATAAAGAAGCGAAGCGTGCGGATATCAATCGAATTTGTTAAATCCATTTGTGCAATTTCTGCAAAAGTGATTCATGAATTATGCTGTTTTTCTGATGAATTGGCTACCTTAGTATTCGTTGCCTAGATACAGATGAGGCAATATAGATGCAAATTCTATTACTACTCCTAACCATTTTAGGGGGAATGGGGCTATCGGTCGAAGCTGGGCTTTTAGGGCCGTTAGGAAAGGAAGTAGGTGAGTTGTGGGCCACGTTTAGTATTTTTGGCGTGGGTGCAGCACTTACTTTTTTACTCATGTTGTTTTTTAGCCCACGCAATAGCCCTTCATTTTTTACACTTCCATCTTGGCAATTACTCGGTGGCGTTTTAGGTCCGGCTTACGTCATTATTTTGACCATTACCACTCCAATTATTGGCATTGCAATGACCATGATTGGGATTTTAGCGGGACAGGTATCAAAAAGTCTGATTATCGACCACTATGGTTTACTGGGGACTCCACATCGGAAAGTAGACCGTAAACGGGTAGTGGCACTCATCTTTATTGTTGCTGCACTTGTACTTGTGGCAAAAGCGTAGGAGACAGCCATGACAATTTTAATGATTCTTCTCGCTGTCATTGGCGGTGCTTTGCTGAGTGTACAGGCCGCAATTAATGGTCAACTTGGAGCGAAGGTTGGTGTATTTCGTAGTGCTTTTTTGACTTTCTCAGTCGGTGCTCTAATTACGGCTCTCCTTATTTTTTATTTTGAACCTAAACAAGTCTTAACTCTATTAGATGTTCCTAAATGGCAGTTATTAGGTGCCATGTGTGGCGTACCTTATATTGTCATTATGGTACTGGCTGTACAAAGAATTGGGGCTGCAGTTGCTACGGTGGCTGTGATTTTTGGGCAACTTTTGATGAGTATCTTGATTGATAACTTTGGCTGGTTCGGCAATGAAACGCTTCCTTTCTCACCGTATCGATTAGGGGCGCTAATTTGCTTAGGAATTGCTTTATATTTTATCTATTCAAGTAGTAAGGATAAAAAGGTAGAAGGGTAAAATACGGGCTTAATTTAATATTGAATTTGATGAGGCCTCATTAGGAGTAAGACTAACAATGAGGCTCATTTAAAGTTTGAAGTGCTCAGTTGATTCCGTTTATTTGGTCGTATCCACAGAAACCACAACAGATAGACCAGGACGCAACAATTTAATATCAGGTTGGTTCTCAAGGAGTTTGATGCGTAAAGGTAAACGCTGAACAATTTTAGTAAAGTTACCCGTCGCATTTGTTGCTGAAATTGGCGAGAAGAATGCACCAGTCGATGGTGAAAAACTATCTACCACACCTTTTAACTCAACGTTATAAGCATCGACATAAACAGTGACAGGCTGGCCGATTTTAATTCGTTTTAGCTCAATTTCACGGAAGTTTGCTTCTACATACACTTGATCTAAAGGCACAACCACCATGAGTGGATTACCTGCGCCAACAAAGTTGCCCACATTTGCAGACTTCTGCCCAATCATGCCATCAATAGGCGCTCGAATTTCTGTATAGCTCAGATTCAGTTTTGCTTTATCAAGCGCAGCTTGGGCTTGTTTCAAAGCAGCTTGTTTAGCTTGAACCTGAATCTTATATTGGTTGAGCTGATACTGTGCATCAATAACTTTTTCTTTACTACTGTCCAAGTCGGCATATTGCTCGGTTAGTGTGGTTTTTGACTGTTGTGTAATCAATCTAGACTCAGCACCAAGTGCCTGTAATTGCTCATAGCGTGCAGTATTATCTTTAGTGAGTTTAATGCTGGCTTCTACTTTTCTAAGCTGGGCCTCTGTTTCTCGAATAACAGTTGGTTGTCTTTCTACTGCCAGCATTGCTTCATTTAAGTCAGCTTGTGCTTTGGCATAATTAGATTCAGCTTCAGCTAAAGCCGCCTGATAATCACGTGCATCAATCCGTGCCAAAAGCTGGCCTTTTTTTACGGTCTGGTGATCTTTAATATAAATTTCTTGAATATTACCTGACACTTTGGGAGCAATGGTTGAGTACTCGACATCTACCCGCGCATCGTCAGTTTTAACAATGGAAGAAGGTAAAAATATAACTTTTAAAATCCATAAAATGGAAACTAGAACGACTATAAATGCAATAACCATAACCCAGTGTTTCTTAAGATATTGCATCTTTGTTAACTTGGGTGACTCGGTCATGGAGTGATCTTGGGCTTCGAGAGTACTCATAAAGATTTTCCTGAGTTATGACTATTCATTAACTTAATGAGAGCAATGCGTGGTGGATAAGTTCTAACTGGCAAAATCAGCATAACGATAAATAAAATTGCAGTAAGTCCCGCTAAAATCAAATATTGATCACTAATGACTAAAACTGATTGCTGTGCCTGAATCGCAGAATTTAAGGCAGATAAACCACCGGAAACACGTTCGGTACCATCTGCACTCAGCACAGGCGGGGTAAGAGGATTAATAACAGGGCCTTGAATATTTTGAAAAACATGTTGTGCGGTATTTTCAATCAGTCGTGTTGAATGGTATTCGCCACGTACTCGATTGACCCAGTCCAAAAGGCATACACCGAGTACGCCGCTAATAGCACGCGGGGTGTTAATCATAGGCGAAGCATAAATTGCCATAGTTGGATGGACGCTATTTGTACCCATCATGAGGAGCGAAAGCACTACACAGGTTTGACCTAAACATGAGATTGCATGCCAAAAATAGAATTGGTCTTGGTTCCAAGTCGTATCAAGTTGACTTGCACCTAAGCAGCCAACCATAACCAAAAGTAAACCAAATCCATGTACATATCGGCTATCAACCCAAGCTTGGTTCAAAACTTTAATAACAATCGGGATATAGATAAATTGTAATGCGGCAATTTGTAAGCCAATCCACATGGTTTGAGTAGGCTTATAACCATGCACGGCGCTTAAGTAATTAAGGGGTAATGTACTGGTTGACATACCAATAACCACAAAGCAGAACAACGCAATAACAGCATAACCAAAATTTCGTATTTCGAGCATTTGCGGTTTAATTAATGGTGTTGGATAGCGCCATTCATGTATTAAAAATAAAGGGAGGGTAATGGCACTCATTAAAGCCAAAACACAAATCAATTTTGAATGGAACCAGTCCAAATGATTGCCATGCAAAAGCATGGTACTAAGGCTTGCCAAACCAATAATGGCTAGAATCGCGCCAGTCCAATCGTAAGTTTTTATTCTTGAGTAATTTAATGGATCTTGCGGAATACCGAAGTAAACTAACGCAGCACTTAAAGCACAAAAAGGGATGGTTTGGAAAAATATCATCTTCCAACCAATCACATCTAAATAAAAGGCAGCAAGCGCAGCGCTTAAGTTTGGGAAAAAAGTTGCTGTCAATGCATAGCAGGCCAAGCCCCATAGACGAATTTCAGGTCCTAGGAATCTAAGTGCACATGCCATTAATAAAGGAATAGTTAAACCATTGGCGAGTCCTTGTAAGCCCCGTAATAAATAAAATATTTCGATATTTGGGCTAAAAGGAATTAAAACGCTAGAGAAGAGGCAAAGTCCTATCGCAAAAAGAAGAACCCAACGCATAGAAAAAATAACGGCCCAACTGGTGGACAGGATCATCCCAATAATCATGGCACTGGCATAAATACTGCTGACCCAATAACCAGAGTCGACACTAATACCCATCTCACCGCGAATATCGACCAAGGTAATGCTGCTAATTCGGTTATTAAATTCGACAGTCATGGCTGCAAAAATTGCACCTGCCAAACCGATGAGTGGTCGTATATTCATCTTTTACCTTAAATTTTAAAATGAGCTTAATGCTTATAGCGGTGATTAAGCTCAACTGTACCGATCGGTACTCTACTATCTTATTAAATTTACGTCAATTCTCGATTTTGAACTTTTCGATGAGTTACACTAAGAATGAAATTGCTAAATATGTTTGTAGGGTCGTATGTCTGATTGCACTAAAACGAATGAGAAAGATCAAAAAATTCTGGATGCAGCAACAAAGTTTTTTCTGATCCATGGTTTTAGTGGAACAACCACAGATATGATTCAAAAAGAAGCGGGCGTTTCAAAAGCGACCATGTATGGTTGTTTTAAAAATAAAGAAGCGATGTTTGCTGCGGTCATTGAACGCCAATGTACCAACATGCAAAAACAAATTATGTCGGTTGAGACAAAAGCCAAAAATTTACGTTCAGCCTTAACCGAAATTGGGAAAACTTATCTGTGCTTTATCTTATCGCATTCAGGTTTGGCTTTTTTTAGAGTCTGTATTGCAGAAGCTGTAAGGTTCCCGGAATTATCCGAAAAGTTCTTTGAAGTGGGACCACAACGTCTAGCAAATATTATTGCAGGTTATCTTGAAAAGTCGGTTAAACAAGGAGAAATTGAATTAACGTCTTCTTCGGAAGTCGCAGCAAATATATTTTTATCGCTTTTAAGAAGTGATGCCCACCTAAAATGTTTGACTCATCCTGATTATTTAATCTCAGCTGATGAAATTAGTACTTGGGTTGAATACGCTGTTGATTTATTTTTAAAAAATATTAATTACAAACTAGATTGATATTAAGGAACTTATACCTCCTTAAAAAACCTAAATGTAGAAGTAAAAAAGAGACCAACTTGTGGCCTCTTTTTATTTTTAGATCGCGTTTCTAGTCATCTCACCATTAACCAGTCTTAAAATCTGCAACGGGTTGCTATCTTTTAAAGCCTCTGGCAATAAATTTTGCGGATAGTTCTGGTAACACACAGGGCGCAAGTAACGGTCAATGGCCAAGGTTCCAACTGAAGTACCTCGTGCATCTGAAGTGGCTGGGTATGGTCCACCATGAACCATGGCATCACAGACTTCAACACCTGTTGGGTAGCCATTTATAAGTAATCGACCAGCTTTTTCCTCTAGCACAGGAACTACATCTGCAAACTCAGTTAAGTCAGCTTCATCGGCAATTAAAGTCGCAGTCAGTTGCCCATTCATGCTTTGTAGTGCCTGAATGAGTTGAGCTTTATCTTCAACTTCAATGATGACTGTAGTTGGCCCAAAGATTTCTTCCTGTAAAAGCTGGTCACCCGCCAGTAAAAGCTCAACATCAGCTTTAAACAGTTGCGGCTGCGCCTGATTGCCTTGTTGAGTTTGACCTGCCAAATGCTTAATGCCTTGATGCTGAGTTAAGTGCTCAAGTCCAGCGGTATAGCTTTTTAAGGTGCCGGCATTGAGCATAGTTTGTGCAGACTTAGCCCCCATAATTTCAGTCAGGTTGCTAATGAGCTGACTAAATTCAGCTGATTTAATACCTAAAATTAAACCCGGATTGGTACAGAACTGACCACAGCCTAAAACCACTGAATCTGCCAAGTCCTGTGCAATTTTTTCACCACGGTTTTTTAAGGCTTTGGGCAACATCAGCATCGGGTTAATACTGCTCATTTCAGCAAACACCGGAATCGGTTGTGGACGGGCTGCGGCCATATCACATAAAGCACGACCCCCACGTAATGAACCTGTAAAACCCACAGCCTGAATTAAAGGATGCTTCACTAATGGTTCACCCACGCCATTACCATAGATCATGTTAAATACACCTTTTGGCATATTTGATTTTTCTACGGCACGCTCAATTGCCTGTGCTACAAAGTCTGCTGTGGCCATGTGTCCACTATGGGCTTTCACCACTACAGAGCAACCTGCTGCCAGTGCCGAAGCAGTGTCACCACCCGCGGTTGAGAATGCTAAAGGAAAGTTACTTGCCCCAAAGACTGCCACAGGGCCAACACCGATTTTAATCTGGCGCAGGTCTGGGCGAGGTAAAGGCTGACGCTCAGGCAAAGCGGTATCAATACGGGCACCTAAAAAGTCGCCACGGCGCAACACTTTAGCAAATAAACGCATTTGCCCACTGGTCCGGGCACGTTCACCTTGTAAACGTGCAAGTGGCAAAGCGGTTTCCTGTGAGACAATTTCAAGAAAATCTGTACCTAAAGCATCGAGTTCATCTGCAATGTTTTCTAAAAAAACAGCACGCTGTTCAGGAGATGTATGGCGATAAGTCTTAAACGCTTGACTGGCTGCTTCACAGGCCTGATTCACTTCTTGCTCGGTTGCATGGTGAAACTCATAAGGCAAAGTTTCACCAGTCGTAGCATGAATGCTTTTTAATAAGATTGTACCTTGTGCGCTGCGTGAACCGCCAATAAAGTTGTGTCCGATAATGGTCATAACAAATATCCTGAAATTAATGAGAGTGTCTTGGAAGGTTGTCTTGGTTTACGACTCGCATATATAAAGTTGCGGGTTCCAAACAACCACCAGTAGATAATTGACCTACCATGTTGCGATACATTTCTTGCCAAGGTGTTTGAGATGGAGATACCGTCGGTTTCCATTCACGGCGGCGTTGTTCTAACTCTTCGTCAGAAATGAGCACGTTGACAGAACGTTTATTTAAATCAATACGTAAACGGTCATTGGTTTTAAGTAAGGCAATTCCACCGCCTACAGCCGCTTCGGGTGACATATTTAAAATAGAAGGGCTGGCAGAAGTTCCACTTTGGCGGCCATCTCCTAAGCAAGGCAGTGAATCAATCCCTTTTTTAATTAACTCCGCTGGAGGAGCCATATTGACGACTTCAGCACTACCCGGATAACCCACCGTACCTGCGCCACGAATGACTAAAATACAATGTTCATCAATGTTTAAGGCAGGGTCATTGATACGTGCGTGATAGTCTTCGGGACCTTCAAAAACGATTGCACGTGCTTCGAAACTATTTTCATTGTTTGGATCTGATAAATAGGTTTTTTTAAATGCTTCGCCCACTACAGACATTTTCATAATGGCGCTGTCAAAGAAGTTGCCACTGAGCACAATGAAACCGGCACCATGTTTAAGAGGTTGTTCATAAGGGAAAATGACATCTACATTTGAAGTTTTTGCATTTTTGGCAATTTCCCCAATTGTTTTACCGCTAACCGATGCACAATCTTCGTGTAATACACCAGCTTTTTGTAATTCGTGTAAAACGGCAGGAACACCACCCGCACGATGGAAACCTTCACCCAAATATTTACCCGCCGGCATACAGTTCACAATAAGCGGAATGTTTTCACCCACACGTTGCCAGTCTTCTAAACTCAGCTCAATACCCATATGACGGGCAATTGCAATGAGGTGAGGAGGACAGTTACTCGATGCACCTAAAGCTGAGGCTACTGCGATTGCATTTTCAAAAGATTGTTTGGTCATAATTTTAGAAGGACGTAAATCTTCTAAAACCATTTCACATATTCTTTTGCCAGTCATATAGGCCATTTGCCCACGTTCACGATATGGTGCTGGAATACTTGCACATGTCGGTAAAGACATACCTAACGCTTCTGCCAAAGCATTCATGGAAAGTGCAGTGCCCATGGTGTTGCAATGCCCGACTGAAGGTGAAGCAGAAGTGGTCATTTCCATGAACCCTTCATAGTCAATTTCACCAGTCGCAAGTAAGTTTCTTGCATGCCAAAGCACAGTGCCGGAACCAATTAACTCACCTTTAAAATGACCATCTAGCATTGGCCCACCAGACAACACAATTGCAGGTATATCTGTTGTGGCTGCTGCCATTAAACATGCAGGGGTAGTTTTGTCACAGCCAGTAGTCAGCACTACACCATCAAGCGGATAACCATGCAAGATTTCAACCAAACCTAAATAGGCCAAGTTGCGGTCAAGTGCAGCAGTTGGACGACGGGTTTGTTCTGCAATCGGGTGGACGGGGAATTCCATTGGAATACCACCCGCGTCTCGAATACCCGCTTTAACGCGTTCAGCAAGTTCTTTGTGATGACGGTTACATGGGGTCAAATCACTACCGGTTTGTGCAATTCCAATAATCGGGCGACCTGATTGTAACTCGGCGCGGGTCAAACCATAATTCATGTAGCGCTCAACATATAAAGCGGTCATGTCGGCATGTTCAGGATCATCAAACCATTCTTGGCTACGTAAAAAAATCCGTTTATTTTGATCATTCATTTTTTGATCCTTTCACTCATACTTTTTGAAATTTAGTTTATTTACGGGATGAATCTTGCAATTCAACCGATCGATAATACGTGAAAATTATAGTAATTCACGCTGCTTCAAATTACGCATCAAAGCATTTATTCCAAAATTCCACGGTGTTGCTTTATCACTGGTCATAACCGTGTTGTACAAAGTACCAAGTTTAGGTGAATGAATACGGACGACATCTCCGACTTTATGGGTAAAGCCAGCCCCAGCTTGTTCTCGATCTTGAGTCGGTGCAAATAAAGTACCCAAGAACAAAACAAAACCGTCTGGATATTGATGGTTTTCATTAAGAGTTTGTTGAATTAAATCTTCAGGATCTCGGCTAATTTGCGACATAGAACTTACCCCATTTAACACAAAGTTATCGGTGCCTTGAATTTGCAGTTCAACATCGCAAGTACGAATATCATTTAAAGTAAAAGTATGATCAAAAATGCGAATAAATGGGCCAATTGCACAAGATGCGTTGTTATCTTTCGCTTTACTCAACAGTAAAGCGCTACGTCCTTCAAAGTCTCGTAAATTCACATCGTTACCTAAAGTCGCGCCTAAAATTTTACCTTGGCTGTTGGCAACTAATACGACTTCCGGCTCTGGATTATTCCACTCAGACTTTGGGTGAATACCAATATTTTGTCCTGTGCCTACAGCCGCTAAAACAGGGGCTTTAGTAAAAATCTCGGCATCTGTACCAATACCCACCTCAAGATATTGAGACCACATTTTTTGTTCGATTAAATATTCTTTGAGTTGTAGCGCTTTTTCAGAACCGGGTTCGATTGTTTTTAAATTATCACCGATTACGCCTTGTACAACTTCACGAATCGATTGAGCTTTTTGTGCATCGCCACCGGCTTGTTCTTCAATCACTCGTTCTAACATGCTTGCAGCAAAGGTAACACCTGCCGCTTTAATTACTTGTAAATCAATTGGGGCTAAAAAATATGCCTTGTTGTTATCTGGCTCGGCGATAGTATTGGCAAATAATTCATCAATTGAACCAACTCGTCTTCCTTCAATTTCAGATAAAGCTTTTAAAGGATCCGCACTTTCAAGTAACTCGGAAATAGTATGAAATTTTTCCGAGATATCAAAAACTTGATTGCCTCTTAAAATAATAGGGGATGGACCCGAAATTTGACTTGGAATCCACGCACGGCCAATTAAACATCCTTGAGTTGCATCATCTGGTAATGAGTTCTGGGAATTTAACGTAAAGTTCATTTAAAGCTTCCTTCTTTTATTTGAAATCATGATATGTTTCTTATTTAATAAACACCAATCGTAATAATTTAATTATTAATAACCAGTGGTTATCAAAAAGGAATTTTAAAAATGGCAGATTTGACTTACTCAAGTTTAAATAACTGGCTTAAATTCAAGCATTTGGTTTTATTAGAGACGTTAGCTCGAACCAATAACATGCATTTGGCTGCCGAGCAGATGAATTTAAGTCAACCTGCCGTAAGTAAAATGCTAAAGGAAATTGAGGGCCTTCTTGGGTTTCAGGTCTTTGAGCGGCTGCCCCGAAATATGCCTGTAACGGCATTGGGTGAACATGTCATTCGTTATGCACAACGTGTTTTGAATGACGCAAAGCATTTTGTCGAAGACATCGAGATTTTACGGTTGGGTGGACATGGATTTTTAAAAGTAGGGGGAATATTTGCAGCGACCGCCGTGGTAATTCCAAACTCAATTATCGAAATTAAGAAACAATGGCCGCTACTTTCTATAGATGTTGTTGAACAGACCAGTGACCATTTAATGGAAATGTTGAGTGAACATACTCTAGATTTAGCCATAGGTCGCTTTACCGATGTGACGCAAAGTCAGTTTTTCGATTTCCAGCCGTTAGGCCCTGAACCCTTCTGTATTGTTGTCAATAATGCGCACCCATGTGCCCAGAAAAAGTTTTGTACATTAGAAGAATTATTAAAATGGCCGTGGGTACTTTATCCTAAAGGCACACCCATTCGGGAGCGTATGGAAGGTGCATTTGCCCGAGCTAAAGTCAAAATTCCTTTAAATACGGTAAATACCATGTCGATGCAGACCTTTTTACAGATCTTAAAAGGCGCACCTATGGTGGGCATGTTGCCAGAAGCAATGGTGATTGATCAGGTGAAAGAAGGACAACTACAGATTTTAGAAACAGACCTGATTTTAGATGCCCAAGATTATGGAATTTTGACACGTAAAGATGAACCAGTGTCTGATATAGCCGCAGCATTTATTAATATTTTACTTAAAAATGCAAAACGTAAGTAAAGTCCTCAGCCTCAAGTCATAGAAGACTTGGGGCTTTTAAATTAAAAGAAAGCCTATTTAATTTAGTCAAAGTTTCATCATAAAACTGATATTAAAAAGTTATCAATATTTAGAAATTATTCATTGGAAATTATTGCAGGGACTCCTTATCGTTTAATTCATGATGATTAAAAATCTTTAAGTGAATAAGAATTAGGAAAGGATCCCTGTATGAATGTGTTAATTACTGGCGGCACGGGTTTTATTGGAAAGCAAATCGCCAAAGAGATTTTAAAAACCGGAAGCCTGACTTTAGATGGTAAACAAGCTAAGCCCATCGATAAAATTATTTTGTTTGATGCGTTTGCTGGTGATGATTTACCGCAAGACCCAAAAATTGAAGTGGTGATTGGCGATATTACCGACAAAACCATAGTGGCAAATATTACAGAAAAAATTGATGTTGTTTGGCACTTAGCCGCCGTGGTGAGTTCGGCAGCAGAGGCTGATTTTGACTTGGGAATGGATGTAAACCTTTATGGTCTTTTAAATTTATTAGAAGAATTAAGAAAAAAACAAACAATGCCTCGAGTCATTTTTGCGAGTGGCTGCGCTGTATTTGGTGGTCAATTACCAGAAGTTGTAACAGATGATACGGTGGTTACACCAAAGTCCTCTTACGGTATGCAAAAAGCAGTAGGAGAATTGCTCGTTTCAGATTATTCACGTAAAGGCTTTATTGATGGCCGTGTTTTAAGATTACCGACTATTGTGGTTCGTCCGGGTAAGCCTAATAAAGCCGCATCTACATTTTTTAGCTCAATTATCCGCGAGCCTTTAAAAGGTGAAACGGCGATTTGTCCAGTCCCGCCAGATACTCCGGTTTTCATTACTTCACCACGACGCTGTGTTGAGTCAATGATTAAGGCTGCGTCAATTTCTTCAGAGGCACTCCAAGATAACCGAATTATTCCCTTACCGGGATTGACCGTTACCGTTAAGCAAATGCTTGAGGCTCTTGAAAAAGTTGCCGGTAAACAAGCAACTGATTTAGTGCAGTGGCAAGAAGATAAAACGATTCAAAGGATTGTTCAAAGTTGGCCGGTTCAAGTGAAAGCTGAATATGCCGAATCTTTAGGTTTCCAAGCAGATGAGAATTTTGAAAGCATCATTCAGGCACATATAGAAGATACCCAAAATTAATGGCAGTGATCGCCAATTCATGTGAGAGTTATTATGGAAGATATCAAAAATGTCACAGCTCTCGAAGAGCAGACAATTAAGCGTATTTCGAGTCGAATCATCCCGTTTCTTATTATTTTATTCATTATGGCCTTTCTAGACAGAACCAATATTGGTTTTGCTGCGCTACATATGAATGATGCAATTGGAATTACCCAAACTATTTTTGGTTTAGGTGCGGGTGTATTTTTCTTGGGATACTTTATTGCAGAAGTACCGAGTAATATTTTACTTCATCGGTTTGGTGCACGGATCTGGATTGCCCGAATCATGATTACTTGGGGAATTATTGCCGGACTTATGGGATTTATCCATAGTGGGACTCAATTTATTATTTTACGGTTTTTACTGGGTATTGCAGAAGCGGGTTTTTTTCCGGGGGTTATTTTTTATTTAACCTTATGGTTTCCTGCTAAATATCGTGCCCGTGTCTTCGCGACATTCTATTTAGGGTTACCAATTGCTCAGATTATTGGAGCGCCAATTTCGGTCGGCCTTATGCAATGGGGCAATACCATTGGCTATGAAGGCTGGCGTTTGATGTATGTTTTAGAAGGGATTCCTTCCATTATTTTAGGATTAATCTGTCTAAAATATTTAACCAATAACCCGAAAGAAGCACAGTGGTTAACAACTGAGCAGCGCCAATGGCTCATGAATACGCTAGAGTGCGAAGAAAGAGAAAAAGAGCAATCTGCCGATGCAGCTTTAACAAAAGGTGAACTCATTAAACAAGTGTTTAAAAATCCTTTAGTGTGGATTATGGCAATTGTTTATTTTGGAATTACGTCTGGTTCAAATGCGATGTTCTTCTTCTTACCAAGTGTTTTAGAGTCGTTCCGTAACACCTTTGGTATGCAAATTAGCCTTATCCAAAATGGTTTACTCACCGCTATTCCATATGCATTTGCGGCGGTTGGTATGGTTTTATGGAGCCGCCGTTCTGACCGTAAACAAGAGCGTTATAAACACGGTGCTTGTGCAGCACTTATGGCGGCTTTCGCAATTGCGATTGCTTTGATTGTGAATCAACCGTGGGCAATTATTGTGGGCTTTATTTTGCTCGCAATTGGTGTATTTAGTGCGATTAACATCTTCTGGACTATTCCTGGGCAAACTTTAACAGGAGTGGGTGCCGCAGCCGGTATTGGCTTAATTAACTCTGTAGGTAATTTAAGTGGTTTTACTGGTCCATATTTAACAGGCTATTTATATACCACCACGGGCACCTATACAGTAGCGTTCCTTGCTATTGCAGGATTTGTCGCCATGGGCGGTTTAGGGTTACTGCTTTTGGCAAAGTTAAAGTCTGATAGCCTAAAAGTAGAACAACAGCGACTTAAAGTGCGGACTGCTACGGAGATGAAATAATGGCTCGGATTGGTTTTGTTGGAACTGGCATTATGGGAATGCCAATGGCCATGAACTTATTAAAAGCTGGTCATCAAGTTAAGGTCTGGAATCGAACTTCATCTAAAGCAGAAAGTTTAAAAGAGGCGGGTGCTCATGTTTGTAGTGAATTTGAACAAGTCGGAAAAGATGTAGAGTTTCTGATTTGTATGCTCAGTGATGGAAAAACCTGTGATGAAATTCTATTTCAAGAACGTGGTGCAATTTCACAGCTAAAACCTGAAAGCACGGTCATAGTGATGAGTTCGATACCTGTTGAATTTGCAAAGACACAAAGTGAAAAATGTAAAGAAAGAGGACTTAGATATTTAGATGCACCTGTTTCTGGCGGTGAAAAAGGTGCTCAAAATGCAAGTCTGGCGATTATGGTTGGCGGCGATGCTCAAACATTTTCACATGCTGAACATGTTCTATCTGCCATGGGGCGACCAGTTTTAGTCGGAGATGCCGGCTGTGGAATGTTGGCAAAACTCGTCAATCAAATGATAGTCGCATCCACCATTGCAACCGTGAGTGAAGGTTTATTGCTTGCCAGTAAAGCAGGAGCAGACCTGATAAAACTAAAACAAGCATTAACAGGCGGTTTTGCAGATTCCCCGATTTTGCAACAGCATGGCGAACGTATGTTAAATCGAGATTTTAAACCGGGAGGTACAGCTCGAAACCAGCATAAAGATATTCATACAGCCGTTAGCTATGCTAAATCGCTTGAGTTGAATTTACCTATAGCCCAAAAAGTCAGTCAATTGTTCGAAAATATGCTTGCTGCTGGAGACGGTGAGCTTGATCATTCTGGTTTAATTCGTGAGCTTGAACGAATGAATCATGTGTAATATTGCTTTAATTTTAGCGGTACTTGATGAATAGACATAATCAAGTACCGCTTTTTTTCTGGTATTAATTTTTTAATAGTCCGCGTTTATTGCTTTTATATATTCTTAATATCTACTGACGGAGAAACCCCAAAAAAACGTTTATATTCTCTGGAAAATTGGGACAAGCTTTCATAACCGACTTGCATACTGGTAGATGAAATATCGTATTCTTCGGTCATTAATAAACGCCGTGCCTCGGTCAACCTCATTCTCTTTTGATACTGTAAGGGACTCATTGAGGTTATATCCCTAAAATGTTGATGAAAACTTGATGCACTCATCCCCATTGTGCTTGCCAATTCTTCAATACTAAATGGTTTCGCAAAATTTGTTTTCAGCCATTCAATCGCCTTCACAATTCGATGACCTGTAGTGCCTGCCGCTACAATACGTTTAAGTCGATCGCCTTGCGGGCTCATCAATAAACGATAAAAAATTTCCTTAATAATAAGAGGAGACAAGATGGGAATGTCTTGTGGCGTATCTAGTAATTTTATTAACCGTATAAACGCATCATTCAGCTCTGAATTGACTACTCCAACAGCCATTCCTTTTTTCTCAGTATTTACATCTTTAAAGGGAATATGGGCCTCAAGCATGATTTGAGCAAGTAAATATGGGTCTAGCCTTAGCACAATTGAGAGATAGGGTTGTTCAACAGAAGCTTCAAGCACTTGAGCAATTACAGGCAGGTCAATTGCAGTAAAAAGGAAATGGTTAGAGTCATAAGTATAAGTCTCTTCGCTAAGAATCACCTGTTTTTTGCCTTGAGCAATCATACATAGACTCGCATCCATCATACTGCTACTTGGTTTGGTCAATGTCTCTGCACGATATAAAGTCAGTCCCGTAATAGCTGTTTCGAATGTGCCTTTTTCTCGTGTCCATTGATCGACAAGTTGGGCCAATTCTTGATTATGGTTGGACCTATTCGCCATTCAGATTCTACCGATTACCCTCTGTATTTTTATTGTAGACATTTCAAATAAGAAAAATAGTGAGAAGTGCAACAATTCGGAGGATTAGGCAAATCTGTGAGAGGAATAGAACAACACCTTACAACTTTCATTTTTATACTGTTTGAACAACGCTTAATCCTGCATCCCTCATTTTGTTGGCGCTGAATCAACAGATTTATGCAGCTACCCATATGGTCCAGCTTCCTTTATCTCAAAAGAAGGAAATAACGCAAATGCAAAATTCTTTATCCGAACAGCAACAGGCAATCATACCGATTGCTGCCTATGCTGCAAATGGTGACCTAGCTAAACTCAGTCAATCATTAAAAGATGGTTTAGATTTAGGGTTAACCATTGCAGAAATTAAGGAAGTTTTAGTTCAAACCTATGCCTATGCAGGTTTTCCTCGAAGTTTGAATGCCCTTACAACATTTATGCAGGTGCTAGAGCAGCGTAAAGAAAGCGGTATTCGTGACATAGAGGGTAAGACTAACAGCACTCTACCGAAAGATTATCAGGCACTTTTACAAGGTACTCAGAATCAAACTCAGTTGGTGGGTCAACCTGTAAAAGGTGCACTTTTTGAGTTTGTTCCAGCTATAGATGAGTATTTAAAGGCTCATCTTTTTGGCGATATTTTTTCAAGGGATGTGCTGAATTGGCAAGATCGTGAGATTGCTACTTTGAGCATGCTTTCGGCTCTAGAAGGTGTAGATAGCCAACTTCAATCCCATCTTAATATTGCAAAGACTCAAGGTGTTAGTTCTCATCAATTTGAAAATATACAGAAAATACTTGCTGAAAAAGTAAGTCTGCAAGTGGGTCAAAGGTTCCAAAATGTATTGACCAGTTTTCACAATCAATCGCTCTAAATGAGCTCCCAGCGAAAAAATCGTC
Organism: Acinetobacter sp. 148; assembly: GCF_031196675.1. Lineage (NCBI taxonomy): Bacteria > Pseudomonadati > Pseudomonadota > Gammaproteobacteria > Moraxellales > Moraxellaceae > Acinetobacter > Acinetobacter sp. 148. The sequence goes on along the minus strand of NZ_JAVIMT010000028.1, from coordinate 45,991 downwards.
TTTATTTACATTAAGCATGAGAGAAAAAAATATGACAACTGAAGTTTTAGGTTATGCCGCGCTGTCATCAGAAACTCCTTTAGTTCCGTTTAAATTTGAACGTAGAACCCCACGTGAAGATGATGTTGTCATTCAAATTGAGTATTGTGGTGTTTGTCACTCTGATCTACATCAAGCTAAAAACGATTGGGGATTTAGTGCTTATCCATTAGTTCCGGGCCATGAAATTGTTGGACGTGTTACCTCAATCGGTCCTAAAGTCACAAAGTATAAAGTTGGTGATTTAGTGGGCATTGGCTGTATGGTCGATTCATGCCGTACTTGTTCTGCTTGTCATTTAGGGCTAGAGCAATATTGTGAAGAAGGTAACATCCAGACTTATGGCGGCGTAGATCGCCATGACCAACGCCCAACTTATGGTGGATATTCACAAAGCATTACCTGTAGTCAAGATTTTGTATTAAAAGTACCTGAAAATCTGGATGCTCAAGCTGTACCACCACTACTTTGTGCGGGTATTACCACATGGTCACCGCTACGTCACTGGAATGTTGGAAAGGGCAGTAAAGTTGCTGTCGTTGGTTTAGGTGGTTTAGGACACATGGCAATTAAACTTGCCAATGCTCTAGGCGCTGAAGTGACACTATTTACTCGCTCAGCAAACAAAGAACAAGATGCAAAACAACTTGGCGCACATCATGTAGTCTTATCAACAGATGAGAATCAAATGAAGTCGGTATTAAATCAATTTGATTTAATTGTTGATACTGTGCCTTATAACCATGATTTGAAGCCTTATATTCCAACTTTAGCTTTAAATGGAACCATTGTATTAGTTGGATATTTAGGTGAAATTAGCGCAAATTCAGTACCTATGATTTTAGGTAGAAAATCAATTGCAGGCTCGGTTATTGGTGGAATTAAAGAAACACAAGAACTACTCGATTTTTGTGGTGAGCATAATATCGTTTCTGAAGTAGAGATGATTAATATGCAAAACATTAATGAAGCTTTTGAACGTATGCTAAAGAGCGACGTGAAGTATCGTTTTGTGATTGATATGAAAACATTGTCTGAAGATTAATTCAGACATTATTTGAGCTGTGCATACTATAGCTATGTGTGCACAGCCCATCAGGTTAATTAATGCAAGCGCTATGATTTAGAAGGTATATATTTACGCATAGCAAAGATAAATAGCTTAAATAAAATACTAAATCCAAAAACAGGTATGCTGAGTCCTAACACGAGGCTCACCGCTATAAACATGATTAAATTATTTGACTCGCTTTTATAGACTTTTTGCCCAATCATTAAATAGTTTTTATTAGTTGGTAAATTTGGCGTTTTTTTTGCTTACTATCTAAGGCGTTATCTAACATACTTAATTTGATTGTTGTATAAATGATGATTCAAACCGTCTTGCTCTCTTATGGTGTTTTTTTCACATGAAAAATGCACTAAATAAACACATCTTTTTATTTTGCACTCTATTTGTGCACGGGGTGCCATAATGAAGTTATTGGCTTCATTACTCACTTTACTCATTTTATGTGGATGTTCCTCATCTGAGCAAAATAGAAAAACTCAAGAAAACTCAACCTCTCATTCAATATGTGTCTTTGATAGTACAAATACAAAAGTCTGTGTAGCCAAACCTGCCCAAAGAATTGTCTCTTTGTTTGAGTCGGGTTTAGATGGCCTCTATATGCTAGGGCAAGGTGACAAAGTAATTGGTATACCTGCTGAAGTATACATTCAACCTTTATTATTTAATGCCTATTCAAAAATAGATAAACGCATTGCTAATAAGCAGCTTGCAGCACCTTCACAAGGAGCCAATGCAACTAATATTGAAAGTCTCGTGTTGTTAAAACCTGATCTGGTGATTGTAGGGAGCGGACAGACTCAAACGATTGAACTGTTACGGCAGTTTGGCATCGCTGTATATGTAATGGAGTCAGGCACCTATAAACAGGTGAAAGAAGAGCTATCTGAAATTGCCGTTCTTAGTGGTGCCCAAAAGCGCGCTCAAGAAATTTTAAGTTTCTCTGATGAAATTGTGGCAGAAGTCGCAGCCAAAACTGCACGTCAGCCAAATAAACAATCGATTTACTATGCATGGTCAGGAGGGCGAATTTTTTCTACTTCAGGACGGGAGTCGATTACCAATGATTTTATTGAGCTGGCTGGTGCTTACAACATTGTTCAGACTGCTGCTAATCAGCCCAACGTAAACCCCGAGACTTTAATTGAATGGAACCCTGACAATATTGTGCTTTGGAATACCAATCCCAAACTGATTTATGAACGAAAAGAATTACAGGGTTTAAGCGCCGTACAAAACCAAAAGGTATTTAATTTGAGTCCTGCATTTATATATAACCCACACACCATCAAAATTATTATTACGGCGATTTATCTAAATCACAGTATTTATCCTGAACAGTCCGATTTACCAGTAAGTGCTTTACAACAGCGTATTTTAACCAAGTTGTATGGTGAGCAACTTGCCAAAGCGTTGGTGTCATGAATATGGAAAAGCTGAAATATTACTGGTTTTACCCTTTACCTTTCCTCATGATTTTTATCTCTTTGCTCATTGGGCCAACTCAAACATTGAGTGCATGGGATTATTTGTTTTGGGGTGTACAAGCGGTCTTTGGTACACCATATTTTGATGCGGAACAATTTAGATTGATGCAAAACATTTTAGTAAATGTCAGGCTGCCTAGAATTTTACTGACCTTTATGGTGGGAGCTGCCTTAGCAACCGCGGGTAATGGCTTGCAAGCATTGTTTCGTAATCCCTTGGTCGATTCTTATGTACTCGGTATTTCATCTGGTGCCGCGTTCGGTGCAGCTTTAGCGCTTTCATTAAGTTGGCTTTCGCCAAATCTATCAGCCTTTATCTTTGGTGTATGCGCTGTTGGCTTAACCTATTTATTTGCACATCAGAAACATGAGAGTCAGACGTCTTTAGTCATGGTAATTTTATCAGGCATGATTGTTTCTGGACTGTTCTTGGCAGGACTTACCGTTATTCAATACTTAAGTGATCCATTTAAACTGCAAGCGATTGTGCAATGGACCATGGGAAACTTACATCAGGCGTCTTGGCAAAAAGTTCAATACGCTGTGTTACCAATCTGTATTGGCCTTGCCGGATTATTTGCGATGCGTTGGCGCCTAAACTTAATGGCACTCGGTGCTGAAGAAGCGCAGGCAGTTGGTGTTAACCCAAGGTGGGAACAGCTTCTTTTAATTGTACTAGTGACTGTATGTACTTCCACATCTGTGGCTGCTGCTGGCATTATTAGTTTATATGGGCTGTTTATGCCGCATATTGTAAGAATGTTGGTTGGGCCAGATCACTGCTACAGTATTCCTGCAAATATGGTGCTGGGCGGCAGTTTTCTACTGTTGATTGATAACTTTTCTCGGGTTTTACTGACGTTTGAAATACCGATTGGCATTTTTACCATGTTACTTGGCGCGCCATTTTTCTTATTATTAATGAAAACACAGAGGACTCATTGGGCATGATTCAAATTGATCAGTTAAATTATGCCTATGGGCACGAGCAGGTCCTTAAAAATATTCATCTGGAGTTTCCCGAAAATCAGTTTTCAGTGATTTTAGGGCGTAATGGCTGTGGTAAATCGACACTTTTTAAATTGATGGCTGGCCTAGAGCCCATAAAAGATGGCTTGATTCGTTACTCTGGAAAACCATTATCGGACTTTAAAGGGAAAGATCGGGCTGCGTTGCTTGGCTTTTTACCGCAGTTTCATAAAACCGTATTTCCATTTTTGGTTAAAGATGTGGTGATTACAGGGCGTGCTGCTTTTAGCAGATATAGACCTTCAAAATCAGACTGGGAACGTGTAGACCAAGCTTTGCTTGATTTAGACATTGAGCATTTACGCGATCGTCCTTATACCGAGTTGTCGGGTGGTGAACGGCAATTGGTTATGATTGCCCGTATTTTAGTGCAAGCTCCAAAAGTTATTTTGCTCGATGAGCCAACCAATCATCTCGATGTTTATTACCAGTCTTATTTAATGAAAAAGTTGCGTCAGTTGTCGCGGCAAAATTTTACGGTGATTGCGATTATGCATGATCCTAATTTAGCTTTTTTATTTGCAGACCATTTGTTTTTTATGCGCCAACATGAGGTGGTTAAGCCTGAGTCTAAAACACGTATCACCGATCCGAAGTTTTTAAAAAGTGTCTACGATGTTGAGTTCCATGAAGCCATGATTCAAGACAAAACCATTGTGATTCCTGATCATTCTTGGCTGTGAATATGTTGAATTATCAGTTAGTAGACAAATCAGACTATGTGTCTGCGGTAGAGTTTGCGCTTTATACAAGAGAGCTGTTATTCCCAGAAATTTATCATGGGCAAGTCCCCAAAGATTTACAAAATTTTGAGCAGCATTATGTCCATGATCCACTGGGCTGCTTCATTACAGTAAAAGACCAAAACCGCATTATTGGCACCATTGCATATCGGGCTTATGACCATCGTTTTGATTTAAATTTACCGTCTAATACGGTTGAGGTGGTTAAGTTATTTGTATTGCCTGAATACCGCCGTAAGGGCATCGCGACCCAGCTATGTGACATGTTGTTTAGCCATGCCAAAAACAGTGAAATTACGACTTTGTATTTGCATACTCATCCATTTTTACCGGCGGCTGAAGAGTTTTGGACTCTACAAGGTTTTGAGGTTATTCAACGCGAATGGATCGATACGTATGACACGATTCATATGAGTAAATCTTTATAGCGTCTTATTATACGCATGAAATCTTTTTTGAAAATGGGTAGGCGGATAACCCATAATTTTACTGAACATTGCGGTAAAAGCTGTCGAGTGTTCATAGCCCAAATTAAAAGCAATTTCCGTAATTGAGATATTCTCTTTTAAGGCATTTAAAGCATAAATAATGCAGACTCGATTACGCCAAGCCTGAAAGGACATACCTGTTTCTGACTTAAACCAACGATGAAAAGTTCGTTCACTTTTATTGTGGTCATTTGCCCAATCTTTAGGGCTGCTATGAATATCAGGATGCTCCATAAACTCAGCACATTGTTTAGATAACAATGTGTTGTGAGGCAAAGGAATAAACAGAGGTAGGGCTGGTGCAGCTTCTAGCTCATATAACAATAAATCGATAAGAGCACCATCACGGCCTGCACGTTGGTAGTCTATAGGCAGTTGATTTGCCTGAATGAGCAATTGATGTAACAAAGGCGAGACTTGTATAACCTCGCAATATGTTGCCTGTCTTGGTGCACTATTCGCTTCTATGTACAAACTATAAGTACTGACTTTAGATAGCCATACCCGATGTGGTTTACCTGCGGGTATCCATACACCGCTGTACGGTAACACGAGCCATTGTCCATCTTCAGTTTCAACTTTCATGAGGCCTTCGGGTGCATATAAGAACTGTGCACGGCGATGGCTATGCGTATCTAATAAGGTATCAGCAGGATAATCTGACCCTAACGCTAGAACTGCTTGTGGTAGATGGTCTACCTCGTTAATTGGAATATTACGCATATATTTTTGGCTGAAACAAATAAAAAATGGCTTTTCTACGTTAGTTTGCCATAGAGCTATTTTATATCATGCCTCTATAAACGTGAGGAAGATGATGATGCTATATGAGCTATTTTTATTTGGACTACTTTCAGGCATAACCACTTGGTTATTTGGTTTTGGCGGCGGTTTTGTGGCTGTACCTTTGCTTTATACAGTCATTATTCAAAAGTGGAGTAATGAAAGTAATATCGGCATACATGCCATGCAAATCGCCGTAGCTACATCAGCTTTTGTGATGCTGTGTTCGGCAAGTTTTGCAACTTTTCGACACTATCGTTCTGGACATATAGATTGGCAAAAAATCCGCTTTTTAGGGGGTGGTATTGCACATGGTGGAATTGTCGGTGCGGTAATGGCCTCATTGTTTAATGGAAATTGGCTTCGCTGGATATTTATGGGCTATGTGTTCATAACCATTCTAGATTGTTATTACCGACCAGGGTTTATAGTGACCTCAAGGCAAAAGCAACACTATGGTCAAAACAGTGAACTCATTAAAGGGGGCATTATTGGTTGGGTTGCAGCACTTTTAGGTGTTGGAGGAAGTGTAATGACGGTTCCTTTATTACGGCGGCGGGGCAGTTCTATGGCAGAGGCTGCCGCTATTGCAAATATTCTCACGCTGCCTTTGTCTTTAACTGCAACGCTGACCTATTGCGTATTGTCACTTTGGCAATCTACATGGACACCCAACGGATTTATCGGACTAATCTGGTTTGAAGCTGCTTTATTCTTGGTTGCTGGAACATGGATCGGACTATATTTTTCAGAAAAATTTATTTCAAAACTACCTGATTTATGGCGGGCAAAGTTATATCCGCTACTTTTAATAATAGTTCTACTCGTCATGCTTTTTGTAAATTAACTTTTTATTTCAATTAATTGAAGAATAATCTCTCTTAAATATCGAATTTCTAAATGCTCTAAAACTGCAAATTTTATGTCTTAAAGGGCGTTGAAAAAAGTTTAAAAATTAGACTTGAAATATATAGTGGCTTTGTGCCACTATATATTCATCGAAGGTCATCAGACAAAAAGAGGATGATATGGCTATCCAGCTTTTAGATGCGGCAAGAAACGAAATTCCAGTGAAATTTACGCAGTTTTCTGGTGGCGAGCGTCATGTTCAAATTGATGAAACAACGTTAGGTTCATTATCTGGCAACGTATTGGTCCGCGCGCAAATGACCTCAAGTCACGATGTGATGGACTATTTGCTACTTGAAAATATATTGCTGAATCAGGGTTTAACCATTGACCTAGAAGTTCCGTATTTTCCATATGCACGTCAGGACCGTATTTGTGCAGTAGGCCAAGCGTTCTCGCTTGATGTGATGACCAAGTTACTCAACATCAATGCTGACAAAAAAGCGGGCAAACAAGGCAAGATCACTGTATGGGACTGCCATAGTGAAGTAACAACAGCCTTACTTGCTGCCAATACTTCTTTTAGTGAAGTTGTAAACATCAGTTCAGTCGACATCATCGCAAAGAGTGAAGCGCTAAGCACATTGTTAAAAGATGAAAAAACAGTACTGGTTTGCCCAGACAAAGGCGCAAAAGCGCGTACACAAATGGTCGCAGATGCTTTTAATTCTGAGCGCAAACAACCAATCACTATTGTTCAGTGCGATAAAAAACGTGATCCGGTGACTGGCAAAATTTTAGGTACACATGTACATGCGACTGATTTATCAGGCCTCACAGCGGTCATTACCGATGACATTTGCGACGGCGGTGCAACCTTTATTGGTATTGCCAAAGAACTGCGTCGCCTCAATTGCCATAAGGTCGTTCTATATGTGACCCACGGTATTTTCAGTAAAGGAACAGAGGTTTTTGATGGACTGTTAGATCAACTGTTTACCTCAGACAGCTTTCCACAACAACCATCAGACAAAATTTCAGTAATTGCTTTTGCAGCAGAATAAAGAGAACAAAGATGACGATTAAACTTAATCCATTAAACGCTATCGATTTTTATAAAGCCGATCACAGACGTCAGTATCCAGCAGGTACAGAGTACGTGTACGCAAACTTTACGCCGCGTTCATCTCGACTCGCAAAAATGTTGCCTGACTTCGATGATAAAGTTGTGTTCTTTGGTCTTCAGGGTTTTATCAAACATTTTTTAATTGATACATGGAATGAAGGCTTTTTTAAGCAACCTAAAGACAAAGTGGTAGCTGCTTATAAACGCCGTATGGATAGTTCATTAGGTGAAGGTGCTGTACCAGTCGATCATATTGAAGCATTACATGACTTGGGCTATTTACCATTACGCATTAAAGCTTTGCCAGAAGGCAGTCGCGTCAATATGCGTGTACCCGTGCTTACCGTAATTAATACCGACCCGCGTTTCTTTTGGCTAACCAACTATATTGAAACTGTGTTAAGTGCTGAACTTTGGAAAAGCTGTACTACGGCCACAATTGCCTATGAGTACAAACGTTTATTAACTCAATATGCCGTAAAAACTGGCGCACCACTCGATTTTGTACCTGTGCAAGGACATGATTTTAGTAGCCGTGGCATGAGTGGAATGTATGATGCTGCACAATCAGGAGTAGGCCACTTAACCAGTTTTATTGGAACAGACTCGGTTGCTTCAATTGACTACGCAGAAGAATATTACAATGCCACAGGTGTGATTGGGGTATCTGTACCAGCGACCGAACACAGTGTGATGTGTATGGGTACAGAAGACAGTGAGCTAGAAACATTTAAACGTTTAATTTGCGAGCTTTATCCGTCGGGTGTTGTTAGTATTGTGTCTGATACTTGGGACTTTTGGCGAGTCATTACAGAATTTACGGTGGCTTTAAAACCTGAAATTTTGGCGCGACAACCCAATGCTTTAGGTTTGGCTAAATTGGTTTTCCGACCAGACTCTGGTGACCCAGTTAAAATTATTTGTGGTGACCCAGACGCCGAAGTCGGTAGCCCAGCATATAAAGGCGCAGTTGAATGTTTATGGGAAGTGTTTGGTGGTACAACAACTGACCAAGGCTATAAAGTACTCAATGAACGTGTTGGTTTAATTTACGGCGACTCGATTACTCTAGACCGTGCACAGCGTATTTTAGAAGGATTAGAAGCCAAAGGTTTTGCTTCAAACAACTTGGTGTTTGGTATAGGCAGCTTTACCTATAACTATTTAACTCGCGATACCTTTGGGTTTGCTGTAAAAGCGACTTGGGGACAGGTGAATGGTGTAGGCCGAGAGTTGTTTAAAGACCCCATTACTGACTCCGGCGTAAAAAAATCTGCGAAAGGTCTGTTACGCATTGAAGAAAGTGAAAATGGCTTTACCTTGTTTGATGAGCAAACAGCCGAACAAGAACAAGGCGGAGCACTAAAAACAGTCTTTGAAAATGGTAAACTTCAATATGAATGTACTTTGGATCAAATACGTGAGCGTTTATCCATCGCATAACTGAGTTTAGATGAGCCGTTGCATGAGTATCGGCTCATCATTTTCACTGAGAGACTGAACGTGACTATTCAAACTGAACAAGAATTCCTTGCCAGTTATGATCGCCGAGATTATGACGCACCTTTACTCACGGTCGATATGGCTATTTTCTCGGTATTTAATGGTCAGTTGCAGGTATTACTCATTAAGCGACCCAACTTTCCAGCCAAAGACCAATGGGCCTTACCGGGTGGTTTTGCCGATTTAAAGCACGATCAAGATTTGATGGCTACGGCTTATCGTAAGCTTGTCGAAAAAACAGGAATTAGTTCACCTTATTTGGAACAAGTTGCCTCTGTGGGCAATGCCAAACGTGACCCGCGTGGCTGGGCCGTGACTATTTTGTATTTTGCATTAATTGATTTTAATGCCTATCAACATCAAGCATTGGCTGAATACAGTGAATGGGTGCCTGTAGCAAAAGCAAAAGATTTAGCATTGGCGTTTGATCATAATGAACTGCTCAGCTTAGCTTTAGAGCGTTTAACCAATAAAACTCGCTATACCGCATTGCCAGCCAGTCTCATGCCTGAGTTGTTTACACTTACTGAGCTACAGACTATTTATGAAATTATTCTTGGGCAATCCTTAGATAAAAAAGCGTTTAGACGCCGTATGATAGAAGCAGGCGCAGTTGAAGAAACCAACCACAGTAAAATTGTAGGCAAACGGCCAGCTCAGCTTTACCGCTATGCACTCGATTCTTTTGATTTTATATTTCCTCGTTCACTCGAATTACCTAGAAATAAAGAGGGTGAAGATAAGCAAAACAATGAGCTTTCTGACTAGCGCATCTTGATGCACTTTTGATTTATAATGCCGCGCTTATGATTGATGTCATGTTTTGATCAGCACTTTGCCTATGTCACACGTTTCTCCCTGCTTCCAGCAAAACCAGTTTTTTGTGTTGGTGGAGTACCTCACTTCACTACATGAAATTTATCCTGTAAGACATGAGTTTGCAGGATATCCGGCTGCAATGACATTGGCAGATCGTGTACATTCAGATCATGATATCGCGCCGCTGGAAGCCAGCAAAAGTTACCCTGACTCAATAGAGAAAGTCTTACACTTTTCAGGTAAAGCGAGAGACATACAAGACTTTGAGCGCTTTTTAGAACAAGCCAAGTCTGCCAATATTCAAAACTTGTTATTGCTTACAGGCGACAAACTCAAAGAACATCATAATGGACGAGATGGGCAGCCTCGTAGTCGTTACCTAGAGTCGGTAAACGCCGTAATGGCTGCCAAGCAACACGGCGGGTTTCGTATTGGGGTTGCTTTTAATCCGTTTAAATATGTCGAAGCTGAGCGTGATGCACAGTATTTAAAACTGCATAAGAAGATTAAAGCAGGTGCTGACTTTATCATTACCCAATTGGGCTATGACATTGAAGCCTTAAAACAAGCCAAATCATTTTTAACCAAGCATGATTATTCGCAGCAAATACTAGCTTGCGTCATGCCACTGACTTTAGGCCGTGCCAACTTCATGGTAAAGCATAAAGTTGCGGGTATTGTGATTACTCCACACATGCTAAAAGTCTTGGCAGGGGAAAAACAGGCAGGGCATACAGACCGTGTTTATTTGCGCTGCGCTTTACAGATTTTAATATGTAAACACTTAGGATTTGCGGGTATTCATTTATCTGCTTGTCATAAGCCAGAAGAGCAAATGCTGCTTGAAAGTTACATCGAGCAATACAGACATCTTAACCTTAAGGCCTTAGAAGAGCTTTGGAGTTCACTTTGGCAAGTCAAGACAGGCAAAGAGTTTACCCCTGAAATTGCTCGTTTTTCACGTCAGCCAACATCTAAACAATTAATTAAATATCGTCAGCTACATGTTATGCATGAAGCAATGTTTGGATCAAAAATTGCCAAAGGCGTCGGACGTTTTATTTTCAAAGCATCTTTTTGGGAAAACGCTTTGATCGCCAAACTCTTACTTAAAACGGAAGTACTGAGTAAACATAGCCTAGTCGGCTGTGAAAGCTGTGGTCAGTGCCGTTTAGGTGACACTTTATATATTTGCCCTGAAACATGTCCAAAAGGCTTAGCCAATGGTCCTTGTGGTGGAACAACTTTAGACCGCTGTGAATTTGGTGATCGTGAATGTATTCATTCTGTCAAAGCAAGACTAGCCAAAGCGGTTAAACAAACCGAAATATTAAAAGAGAAACTGATTCCAACGGTGCCTCTTGAAACGAGAGGAACCAGTTCTTGGAAAAACTGGTATTTAGCGACTGAGGCTTAAGTTTTGTATTAACCCTTGATTTGAACTTGTTAAACAATCAAATGATAGGCTAAATAACAGCAATAATTTAAAAATAACAATTAGTTGCCTTAATTATGTCCAGTCAAAATGGCTACCGAGGAGTATACTTAAAGCGAATATTTTGCGTTAAAAGAAGGTTGTCTCAATGAAAAAATTGGTTGCTGTACTTTCTGTAATTGTTGTTTTAACTGGATGTGTTTATGACCCTGTTAATTACGACAAAATACACGACCAAGAGTTCCAAGATCACCTCAGGCAAAACGGTTAGCAATAAAAAAGCCCACTCAATGAGTGGGTTTCATTTGGAATAACTTTAGAAGAAATTTTTAAGAGTTTAATTAATAAACAAAACCACTTAAATTACTATTTTTAAAGGTTTGTTCGCCTTTTAATAATAAGTTTAAACTTATTTGTAAGTTTGTTTTATCTAAAAATAATAAGCTACTTTACTTATTTTAGTAGCTTATTTATTAAATAATCATTACTTATAAGATTAAACATTCTGTCAGTTTTACTATTGTTAATTTAAAGAAATATAATATTTATAGCTTATATATCTTATTCGTATAACTATAACAATTTAGATTGTTAACCAATTTTGAAATTACATATTATTTTAATTAATAATACTTAAATATTACATAATTAAACTTATATTTAATAATATTGCAATAAAAGGTTATTTAGTAAATTTAAAAAACCATGCCTACCAAGTAGTAATTCATTTGTAAAACAATTATTTATATTCGATTCTTTAAAATAAATTTATATAGAAAATTTAGACAAATTCGAATTACATAATTTTTAAACATAGTTTATATAATATGATTAATTGACATAAATAGAAGAAATATATGTCAAAGAGGTCAATGATATTTAATTCACTTAAGAACCATAATTTGCACCAAATTTTACGCTGTCACGATTCATTGAATAAAACCAAGTGAAAAGTTACGTAAAAAAGAAACCAATAATTTTATTGGCTTAAATAAAAAATCGAATATTACAAATAAGCGGAATGATTATGGATAACGTAGCTCAGCTAGAAACTGATACTAATTTCCAAAGCCGAAAGAAAATAACTTGGGGTGTTTTTAGTGTCCTACTGTTATTTTTAGTTGCTGGCATCTTATATTATTTTTTTGTATACCGATTCTATCAATCTACTGATAATGCTTATGTACAAGCCGATGTCACTTGGGTAATGCCAAAGATTTCAGGCGAAGTGATGGAGTTATTAATTAACGATAATCAGTTTGTAAAAAAAGGGGAAACTTTAGCGGTATTAGACCATCGTGACTACCAAGCTCGTTATGACCAAGCCCGTTCTGTGGTCAGCTTAAAAGAAGCAGCGCTTGGTGTACAACAACAAAATGAAAAGTCTGCTAAGTCGTCAATTATTGAAGCTAATAGTGGCGTAGTGGCAGCACAAGCAGATCTAGCGCGTTTGAAAAAAGAATTCGAGCGTTATCAAGATTTATTAAAAGATGGCGTAATTACCCGACAAAATTTTGAAGGGATTCAGTCTCAATATTTAACGGCTCAGGCACAGCTCAGCAAAGCGCAAGCCGCCGTAAATGCAGCAGAAGCTCAGTTGGGGAGTTTACAAGCGAGTCGAGCGCAGCTTTTAGCAGATATTCAAAGTGCCCATGCAAACTTAAACCTGTATCAGGTCGATTTGGCTTCATCAAAAGTGGTTAGTCCTGTAAGCGGTAAAATCGGTAGTCTGGCAATTCAAAAAGGCTCACGTGTTTCTCCACAAACCCGCTTAATGGCGATCATTCCTGAAAATAGTTTGTATGTACAGGCGAACTTCAAAGAAACTCAAATTGAAAAAATGCATATTGGTCAGAAAGTTAAATTAAAACTTGATGCCTATCCGAGCCTCAACTTTACCGGAAAAATTGAGAGTTTTTCTCCCGCTTCAGGCGCGACTTTCTCACTTATGCCACCAGACAATGCCACAGGCAACTTTAACAAGGTTGTACAGCGTATTCCTGTACGTATCGCTATAGATTCAAGCCCGCATATTGATTTGATAAAACCTGGAATGTCGGTGAGCGCCACCGTTGACCTAAGAACTTAATAATAAAATTTTAGGTAATCATAAATGAATAAGCATGTTGAAGCCGAGTGGAGGTTTCCCGCAAAAACTGCATGGGCAATTTTTGCTGCCATGATTTTTGGCAACTTCATGGCGATTCTTGATATTCAGATCGTGGCAAGTTCTCTAAACGAAGTTCAAGCTGGTATGAGTGCAAGCCGTTATGAAGTCACTTGGGTACAAACGGTTTATTTAATTGCCGAGATTATTGCGATTCCAATGTCGAGTATTGTCTCGCGAGTGCTTTCAACACGGGTGTATTACACCATGTGTGCAATCGGCTTTACGGTGAGTTCTTTACTTTGTGCTTTGTCATGGAACTTGGAAAGTTTACTGGTGTTCCGTGGCATTCAAGGCTTTATGGGTGGCGGGATGATTCCGACTTCCATGACGGCGTTGTACTTACTTTTTCCAGAACCAAAACGCTCATTACCTTTGGTCATGTTTGGCATGATCAGTACTTTAGGTCCAGCAATTGGCCCAACCATTGGCGGTTGGCTCACCAATAACTTCTCATGGCACTGGATGTTCCTGATCAATATTATTCCGGGCATTATCATTGCTACGGTCATCTACTCAGGTCCAAATATTGACCGTGCAAACTATTCACTCATCAAAAGTATGGACTGGTTCAGCCTCGTTGGTATGGCGATGTTTTTGGGTGGGCTGGAATATTTTCTTGATGAAGGCGCACGACATGACTGGCTTGCAGATACAGGTGTCCGGGTTGCTTTTATGGTCTGCGTTGTAGGCGGCATGATCTTCTTCTCTAGAAGTTTTACCCAGCCTAAGCCTTTGCTCGATTTATCGGTATTTAAAAATAAAAACTTTACCTTAAGTGCCATTACAACGTTTGTGATTGGTATGGCGCTGTATGGCTTGGGTTACATGATTCCTGTCTTTCTTGGGCAAGTCCGTGAAATGAACAGTAGCCAAATTGGTCACGTCATGATGGTGACAGGTATTGTCATGTTCTGCTTTGCGCCGTTTCTTGCGTGGCTCATTCCTAATTTTGATACCCGCAAAACCGTATTTGTTGGAATGGTCCTGGCTGGTTTTGGTGTTTGGCTCAATTCGCACCTCAGCATTCATAGTGATTATGACTTTATGTTTTGGCCGCAAATTTACCGTGGTATTGGCCTCATGATTTGCCTGATTGTGGTGTCGCATTTGGCTATGAGTACATTGCCACTCAGTAAAGTGGCCGATGCCAGCGGTATTTATAACCTCATGCGCAATATCGGCGGTGCTGTGGGGTTAGCACTTATCAATTCATCCTTAGATTGGCTGACCGCCATGCATGTTACCCAGATTAATCAGTCGATGACACCGCAAAACTGGATATTTACAGAAAGACTCGACCAGCTTACGGCGCAATATCAGGAAGTTGGTGCAAATGCCCAGCAAATCGCACTGAGTGTGATTTATCGTGACATTCACTTTCAAGCACTGACATCGAGTTTCAATGACTTATTACGCATGCTCGCAATCATTATGTTTGTGACCGCCTTTTTAACCATATTTATGGATCGGGGGAAGAAAATGAATATGTAGCGATTTAGAAATAAAAGGCAGCTTTCAAAGAATGAAAACAATAGGGCATATCAAAACATATCCCTTCATAGAAAAAGAACATTGATATGAGTTTCGAATATCGCTGTATGAGATAGGGGAACTCACAGATCTGGATGTGGGAGATTAAAGTATTATGATTAATACAACATATAAACTGATTTCAAAATTGAACCTGAAAAACGCAACTTATGGGCAATATTTTGAAAAAGAGCAAATCGATACTGAACGATTAAAAGTGATGTATTCCATTTACGAGCAGTATTATGAAAATACCAGATTTTCTATTTTCGTAGATGATTTTAAAAATAAAAGCGGTGCGATCTTAATTTTTGACTCAGAAACAGATGAGATTGTCGGTTTCTCGACGGTAGTTGTGCAGCATTTCTACTTAAACGGTAAAGACTACACTGTGCTCTTTAGTGGTGATACGGTCATTTTGAAAAAGTTTTGGGGCACGCGTACATTGCAAAGTACCATGCTCAAACTCATGATCAAACTTCGAATTAAATATCCTTTTAATGAACTTTATTGGCTTCTCATTTCTAAAGGCTATAAGACTTATCTCTTACTTGCCAATAACTATTATGTGTATTACCCAAACATTAAAGATGAAAACCAACATCTTTCGGAAGTTGTTGAACATTACTGTGAAAAATTCTTTGGCGAATACTACGACAAAGAAGCCGGCTTACTCAACTTTGGTGATGACTATCAACCATTAAAAGGCGAAGTCGCACCGATTACTGCCGAAATGAGAGAAAAGAACCCAAATATTCATTTCTTTGAACAGAAAAATCCAACTTGGAGAGCCGGTACAGAACTGCCATGTATTGGTCGACTTGGTTGGAAAGATATTGCCCGTTTCCCTGTAAAACTGATGACGAAGCCGACAAGCAAAGGAAAATTTGAAGCGCAGTTAAGCCATAAAACAAAACGTAGAGAGGCTATCCAATGAAATCTAATCAATGGTTGACTCTCGGCTCGCATCTTATTTTAAAAAAATGGTGTGATGCATCTGACCGTAACTTCCAAAAACAGTTTAATGCTCTAGAGACCACACAACGTCAAATTTTGCATTCGATTTTACAGACCTCTACTTTGGCCAAAGATAAAAAGGTTCAAAGCTATGAGCAGTTTGTAAAAGCTTTTCCTGCAACTCGCTATAGCGCTTGGCGAGAAGACATTCAGCGTTACCGTGAACAAAAGCTTTCACTCTCGAGCAGTAAACTGGTTCGTTTCCAGCCGACCAGTGGTTCGAGTGAACAAATCAAGTTTATTCCATACACCAAGCTGTTTTTAGATGAACTTGACCATGCAATTGCACCGTGGATGGCAAGTTTATACCGCAAATGCCCACAGTTGAGTTCGGGTACACATTATTGGTCGGTGTCATGGTTACCTGAAAGTCAGCGTGAAGTTTTAAAAGATAAAAATTTAAATGATGACAGTGCGCTACTCGGTATAGGTAAACGCATACTGTCTAAGTTTACCCAAGCGGTTCCAAGTAACGTTGCATTTGCGGCCAATGCTGACGATGCATTGTTTGCCACCATTTGCTATTTGGTCGCAAACCGTAGCTTAGCCATGATTTCGGTGTGGAGTCCAACGTTTGCGTTGCAATTACTTGAACGTTTAGAGGCATTGCAAAAAGACGTGGTTGAGGTTTTGCAAAGTGGTAAATGGGGCAGTCGTCAGGCTTCTTTAAAAGAAGTCACTGCACCGCATAGCCCTGAAAGTGCTCAAGCCTTAATTGCAAGTTCAAACGGCGAACAGATCGACTTTAAAAAACTTTGGCCAAAGTTAAGTCTAGTATCGAGTTGGGATACTGCAGGTTCAAAAGCGTGGGCCGAAAAATTAAAAGAGAAATTGCCCAATGTTCAGTTTGAAGGTAAAGGCTTATGGGCGACGGAAGGTGTAGTCACCATTCCCTATAATGATCAATACCCGCTCGCATACCAAAGTCACTTCTATGAGTTTGAATATTTAGAGGGTGAGAAACAAGGTCAAATCGTTCCTTCATGGCAACTTAAACAAGGTGACGTGGTCAGCCCACTGATGACTTCGGGTAATGGCTTACTGCGTTACTGTCTGGATGATTGCTTAAAAGTGACTGGCTTTATAGAGCAAATTCCGTGTTTTGAGTTCCAAGGCCGCCGTTTTGGGGTCGATCTGGTTGGTGAGAAACTCGCGCCTGAAACTGCTCAACAGTTGTTGTCTCAGTTAAACGAAACCGAGTCAAAAGCGATTTCTTTACTGGCGATTGATACCCAACAACAAGTAAAACCATTTTATTGCGTGCTTTTTGAAGGTGAAATTCATCACAGCATTAACAATGAATATATCGACAGTATCTTACGTCAAAACTTCCACTATGAACTTGCACGAAACTTGGGGCAGCTCGACCAGCCTCAAATTCGCCAAGCCAATAATGGCTGGAATGCGTACAAGAAACTAGTCATGTTTGATGGCATTATCGAAGGCAATATCAAGCCTGAGCCACTCAAAAAAGTCACCCTGAATAGTTTGGAACAACTATGAAAGGGATGAAGCCATTTAATACTCGGTTTTTAACACTTCGACACGCCTTGTTTCTAGGCGTGTTGTTAGTGTCGAATACACATGCCATGACTTTAGATGAGGCTTTGTCAGCTAGTTTAAAACATGAAAGCCAGCTTGAAGTGAGCCGTTTAAGTGTGAACCAGTTCACCGCTATGCTTGAACAGGCCAAGCAACGTGATGGACTCAAAGTTAATTTAGTCGGGCAACTTGACTATGAAAGAATAAATACGCCTTCACACGTCTTGTTTCCAACCGAAGGAAACCGTAAAGGCCGAAGTTTGCAATTGCAGGCAGATTATCCGATTTATACCTCTGGGCGACACCGTTTAGGGATAGATATTGCCGAAAGTCAGCTTTCTGCCCAACACCAAGGCTTATCAGATCAAAGATCGGAAACCATTTTAAATACCGTGATGGTCTATACCGACGTATTAAAAAAGAAAGCCATTTTAGAACTCAGACAAAAGACTATGGCAAATCTGCAACGGTCTTTATATGAGTCAAAGCGCCGTTTTGATGTTGGTATGATTACCCGTGCAGATTTGGCTCAGGTTTTAGCTCAAGTCGCACAAGGTCAAGCCGATATTACACAGGCGCAATCTAACTTGACCGTAAGCGAAGCACAGTTTTATCAAGTGACAGGTATAACGCCTGATAACCTTGTTCCAATCAATCAATTACCTACTATTCCCGCTAACCTAGATGAAATATTGGCGCAAACCAAGAACCATCCGGCTTTAATGCGGGCTAAATATGAAAAGCAAGCCGCCGAGAAACAATACGCTTTAACTAAACGAGAACTCTGGCCAACGGTCATGCTGACCAGCCGTGCCGGAAAGCAAGATGAAGCGAGTTATATTGGTTCTGAAAGTAATAACTATATGGTTGGGGTGCAGCTCAATGTACCGCTTTATGACGATGGTTTAAATCGGGCCAATGTCAAAAAAGCACAGGCCGATATAGATTTGGCTACGCAAAAAATTCGAAGTCTTGAGCTAGACTTGAACAAGCGTACCCGTACCACCTATGCGCAGCTTCAAACCATTCGACAAAATAAAGATGCATTGGCAAATGCCATAGAGGCAGCGTCTATTGCCTTTGTCTATACCCGTAAAGAGTTTGATGTCGGCACCAAAACCACCTTTGATTTGCTTAATACCGAGCAGAAACTACTTGATGCGCAAACCCAGAAAACCGTGAATGATCAAGACGAAGTGGTGTTTGTTTATCAGCTACTCGACCAAATGGGGCGCTTAAATAGTTTGGTTCCTACACAGACCGCACAACAGGTGAATAATGAATAAAACAAATACACCACTTGCTAACACACTCATTACCCGTGAAGCGACTTTGGCAGATGACGATGCTTTACGAGAGTTAATTGCGGTGCCCATGACCACCAAAGGTATACAAATTAGCTTTCAGCGTGAACCGAGTTATTTTAGGGCGTCTGACATTCTCTATCGGCATAAATTGCATGTCGTGATTGAAGATACCGAGAGTCAAAAGAAAGTGGCCTGTTATAGCAATGGTTACCGTCCGTGTTATATCAATCGGAACATTCAAAACTTACGCTATGCTGGAGATTTACGGGTAGATCACAGCTATCGGGGTAAATCATTGGTGAAGGTCTTAGGCAAACATGTAAAACAGACTATGTATGAACCAAGCTATAGCCAAATGATTATTTTTGATGATAACCACGCGGCGCGTGCTGCCATCCAAACAGGCAAAACGGGAATGCCCGATTATTATGATGAAGGGCTTATAGAGACACTTAGTCTGACGAGCACTGGCGCAAAAAGAAAAATCACGGCTTTTCTAAAGCAGAATTCTCAGCAGAGTAACCTTCAAGAGATTCATACTTGTACAGCGGAAGAAGAACATGTACCAACCATGAACCAGTTTATTAGCGACATGGCAGAGTTTTACAACTTTATTCCAGCCTATAACTTTGAAGAACTTGCCCAAGGTCATCAGTATTTTTCAGGAATAAAACTCTCGGACTTTTCACTTTATTTTAAAGGTGAGAAACTGGTGGGTATGTTTGGTTTGTGGGATCAGCATAGTATTAAGCAGACCAAGATTCTAAATTATAACTCGGCCATAGCTGTGCTTAGACCCGTCTATAACTTATTGACGCCAATTACCAAAGGCATGCGTTTGCCTAAACTTGGTGACTCTATTCAGTACCATGTGCTACATACGCTTATGTGCCATCCAGAAGATTTGGCTTTACACCATAAAATGCTCGAAGATGCCTATAACCAGTCAAAAAAGCAGGGCGTTGGCGTAGTGAGTTTTACGCTTTCCCATAAAGACCCGCGATATCAGTTAAATCAGTTCTATAAAGGTGAACGTTTAACGGGTATGCATGGTTTTATTAGTTATGAGGGCGACCCACGACCAAATTTTGATAAAAAGCTGATTCCATACTTAGAGGTTGGACGTATTTAACTTAAAGCTTGAAGTAATTTTAATGAAGCCCACGAAAGTGGGTTTTTGATATATTTATACTTAGTCACTAAACATACATATACCACCACTACCATACAAACCGAAATTTAATAACATGGTAGTTAAGTGATGAAAAAGAGTTTATTGGGCGGCCTTATTCTGTCTTTGTGTACGACTCCAGCTTTTGCATTAAATATTTTATTGGTTAACGATGACGGCCTAACCAGCAATATCAAAGCACTTTATGACGAATTAAAAGCAAATGGGCATAACGTGGTTGTGTCTGTACCGTGTTCACCACAAAGTGGTCGCGGTGGCGCAATTGTGATGTACAGCTCAACAACAATTACCGCGGATAATGATAAGCAAATTGCGGCTGAAAATGGTTGTCACAACGGCGCAGCACCAATTGGCGCACCTGCCGCTGGATCTTTTACCAAAGCGGGTTATACCAATGGCGACTGGAACTACACGCATGGCACACCAGTCATGGCAACAGTTTATGGACTAGACGTGGTTGCACCAAAACGCTGGGGTAAAGCACCAGACCTAGTTTTATCTGGCCCGAATGAAGGCCAAAATGTCGGAAAAGTCGTTGTACACTCTGGCACCATTGGCAATGTACAGTTTTCGGCAGGTCGTGGCATTCCGTCTATTGCATTAAGCGCCGATACCAACACGGTAGATGACAAAACTTTAAACAACCCTAACTCTGCAATTGTGGCAAAGCAAACTGTAGTGTTATTAAAAGAATTACAAGCTAAGGCAGGCAAGGGCCAATTGTTGCCAAAAGGCATTACCCTCAATGTGAATTTTCCTAAAAATTTAACAACCAGCACGCCGTTTGCATTTTCAAAAATTGGGTCTTATGACTTATATAAGCTGAAATTCCAAGTGACTAAAGACAATAAAGGCAATAACCAGTTTGGTCTAGGAATCGATGCGGCACCATCGGCCCCAACTGCCGCTCAAATGTCGGATGAAAGCGCTGTAATGCAAAGTAAGATTGCTGTGACTGCAATGCAAGTTGCTTATGACCAACGACCAGCAGGTCAAGAATGGCTTAAAATCCGTTTAAAAAGCTTATTTAACAAGTAAGGAGCAAGACCATGAAACGTTGTTTATTGGTTTTACTCCTTGGGCTTGGATTGGCGGCTTGTAATGACAATGATCATGATGACCAAGTCTCGACTGGAAAACCTGCACTAGCACCGAGCTTAGATGTCGGAACTTATATTATTAGTACCGAAACTGATCAAGAATTACCTATGGCGGGTAAATACTATTCTGGTGCAGATGGTTCTAAATTATTGGTTTTAGATGATGACGAAAACCGTGCCAAGATTGTGATGAGCTACGATGCCAAAAATAAATCTTGGCAAAGCAACCAGTCTAATCAGGCGATGACAGTCGAATTAGCACATTATGAAAAAATTGCTGATCAAAAACTTTTGCTTAATCAATTGGTTGGCACCTACGATTTATCGTTTCCAGATGGAACGACGGTAAATGCCGAGGTGAATGCACAAGGTAAAATTGTCTCGAAAGACCCAAATTGTGTGTTTACGGGTGTTATTACTGAAAGTGCATTAGCCAATACAGCAAACTATCAACTGACCGATAATCAGTGTGATACGCTAAAAAATAACTCGAAAGGTTATGTTGTGGTAGATGAAGACTTAGAGCCTATGAGTTTTAGACTCGTATCTGACACGGTTGCATCAAAAGACATTTGGGCTTTTGCACAATCTTAAAAATAAAAAAGGCAACGGATTTATTTCGTTGTCTTTCACTCCAACCTATCTTGCGCCGTTGAAACAATCAACATGGTTTGAAGGTAATAATCTACACGTGATTGATTATTTTCTTTATGTGAATTATGCGCATTAAAGGCTGCGTCATGAAGTTTCACGACTCGAGCAATTGGATTCAAACCACAACGAATCAAATATTCTTCGCGTGTTTCAGTTTCTCGTTTAGTTAATGCATCTACTGCATCACGGACTTCTTTTCCAAATAAGCTTTCGATTTTGTCTAGGGTAAGAGGTGTATCTTCAACACTATCGTGGAGAAGGGCTGTAATAATATAGACTTCTGAAAATCGGTGCTCAATTAATGAATTGACCACACCTTTAATATGGTAATCAAAGTAATCATGAGAACCATACTTTTGACCTTGATGAGATTCTTTTGACAATTTCTCTGCTAATTCAACTTTATTTTGAGTCATTTTTTGCTCTTATTACTTTAAGTATATGACATGGCCTAATGGGTGAGATGGGGCGCTTAAGTCATAATTTTATACTGGATAAGCTACTTTGTTGTGAATACTCTCGTTTGTTTGGTGAATCTCCACAATGTAATATTCAACATATGAGAACGGATAAATAAATTATTGCTATCTATAAATATGAGATGCGCAAAAATTTGCTCACTTTTATCTAAAATAAATCAAATTGAGCAAATATATTCACAAAAACTTATTTTTATAGTATTTTTGAGAAAATAATTGCTCATTTGTACTAATGAAAAAATTAACGATACAAGCTTTACTAAATAAAAACTGGATAGATATAGCAGAGCTAAAACTGCTGGAACCTAAGTTGGGTTCGGCTAGCGCCAGTGAACTAGAGTATGAGTTGAATTATGCAATTCAATATTTAGACAGACGAGATGAGCACGCCTGTAGTTTATCACTTCCTGTACAAATTCTTATCAAACACGAATCGGACACATGGTTTGGCTTTTTAGATGATATTGTTCCATCTGGCGCTGCACGCCGTTATTGGGTGAATTATCTAGATTTACAACGCTTAACCTATGCGGAACAAGAAAGTATTCTATTAGAAAAAGGTGGGATGGCACCTGTTGGTAATTTACGAATTAAAGAAGCATTGCCTCCACTAAACCCAGAGTCAACCTTGCACTTACGTTATTTTAGTAAGGAAGATGTAGCTGAGCGTAATATTGATTTTCTGGAATATGCTCAACAAATGGGAGCAATTAGTGGTGGTGCAACTGGTGCAGGCGGTGAAGCTCCCAAGTTGCTTATTCGTGTTTCACCAGAACAAAAAGTCTGGATTGACACCTACCAAGAACAATTTGATCAGCCAGATCAGCATTATTTAGTTAAATTTCCGCGAAATAAACGTAGCGAGATTGATTGCGATATTCTCAGAGCTGAATATTATTACTATCAAATACTCAATGAGTTAGGTTTCAATACGATAGAGACGACTCAAATGCAGCTTATTGAAGGTACAAAATATCCGTCATTGTGGCTTCCAAGATTCGATACAGAATGGTGTGATCAATATTGGCACCGCTATGGTCTAGAGTCTGTGTATTCTGTACTAAATAAGTCTTCTGGTAGTCATCTTAATCATTTCGAAGTCATTGAAGATCTATGTAGATTACTCACAAGCATTGACTCAGATTTTGATGTACCACAATTTGTTTGTGAGTGGTTACAACGAGATTTACTCAATATCATTTTTGGTAATTCAGATAACCATGGGCGTAATACATCGTTTATAAAAAAATCTGGAAAAATTTATCTTTCGCCTATTTATGACTTTGCACCTATGAAAGCCGATCCGGAAGTTGTGACCAGATCGACGACTTGGGGAAGTCCGTACGAGGAAGGTGGTGAATACCGGTGGGCGCAAATTACACAAAAACTTGCTCCTTGGTGCGATCCCGATTTATCTCTAGCAACATTAAGGACTTTGGCGAATAACCTGCTTGGCTTAAAGCAACGATTAGTTGATAAAGGTGTACCCAAACAAATTATTGAAATGCCAGCACTGTCATTTGATTACATAGAAGCTAAATTGAAAAGATGGGAACTGCTATGAATGTAAAAAATCAAACCCAAGACCGTCAGCAGATTCTTATAGATTTATATAAACAATATTTGTTGAGTGAGATTACTTTGGGGCAATTGCTATCGTATTTACGCAAAAATGTGTTGGGTTTGTCGCAAGAACAATATGCTAATTTGGTGGGTATAAGCCGTCGGACTTTAACGGACATTGAGCAGGATAAAGGTAAACTCACTCAGTCTGTGTTAGATAAAGTGTTTAAACCACTTGGTTTAAAAGCAGGGCTTGTACCTACGCATGAACATATTGTTAGCAAAATTATAAAGCCAAACGAGTAAGTAACTACTTAAACGTTCACAAGGGTACGCTTGTGAACACCAAAATGATAATTTTTGAACCAATCTAATATATAAATTTTTGCAACTTTAAAATTTAACTTAATGATATAAAAGCAGATTGTAAATATTACTTAAGAATATCCTTAATTATGTAATTAAATGAAAAATAATAATTATTTAAATATTTTCTAGCCAATTTCACATTGACACTTCAAATATTGAAGATTACCATTTGCGGGCTGGCCTACATTGCCAGACGGTTTTAGCAGACCGTATACGACCGCATCAGAATATATTCCTTCTGAGGGATAGTTCTATGTGTACCTCTCGTCTCTTTCCCGTAGCGGTAGGACGGGAGAGGGACACCTTCGGGTGTGCTGGTTGTCGTACCAGTCTGCTAACCCTCTTTCGTTCTGCCACCATAAATCTAATGTCTTGGCAGAACTCCATAAATAAGGAGTTAGCTTTGCGCATCCATCATTTCTTGGCACCCATTGCCAAAAGCTATAACAATACAGCTTAAAAACATTTAACGCAGCTTGATCGCCGTAAGGCTTATTCAGGCTTTAGCTCGTTATTACTTAAAACTTCGAACAACTAAAACTTGAGATGTGCTGGGCACAGTCTTTAGGGCTTTGCTATGCCTTTTTTTCTCCCAAAAAAGTCAGCAGTTTTTTATATCTCATTTATATACAACAAAAATTTAATTTATAACGGTAAAAATATGCCAAATTTAACTCTCCCAACACGTGCATTAAAAGTTGTAAATACATCAATTGAGTTATTTCACCGCCGCGGTTTTCATATTGTGGGCGTCGACAGACTTGTGAAAGAGTCTGAAATACCAAAAATGACATTTTATAACTACTTTCAATCTAAAGAACGGTTAATTGAAATCTGCCTAATGGTGCAAAAAGAACGACTCCAAGAAAAAGTGGTTGCTATGGTCGAATACGACCACCACACAAACGCAATCGATAAACTCAAAAAACTCTATGTTCTACATACCGATGTAGACGGGCTGTACTACCTGTTATTTAAAGCTATTTTTGAAATCAAAAATACCTACCCAAACGCATATACAACCACCGTGAGATATAGAACATGGTTAATGAATGAAATCTATAGCCAACTTAGAGCACTTAAACCCGATGCTTCCTTTACCGATGCCAAACTCTTTTTATATATGATCGAAGGCGCCGTCATTCAGCGATTAAGTTCCGATGAAGTTGATGAAAGGGTGTTGGAGGTGTTTTTGAGGGGGATGTCGGCAACTAAGATTTAAGTTGTAGAGCGGATCTTTGATTATTTGATATAAAATGAAGCGATACGATTTTAAAATGACAATTAAAAAACAAGAGGAAAAATGAATCAAATATTGACAATTTCTACATTTATCATAGGGTTATTGACTTTTGTTATTGCCTATATAGTTTATTTTAATAATTCTAAAGGAGATGTGGTTGTATATGCTAAAGTTGATATGAGCAGACAGGGTATTATTTTATTAATTATTCACAATATTGGTAAGGGTATTGCTCAAGATATAAAGTTTTCTGGTACTGATTATCTTCTAAAAAATTCATCAGACATTGATATAGGTGCCTTTAAGGTAGGGACTCCCATACTTTTTCCTGATGAAAAGTTAATTTATTGCTTGGGTACATACCCTACATTAAAGAAATCATTACCGGATTATCCTTTAAAGATTTCTATTACATTCCATAGTAAGATCGCCTTATATCCTTATAAAAGAAAAATTAAGAAAGTGGTAACAGTAGATATGAATGCTTTTAGTGGTGTTGATATTGGTGAATCAACTTTTGAAAGAGAAGTAAGAAATTCATTAAAGGAAATAGCTTCCTCATTACGAAAGATGTCCTCGTAAGAGAATATTGTTGACTGAATTAGAGATTGTCTTAGTACAGAATTTAGAAATGGGGCTTTTTTATAAGCCCCAAGATTTTATTTTACAGCTTCTAAATTTTTTCGACTTGCAAGTAGATGGATATCCTTAGAATTAGGAATTAGAGAAAGTTTCCTTAAAATATTATGTTGAGTTTCAGGAGTCCAATAAATTTTCAAATTTTGACGAGCTCTAGTAATAGCTGTATAAAAAATACTATGAGTTATTTCATCTTCATTAGCATCAGTAATAACCACTTTCACTGAATCATATTCGAGTCCTTGAGCTTTATGAATAGAAACAGCATAAGCTACTTGGAAGGGAATAGTGGAATATGAAGAATCATCATCTTCATCACTAGAAATTGCATTGAAAACAGAAAAGCGAATAATTGAATCTTTTACCCAATACAGTTCCGTGCCCCAAACACTAGATTCATCCAAAGATCTATCTAGTTCTATGTCAAATTGAATACCTTCAGCAATTTCAATAATATCTATAATTTTTCCTTTAAGATTATTATAAATCACAGGTTTAAATCTTTCTGTTTCTGAAAATAATATTGGATCACCTACTTTATAAGTTGATATACCCCAAGAAACAGCTTTTCCTTGATTACTACTTTGAAGAAATCGATTAATGTTATTTATCCCATATAACCCATCGTAATTGAGACAGAGAATAATTTCATCTTCGAATTTTTTTTCAAATAATGCATTATCTAATATAGTTGTATAATTGTTACGAACCATTATCTCAGCAATATCATCTTCAATATATCTAACCTTATGCCAAAAATTTAATAAATTTTTATTAGATGTTCTATAAGGATTAGTTAGCTCAAATACAGATTTTTTAGGTATAAATGATTTAATTATATTAAACCAGTTACCAAATTGTATTGATTTAATTTGATATATATCGCCTATAAAAACTATTAATTTGCAAGATGTTTTTTCTAAAACATTTAAGATATCAGTGTTACTTACAGTACTACATTCATCAATGATCATAAGATCATATTCAGCAGAGTTATATCTACTAATATGACTTTTAATAGTACGAAAATCTGAGTTTTGTGCACTTATTTTACGTTTGAGATTATCTATAGCAGGATTTGTGTGAGCGAGAAAAAGTTTTTGTTTATCATTAAAGTAGTGCGCTATATGGTCAACCATAGTAGATTTACCTGTACCAGCTGCACCATAAATTATAGCTATTTTAGAATCACTGAATAATTGTTTTATAGCAATAATTTTGAGAGGATCATCAATTATTATCGAAGAGGAGTTTAACCAGAGCTCTACAGCATGTGAGTATCCAGCTATACCTGAATCAGAATAACTCTGTAACTTTTTAATGATTTTATAAGTATCATTTTCATATTGATTGATAAATATATGGCCTTTATCAAAAACTAATTTTCTATTTTCTTTATGTGAGTGATAGAGTTGGTTGTTATATTTGTCGATTAGTTTTTGAGTTGATCCAAAATACTCTACTTCTGCTAATGGTGTATAAAGAATACCATTTTGCTCAATATTGTTTTTTATACGCCGAGCTAAAAATTCCTGATTTCTTTCCTCAGAATTAATACATTCTAATAAATCTCTTAATTTAGGATTGTGTCCTCTTAATGATGTACAGAAAGGCATTTCCTCAAATGGGATACAACTATATGAAAGTTTTAAATTCGAAAGATATGAACAACCTCTGGAATCATACTGTGCTTTGATAACTTGATTATTCATTTTTAAAAGCAAATACCTAAGAATATTATAACCACGTGATTTGGTCTTATTTAAATTTCTGATCGTATCTAATATTTTAAATATTTGGATGTTGCTCAAGTCATTGTTAACCGAAAATCTTTTAATATTTAAATATAAGTTTTCTTCCATGTCAATTAACTCGAGTAAACTTCCTGATCTTTCAGTTAGCCAACCCATTAAAAAGTTATACTCAGTTGATTTTGTATTAACCTGTATTTTAAGGTCTAATATTTTTGCAAAATTATTAAATTCACATTGTCTAATTGCTATTTTCCAGTTTCGGATAATAATAATTGGCATATGATAACCTAAAACTTCAATAGAGGCGTTTTGCAAAGTTAAAGTACAAGCATAATTTTTAGATATATCTATATTAGTAAAAGCAATTATTCGATCATGTTTATTGACTTTATTGATAGCCCTATAAAATGTAACTTCATAGTAAATGTAACCTCCAATAAAAAAAGGGCGAGTCTTATGAATATAATATCTTTCAGTCTTATAATTTTGAGAATCGCTGTGGTTTATATTATTAATTTTATTTGCAATTTTTTCATGATACTCACGTAAAGAAGGATCTAGGTCAATAGGGAAAGACTCTAGATTAGATAATATTGAAATATTAAAATCATTTTTTAATAAGTTTCGTATTCTGTATAAATACTCATAATACTTTAACATTAATCGCTCAGATGAATCACCATCTAAGGTATAATGGGAAGAACTTATCTGTATTAACTTATGAAATCTTCCAATAAAATTATACTTTGATTTGCTTTTGATAAAGGATAAACCAGACTCAATAAGATGATAATTAAATTCTATGTTTAATTGATTAGTCTCTAATAGAACTGCTACACCTTCTATTAGGTTACGTAATTGAGAAAGAATATTTTGTGAAAGGATTTCTCTTTTTTCTGTAAATACTTCAATATTCTGTGAAATAACATTACTTGCATTCTGAATTTGCGAATAAACGGTTGTCATTTAATTACCCCATTTTTCTAAAATATTTATCAAAGGATTTATCTAAAAAATAGTATATGTTGTTCTTTTTACAATACATACATAAATTTATTAATTTAGATTAATTCAAAGAACACACTGCTTGCTACATTTAAGAAATGTGAATGACTAACATGACTTAAACTTGCTCACTTTGAATAGCCACTAATTTTTTAGATACCGTTATGTTAGATAATATAGCTAATTAACTAGGTGTTTTATAAGTGGCAAAAGATATACCGATAAGTTCAAGATTGAGAGTGTTCGGCAATTAACAAAGAAAGGGGAAAAGAATTGCAATGTTAATGGTCACCGGCAGAGCTTTAATAGATCTAAAAAAAATGTTTTCACATATATAGCAAGATTGGATTTGTCCGCGTGGGTGAAATTACAAATTTTGCATTAAGTTCAAACGGAAACTATAACGGCACCACTATTTATTATAAAAGGCTGGTTTGAAACTAGAAATAACTATCCAAAGACGCATAAACAACTACCGTGAAATATAGAATGTGGCTCATAAGCTCGAATAACGTTGATGAGATGGTTTTGGAGGTATTTTTTAGTGGGATAGGGTGAGTTGTAACGTAGATATTTCTTTTTACGTAAAGAATTAAAAAAGCCCTGAATATTCGGGGCTTTTCATTTAAATTTACTTTAATGATTCTGGTACATAATTTGGTGAATCAGTACCATAAAGTGATTCAATATCTGCATCATACAAAGACTTATATCTATCTTTTGATGCGACATCTTTAGTCTCATCAATAAATTTCTGTATTTTAGCTTTATAGTCAGTGTGACCAGCTTTATACATTTCAGTTAAATATACAAATTCGGCATCTCTGTACTGGGGATCATTTTTGCTTGATGATTTACTCAATTCGGTTTGTATGAGTTGGGCAGAAGCTTCGTGACACTGTTGAATTTTTACTTTGACCTCATTTAATTTTTCAAGCAATGTACATCTAAACATTATTCGTTGAGGTAAGGGTTTCTCTTTGATTTGTTGCTCATTTAACTCATAAGCCTCTTTATACATACCAGACAGCATATAAATATTCATCAATGCCATTTCTCTTTGTTTCTTGGCAGTAACTTTCTTAATTTCAGGTATTAAAGGTGCTAAAGTTTGTTTTATCTTTTCATCTTCACTAGAAGTCACAACATCATTTGTGATTGTTTCATATCTATCTAAAATCGCTTTATCACTTGCTGATAATTCCGTTTTTACGTTTTGAGAACTGTTTTTCGCAGTAGTATCTACCTTTGTTTGTTCATTTGATGCCTTGCTACAAGCAGTAACTCCAAATACAGAAATGAGAACAATAGTACTGATTAATTTTCTATTCATGATTTACGTCTTGATGCTGAATTTAAAGTAAAAGAGAAGCGAGTGTGAGGTGGGTTTGGTCGAACAGTACCGCCATCAAATTTTGCGGTGTAACCCATAGTTAAAGTTGCTTCTATAGTTGATAAATCAGGTTTAGGTAGAGTTACCTTACACTGACCTACAGGCTCCTTAGAGTTTTCTGTTGACCAAACGCCTTTTCCCTTTTCCAAACGTGTTTTTCCTAAACTCTGATTGTTATGCACAAGATCAAGTGTTGCGTATGGAAAAATTGTAGCATCACCGCTTAATGTTGGAGGAAGCATAGAAACTGTCACGAAAAGTTCTTGCCCTTTTAGAATATAAGTAACTATGAAGGTGCATACACCTGAAACAGCCTGACTAATTGCCCCAAAAATATTTTTCTTATCTTCATCGTACGGGAAAATACCATTTGTAAATTTTACATATTTCGTTGTGTTTTGCTCGATGTAGTAGTTCTCATATTTATCTTTAACAAAGCTGTCTGTGGCTGGTTGTTTCTGTGAAATTGGAGCTGATGAAGATTTTGCAGCCGATGATGCAGCGCCACCACCGTTATCCTGAACAACTAAGTTTTGCTTAGGCAGTAATTTGCAACCACAAGAGAGTGAATCATTAACACGAGCAGCGGCTTTACCAAAGATCTGCATGTTTGGATCACCAGAGACAATTGTTGCGACAACTTTATGAGTTGGGCATGTAGCTTTATCACCGACACAGGCAACGGGAATACCGTCAATGAGGAACATACTGTTCCCCGAAATTACTTGGCCACCACCAGAGGTCGGGCAGCCTATTGTTATATATGGTGTTGCCAAATCTATTCCTTCTTATTTTCATGAAGTGGTGGAATGATAGCAAAGAGGGGTAGACAGTGCTGTATAGTTTTATTTATCAGGATGCACAGCCCATACGATCAATAATAATATGATTTAAAAAGATAGGCATAGGTTCTTTAAAATAAATTTTTATGTCATTCTCTTTAGAGATTAAATGTTTATTCGAGTAACTTTATGAGGATGGTCGTTAAAAATGAAGTCTTTCCTTATATATGATTCATTGATAAAAAGATATGTTTTATTAACTGTAGGGCTAATTGTTATTGCCTTTATGATAGCTATCTTTTTTAAAGGGGAACTTGAAATTGATTTTGCGATTGGGGCTGTTTGCGGCTATTTAAATATTTTTCTATTGTTAAAGAATTATAGATTTCCACTTATTCCCGAAGTTAAAGAAGATAGTGATGACCTTGTTATGTATACAAGGGTTAGTCTTCTTATTTTTTTTGTTTTGATAGAGTTTGGTTTTTTACTTGTCGCATTATTTTAAATTTTTATGAATGTATGATTAAGAATGAATTAGAAATGATTAGAGTTTTGCTGCTAATTAAATAGACACGGATATCTCAACAACATCCGTGTCCGAAAAGACCTAAAATGAATTATGGTTTTTCTCTGCCAAGAACATGGTCTGTTTAAGCTGTTTACGGTTGAAACCTAAAAACTCAATCACATTTCTAAACAGTACGGGTGCTTTAGCAATCGGAGTATTTATTTTAGGTACAACAGTCATATCTTTACGCCGTTCTATGCTTTCAACTACACCCGAGACAACTTCATCAATAGTTATATATTTCCAAATACCCGAGTTACCTTTCCACACAGCTTTACCTGCTGGGTCATTTTGAATATTGTCCATTAATGGTGTTTTAAAGAAAGTTGGATGAAGGCTACCAACGCCTACATTCAAATATTTTAATTCTAGTCGAAGGCTATCGCATAAAGCCCAGACGCCTGCTTTACTCGAAGTATAGTGAGTGTTTAATGGGGAGTGGACGAAAGCTGCCATTGAGGACACAGCCAGTAAGTATCCCTGAGTTTGTTTTACATACGGTATAGCTGCGCGAAAAGTACGAAATACCCCTGTAAGGTTAATATCGATGGTTCGCTCAAAAGTTTCTGGTGCCATATGTTCTAGTGCTTCGGTTGAAGCTATGCCAGCATTTGCAATCACCACATCAATTTTACCGAAGTGTTGAGCTGCATTTGCCATAGCCGTTTCTAGGCTTTCCAAAGAGCGTACATCGGCTACCCAACCTGCGGCAATGCTTTGCCCACCTAGCTGTTTTGCCTAACTTTCAACTTTGTTAAGGTCTAAGTCTAGGAGTGCTAATTTTGCGCCTTTGGCTTGTAATGCTTGGGCAATCACAAGTCCTAGTCCACCTGTTGAACCTGTAATTACGACAACTTTATCTTTTAATTTGTATTTAGACATATCAGATTTCCAGACATTTTTATAAATGAGCTTTAAGGCAATGGATTATTTCTGGACAGTTTTAGATTCACTTTCAAGTTGTTGAAGTAATCCCTGCAATTTCTTGTGGCGGATAACCATTGCATCACTAGCTGCACTAAACATTCCGCGTAATATCGAGAACGGAACCCAGCGCACTGGAGCAAAAATCCGTGGCTGTCGGCGCTGTACACCTTTTACAATTGCTTGCGCCATATATTCCGGAGAAATAGGCTTGCGCAACCATGCTGGAAATGCTGCTTCAATCATCTTCGTTACAGTTGCATTACCCCCAAAGGCAACCTTAGCGATTGGTGTTGCTGTCCAACCCGGATAGACAACACTAGCGGTTGCGCCAGTATATGCAATCTCTGTACGGAGACAGCGTCCGAGCATTTCTACTGCTGCCTTTGAAGCCGCATATGGAGCGTTTGCCATTCCATTGACGAAGCAATAAACAGAAGAGGTTATGAGGATTTGTCCTTCGTTGCGAGTCACCTCTGGTAAGGCAGCACGAACTGTGCGCCAGACACCAAGTAAATCAACTTCAACAATCTTATCGAACTCAGCTTCATCACAGCTAGCAATTGTCGAAGCACCATCACGCCATGAGATACCTGCATTGGCGAAAGCTATATCAAGGTGTCCAAAGTGTTTTATTGTTTTCTGGACTACATCTTTTGTGGCTACTGCATCACTAACGTCTAGCGCTAAAGGTAAAACACGAGACGCCTCAAATTCAGATGCAAGTTTATCTACAGCTTCCTGTTGCATATCGGTGAGTACCAAGTTTGCACCTAATGCATAAAATTCACGGGCTGTTGCTGCACCAATTCCTCCAGCGGCTCCTGTAATTAAAACAACTTTTTTGTTCAGGTCATATTTCATGGACTTTCTCCAAATGTTTTAAATTTACTGTTACTTGACTGGAACGATGCGTTTAAGAAAGTCGATCTGATCACGAACAACACGCTCAAAAGCTTCTCCAACGTAAATTTCAAAATGACCATCGGCGTAGTGCTTAATTTCATGATTGGGTGTATGGCTCGCATGACGCAATGTTGTTTTTGAGGGGGCAACAGAGTCGGTATCACAGACACAAAACAACACAGGCGCTTGAATACGTGATGTCTTACGGCCTGGGTAATAGCGTATGATGTCGAGTACAAAACGGGCAGCGACATGGTTTGGAATATTTGAACCTGAAGGCATGAGCGCGAGATAGCCTGAATAAGCATCAGGTGCATTCATTAATGCTGTATGTCCTGATGGTGCTGCAAGAGGTACCATGACTGGCTTGGCGCCGAGTATTGATCCAATCTTGTCTTTTAAAGCGAGTCCCGTGAGCTTGAGGGTCGTTATTGGGTTCATTGCCATGCTAGATGAGAAACCATCAGTGAAGGGGCATTGTGATATAACAGCAGCAAGTCGGTTATCATCAGCAGCTGTTGCCAGCACATGGCCTCCACCGAAAGAAGTTCCCCATATAACTACGCGGTTTGGGTCAATTTTGTCTAGGCTACGTGCATAGGCAATGGCGGCTTTCCAGTCTTCGAGCTGACTTTTTATATCTAGTAATTGTCGAGGTTGTCCTTCGCTATCACCAAAATAGCGATAATCAAACACTAAACAAGCATAACCCTCTGCCACAAAGCGCTCTGCAAAAGCAGTTAAACGCATTCTTCGAGTACCACCCAGACCGTGTGCCATCACAATAATTGGTGTAGTGGCCTCAGTCGCAGGACGATATAAATAGGCACTGCATTTCATGCCATTTGAATTAAACTGAATATCTAGTGGCGCTTGGGGCACATTATTTAGACTTTTACCCATCGTATTTTTCTCAATATTGGCTATAACCCTATCTTCTGAAAAATAATGAGATAGGGCTTGATGAAAGCTGCCATATTGCTTGACACTTTGCGCCAAAATTTGGATTGAGCAGGTGTGTTTAGTCATTTGCTTTTGTTTAAAAGCTTTAAGTACACTAATTGATAATTGGCGCCAAATTAGAACTATACGGAATGAATGGATTGAATAAGCCGTTGTATAGAAGAAGGATTTCTGAAATCTATGTTCAGTTATTATTTGAATATCTAGAAAAACTAGGACATAACCCAGAAAAGGTGCTGGGTGAACCATGGCCTAAAGCAGATTCAAATCATTTAGAAGGCGTAGATATCGACCATTGGGAAAATCTTCTCATTATTGCTAAAGATTATTTAAATGACCCGTTCATTGGTTTACATGTGGGGCAAACCATTACAGCTCAGCATCTGGGTGTATTAGGGTCAGTATTTCTTGCTTGTGAAAATCTGGGGGCAGTTTTAGAAAGGTTTGAGCGATATCAGCGGCTTGTCTATGATGTTTATCCAGCCACTGTTCGTATTTATACTGAATATGTAGAGCTTTCATGGGATACAAAAGGTGAGCAAGTCGGCCCTTTATCGGACGAAACTGGCCGTACCGTTATAGTTCAATTTTGCCGTAGTCTCATTAGAGGAAAAGAAAGACTTAAAGAAATACATTTTATTCATGAACGGCCTGAAAATGTTCAGCCTTATGAGGAGTATTTTGGTTGTCCTGTGCTTTTTGAGCAACCCGTGGCACTGATGCGTTTCGATAAGGAAATCTTAAGTCTACCGCTTAAAAACTCCGACGCGGCCTTAGTTGCCATACTAGAAAAACATGCTGACAAGTTACTGGCAAGTCTGCCACATATTGATGAAATTACAGACCAAGTCCGTAAACAGATTGCTTACTTACTTCATCAAGGCGAACCCACTATTGAACAGCTTGCAGAGCGATTAAATTATTCACGTAGAACCTTGCAACGCCGTTTAACCGAGGCAGGTACGAATTTTCGGAAAGAATTAAATACTGTCCGTTACGAATTAGCAAAATCGTATTTAAAAGATCTAAGGCTACAAATTGTAGAAATAGCTTTACTGTTAGGTTATGCCGAGCACAGTCCATTTACACGGGCTTATAAAGAGTGGTCGGGTAAAACACCACAACAAGCTAGAGAAGAAATGAATGAGTTAAGGTAGAACTTCCATACTATAAGTTCTACCTTTTAGCTCTATACAAATGCTTTAAAAAAGATATGCAGATGTTTTGAGTGTTCATTCATCGTTTAATGCACATTCAAAATTACTTGGGTTTTCTTTACATCTTACTTTTTTCAAAAAGTTCATCATTTTTGGGTCGTAGATACCTGCTTTGGTTAGCTGTATACGAGCCTCGCGCATCATTTTCATATAGTTTAATTGTTCATTTTTAGGAATATCCATCCAATATTTTGAAGGAATATCACTTTCATATTTGGCAATAATACCAAATGTTCTATTGAGTTGGCTGGCTACCCAAGTTCGAGACTTTTGCCCAAAACCTGCTGGAAACTGATCTTTACGAATAATGAAATTTGCCGAAATTTGAGTCAAAGGAAAACGAACAATTGCTCCTTTCTCACCTAAACCTTTGTAGAGTTCAAAAGGTTTAAATGCCACAATAGGAGCGGGCACAATATCAATTTCATGGTTATTAAATTTTGCACCGGCATTGGTAACGTCTACCGATACAGCCTGACCACCGACATGTTGAACAAGCTTTGGCTGGGCTTCATCGTATTTAAATACCCCAATTTTTTTACCGGCAGCCTTCGCGAGAGTATTTATACTTCGATCATTTACAAATAAATAGGCAGGACCAATTGTGCCTAAACCTGCAATTTCATAAGGACCTACCACCATGTTTTTTGCGGCCATGGGTGAGGACAACAGCTTATAAGCATTAATTGCCGTTTTCATATTTGTTAATGCACCAACAGCATCTAAAGATCCTGTATATTTATTAAACTGACGGCCACGTAAACCGCTAATAATAGCGCCATCACATTTTCCAACTTTCAAATCTTCAGCAGCTACACGTTCATCAACATATGCTTTTAAAGATAGATCAGCTCCCCAATTTTTGGCTTCAAGTGCATAATCTTTGGCTAAAGCGAAAGCATCTCCCGATTTACCAATTGGGTCAAATACACAGACGACTTGTTGTTTTGCATAAAGAGTTGTTGTTAAACATGTACTTGTAATAAGTAAAATAGCTTTAAAACGATCCATATCTAGTTATCCATTATTTAAATTATAAAAATTATTTTATAAATCTTGGTAAGGTTTGATATGGCATTTCAATAAAAATTTTAAGTGAAAAAGTCAAAAGACAGCTTGGGATCAGGAAGTCATTTAGTTATTCATAGAAATTTTTATGGTGAAAACACTTTTCGAGCCTTGATTGCTATATTGAATAGTGCCTTTCAGTGCCATAACAATTGCATGTACAACAGCAAGACCTAAACCTGTGCCGCCAAATTCTTTATTCCTTGATTCTTCTAATCTAAAGAAAGGCTTAAATAAATCGTCTTGGAACTCGGTTGCAATGCCGGGGCCTTCATCTTCAATTTTTAATATCCAGTTTTGTGATGCTACTTCCGAGGAAATTTTAAGTTTACCTGCATTTGAATAGCGAATCGCATTATCAATTAAAGCAATTAAAACTTGCTCAATACGACGGTGGTCGCAATATACAGGAGTGGACGTTAGGTCAAGTTCTGGTACTAGCTTAGCTTGATCCAAACGATGTTCAAATGCTTTAAGAACTTTTTCAACTACCGCCTTCAAGTCAAACAATTCATAATTTAACCGGAGTTGCTGGTTCTCTACTAAGCTTAAAGTCCGTAAGTCTTCGACTAAGTGAGATAAACCTTCAACTTGATTTAAAAGACTTTTAAATAGAACTTCATCAGGTTTAAAAACGCCGTCGATGATGCCTTGTAAACGGCCTTGTAAAATTGTAATAGGCGTTCTTAGTTCATGAGCTATAGCTGCATTCCAAACCTGCGCATTTTTAACGGAAACCTCTAGCTTTTGAGCCATATCATTAAAATTATATAAAAGCTCCGACATTTCGGCGGAGTGAATTCTATTATCGTAAGCTCTAGCAGAGAGGTCGCCGTGACTAATTTTTTTTGCTGCTTCGGCTAAGAAATTAATTGGCACAATAAAACGCTTTGCAAGGCGCATGCCAATCACCAATGAAATAATACAGCCGCAAAAGATAACAGTGGCTAACCAGATCCAGTCTACAAAATGAAAACTGGTCCAATCTTCTTGTTGAAATGAGCTTAAACTAATCCAGCCTTTTTCAATCGCATAGTTATAAATCACATACCCCAGTACTACAGAAAATAGCGTAACGCTTAAATTCACAATAGTTAAGGCAATAAAAAGTTGCTTACTAATTCCTAACTTACTTTTCATAAAATATTCCCTAGCTATTTTTTAATATTATTTAGGCATCATCTTTTACAGCTAGGGGATTATCTAGTCTATATCCCACGCCACGCACATTAATTAACATTTGAAATATGCCTTGTTCTTCTAGTTTTTTTCTCAGCTTACTTACATGGCTATCTACGGTTCTCTCTAGTGCATCGCTATCATTCATGCAGTGATTCATAAGTTCTCCGCGCGTAAAAACTTTATGAGGCTGATCAATCATGAATGAAATAATTTTATATTCAGTCAGCGTCAGATTAAGCAAGATCTTCTTATTCTCAGAGTGTATATAAACGCTATGAGTGTCGGTATCAATTTCAATATTTTTATAGAGTTTATTTTTATTAGTTGCCTTGTTTGCAAACTGAGTACGTCTTAAGACTGCCTGAACTCTAGCGATGACTTCATTTGGGTTAAAAGGCTTCACCACAAAGTCATCTGCACCTATGCGTAATGCCATAACTTTATCAATATCTTGATCTAGCGCCGTCAACATGATCACGGGAGTCTGAGCTTTTTGGCGTATTTTATTTAATACTTCCCAACCGTTTAATTCGGGTAATTTAATATCAAGTAAGATTAAATCGATGGGTTGGCTCGCATGCAATTCAATCGCTTGCTTTCCATTCATGGCCCGAATAACACTCATGCCTTCACGTTTTAAATAATTTTCAATAATGTCGCCAATATCGTAGTCATCTTCTACCACAAGAATAACTTTATCTTGGCAATCAAAAGAAAAAGAATGATCAAACATAGAAAATCTGGCTATAGAAAGTGCTTCAACTCATCATACGCTAAATTATCCGTATTTCTCCACACTTACTCCATACTTTAGTGATTATCCCTACACACTCATCAAAAATAATACGAACATCAAAAACTCACTAGGTTTGGGCAGTATGCAAAAGCATCTTTTACTTCCTTTATTTTTATCTATTGGGCTGATATTACAGGGGTGTGATTCAAAAGAAGTCGCTCAAGCTGAGCCACCACCGGCTAAAGTCAGTGTATTAAGCATTCAACCGCAATCGGTAAATTTTAGTGAAAATCTTCCTGCACGTGTACATGCGTTCCGTACGGCGGAAATCCGTCCGCAAGTCGGAGGTATCATTGAAAAGGTTCTATTTAAACAAGGTAGTGAAGTTAGAGCAGGGCAAGCCTTATATAAAATTAATTCCGAGACTTTTGAGGCAGATGTAAATAGCAATAGAGCTTCTCTCAATAAAGCTGAAGCTGAGGTGGCAAGACTCAAAGTTCAGTTAGAACGTTATGAGCAACTTTTACCAAGTAATGCAATTAGTAAGCAAGAAGTGAGTAATGCCCAAGCTCAATATCGTCAGGCTCTAGCCGATGTGGCTCAAATGAAAGCATTGCTGGCCAGACAAAACCTGAATTTGCAATATGCAACAGTTCGAGCGCCTATTTCTGGGCGTATTGGGCAATCTTTTGTCACTGAAGGTGCATTGGTCGGTCAGGGCGATACCAATACGATGGCAACTATTCAACAGATTGATAAAGTCTATGTTGATGTAAAGCAATCAGTTAGTGAGTATGAGCGCTTACAAGCTGCGCTACAAAGCGGAGAATTATCAGCAAATAATGACAAAACCGTTCGTATTACCAATAGTCACGGGCAACCTTATAACGTCACAGCAAAAATGTTGTTTGAAGATATTAATGTTGATCCGGAAACGGGCGATGTCACATTCCGTATTGAAGTTAATAACACTGAACGAAAATTACTTCCGGGTATGTATGTGCGTGTCAATATTGATCGTGCTTCTATTCCTCAAGCGCTATTGGTTCCGGCGCAAGCCATCCAACGTAATATCAGTGGCGAGCCTCAGGTATATGTCATCAATGCCCAAGGGACAGCGGAAATTCGTCCTATCGAAATTGGACAGCAATATGAGCAGTTCTATATCGCTAACAAAGGCTTAAAAGTCGGTGATAAAGTCGTTGTTGAAGGTATTGAGCGTATTAAGCCAAATCAAAAATTGGCATTGGCAGCATGGAAAGCACCAGCCGTGGCAAATCATGCTTCACGTGTAGAAACCAAAACTTCTATAGCTGAAGGGGTACAACCATGATGTCACAATTTTTTATTCGTCGTCCCGTTTTTGCTTGGGTTATTGCGATCTTTATTATTATATTTGGATTGCTGAGTATTCCTAAACTGCCAATTGCACGTTTTCCAAGTGTGGCCCCGCCACAGGTGAATATTAGTGCGACTTATCCTGGTGCTACAGCTAAAACCATTAACGATAGCGTTGTAACCTTAATTGAGCGCGAATTATCGGGTGTAAAAAATCTACTCTACTATAGTGCGACAACAGATACCTCCGGTACAGCAGAGATTACCGCTACATTTAAACCGGGCACAGATGTGGAAATGGCTCAGGTCGACGTTCAAAATAAAATCAAGGCTGTAGAAGCTCGCTTACCGCAAGTTGTACGTCAGCAAGGCTTACAGGTTGAGGCTTCATCGTCCGGATTTTTAATGCTGGTCGGGATTAACTCTCCAAATAATCAATATTCCGAAGTTGATTTGAGTGATTATTTGGTTCGAAATGTTGTAGAAGAGCTAAAACGTGTCGAAGGTGTAGGGAAGGTTCAATCTTTCGGTGCCGAGAAAGCTATGCGTATTTGGGTCGACCCGAATAAGCTTGTTTCTTACGGTTTATCGATTAGTGATGTGAATAATGCCATTCGTGAAAATAATATCGAAATTGCACCCGGCCGACTTGGTGATTTACCAGCTGAAAAAGGCCAGCTCATTACGGTTCCATTGTCAGCGCAAGGTCAGTTATCAAGTGTTGAGCAATTTAGGAATATCAGCTTAAAAAGCAAAACCAACGGAAGTGTAATTCGTCTGTCCGATGTTGCCAATGTAGAAATAGGTTCACAAGCATATAACTTTGCCATTTTGGAAAATGGTAAGCCTGCTACCGCGGCTGCAATTCAATTAAGCCCGGGTGCTAACGCCGTGAAAACTGCCGAAGGTGTTCGAGCAAAAATTGAAGAATTGAAGCTAAATTTACCGGAAGGCATGGAATTTAGTATTCCTTACGACACCGCGCCGTTTGTCAAAATTTCAATTGAAAAGGTAATTCATACATTACTTGAAGCCATGGTTCTGGTTTTCATTGTGATGTATCTATTTTTACATAATGTCCGCTATACGCTTATTCCAGCAATTGTGGCGCCTATTGCCTTACTCGGTACTTTTACCGTGATGTTGCTTGCCGGCTTTTCAATTAACGTACTCACCATGTTTGGTATGGTGCTTGCCATCGGGATTATTGTCGACGATGCCATTGTCGTGGTTGAAAACGTAGAAAGGATTATGGCGACTGAAGGATTAAATCCTAAAGATGCAACCTCTAAAGCAATGAAAGAGATTACCAGCCCGATTATTGGTATTACGCTGGTCTTGGCTGCAGTATTTTTACCTATGGCATTTGCGAGTGGTTCTGTAGGGGTAATCTATAAACAGTTTACCTTGACCATGTCGGTATCTATTTTATTTTCAGCGCTATTGGCACTCATTTTAACACCGGCACTTTGTGCCACAATTTTAAAGCCAATCGATGGGCATCATCAGAAGAAGGGGTTCTTTGCATGGTTTGACCGTAGTTTCGATAGAGTCACTAAAAAGTATGAATTGATGCTGCTTAAAATCATCAAACATACAGTTCCAATGATGGTGATCTTTTTAGTAATTACCGGTATTACCTTTGCCGGAATGAAATATTGGCCAACAGCATTTATGCCAGAGGAAGATCAAGGTTGGTTCATGACTTCGTTCCAACTACCTTCAGATGCAACCGCTGAGCGTACTCGGAATGTAGTCAATCAATTTGAAAATAATTTGAAAGATAATCCCGATGTAAAAAGTAATACCACCATTTTGGGATGGGGTTTTAGTGGCGCAGGACAAAACGTAGCTGTGGCTTTTACGACACTTAAAGACTTCAAAGAGCGGACTAGCTCTGCATCTAAGATGACAAGCGACGTTAATACTTCCATGGCGAATAGTACGGAAGGCGAGACTATGGCCGTATTACCACCCGCTATTGATGAGTTAGGTACTTTTTCAGGTTTCAGTCTACGTTTACAAGACCGCGCTAACTTAGGTATGCCTGCTTTACTGGCTGCTCAAGATGAACTTATGGCAATGGCAGCCAAGAATAAAAAGTTCTATATGGTTTGGAATGAAGGGTTGCCACAAGGTGACAATATTTCTTTAAAAATTGACCGTGAAAAGCTGAGTGCACTCGGTGTTAAGTTTTCTGATGTTTCAGACATCATTTCTACATCAATGGGTTCAATGTATATCAATGACTTCCCTAATCAAGGACGTATGCAACAAGTCATTGTACAAGTTGAGGCTAAATCACGTATGCAATTGAAAGATATCTTGAATCTGAAAGTCATGGGTTCAAGCGGTCAATTAGTCTCGTTATCAGAAGTTGTAACGCCACAATGGAATAAGGCACCACAACAATATAATCGTTATAACGGACGACCATCTTTGAGTATTGCTGGTATTCCTAACTTCGATACGTCATCGGGTGAAGCAATGCGTGAAATGGAACAGCTGATTGCGAAATTACCGAAAGGTATTGGCTACGAGTGGACAGGTATTTCCTTACAGGAAAAGCAGTCTGAATCACAAATGGCCTTTTTACTTGGTTTATCCATGTTAGTTGTCTTCCTTGTATTGGCTGCACTCTATGAAAGCTGGGCAATTCCACTTTCTGTGATGCTAGTTGTGCCACTCGGTATTTTTGGAGCAATCATTGCCATTATGTCTAGAGGGTTAATGAATGATGTGTTCTTCAAAATCGGGCTAATTACCATTATTGGTCTATCGGCAAAGAATGCAATTTTGATTGTTGAATTTGCGAAAATGCTGAAAGAAGAAGGCATGAGTTTGATTGAAGCCACTGTTGCCGCAGCCAAACTTCGCTTACGGCCAATTCTGATGACATCACTTGCATTTACGTGTGGTGTAATTCCATTGGTAATTGCCTCTGGTGCAAGTTCTGAAACTCAACATGCTTTAGGTACAGGAGTTTTTGGCGGCATGATTTCAGCAACCATTCTGGCTATTTTCTTTGTTCCCGTGTTTTTTATCTTCATTCTGGGTGCAGTAGAAAAGCTATTTCCCTCTAAGAAAAAAATCTCATCTTAAGTTCAATGCATCAGGGGAAATACTCAATTTCCTCTGATGCATTTTTACTGATCTGAATGAGAGAATATTACTAACTAATAAATGTCAGCCATTTATAGTCTTTGGGGTTTTAAATTTATATAAAAAGTCAGACTAGCCTATATTTTTTTACAGCTCTAAATATTTTTTCAAATAATAACCTGTTAAAGATTTTTCTGCTGAAAGCAAACCGCCAACAGTTCCTGAGAATACCAATTCACCACCTTTGTCACCCGCCAAAGGACCAATATCAACAATCCAGTCGGCTTGACTTATGATGTCTAAGTTGTGTTCAATCACAATGATTGTGTTGCCTTTCTCAACTAAGTTATTTAATAAACTAATTAGTTTTTCAGTATCAGAAGGGTGTAGACCTGTACTCGGTTCATCCAATACAAAAATATTATCTGTTTCATTAATTTGTTTTGTGAGTTTTAACCTTTGACGCTCACCACCCGAAAATGTATTTAAGCGTTGGCCGATTGCAATGTAGTCTAGCCCCAAACTCATCAAAGAATTAAATTGTTGCTGTAAAATTCGATCTTCAAAAAAGTTGCTTGCTTCTGCAACCGTCATTTTTAAAATTTCAGCAATATTTTTATCTTTATAAAGATATTTTAAAACTTCAGGTGCATATCCAGAACCATGACAAACATCACATGTCATTTCAACATCATCTAAAAATGCAAGTTCAATCCTTTCGATACCAGATCCTTTACATTGAGGGCAAGCACCTTCACTATTAAAACTAAAGAGCTTGGCACTTACTTTATTTGTTTTTGCAAATAGCTGACGAATCGGATCAAGAAGGTCAAGATAGGTCAATAAATTTGAGCGAATACTTGCAGTAATTGCAGATTGATCAACAACTTTTGTTTCAGGATATTGTTGTGGTAATACTTTACTTATTAATGTGCTTTTTCCTGAACCAGCGACTCCTGTAATAACGGTTAGACAGTTCTTAGGAATGTCGACATCAATATTTTTTAAATTGAATAAATG
Source organism: Acinetobacter sp. 148 (assembly GCF_031196675.1). NCBI lineage: Bacteria > Pseudomonadati > Pseudomonadota > Gammaproteobacteria > Moraxellales > Moraxellaceae > Acinetobacter > Acinetobacter sp. 148. The sequence goes on along the minus strand of NZ_JAVIMT010000028.1, from coordinate 1,858 downwards.
AGCATTTTTAATTGAAATCCATTCATTGCCCATACGTGGTTCTTTCTTATAGGTATTTGGCCTTCTAAAAAACGCACCTGTTAAACCTGATGAATTTTTTAATTCTTCAAAAGTTCCTTGGTAAATAATTTCACCGCCGTTGATACCAGAAAGAGGCCCCATATCAACGACATGATCAGCTGTCCTAATAAGATCAGGATCATGCTCAACCAATAAAACACTATTTCCCTTATCTCTAATTTTTTGAATAATTTTAATAATATTATCTAAATCTTTGGGGTGCAGGCCAATACTTGGTTCATCAAAAATATAGAGTAGGTCAACCAGACTATTACCCAAATGTTTAACCATTTTAATTCGTTGTGATTCTCCTCCCGACAATGTATTGCTGACGCGGTTAAGGTTTAAATAGCTGAGTCCAACGAGATTTAAATTATTGAGTTTATTTTTTATTTCGTGCAAAACGGTTTCAAATTTTTCACTTTTTATCGATTCGAGAAACTCTAAAAGACTTGATACGGATAGGGCCGTACATTCCGCAATATTTTTACCATTAATTTTACAAGATAAGGATTTTTGATTTAGCCGTTGTCCCTTACATAAGGAGCATTCTTTGATTGTAATAATTCGCTCAAGTTTATTTCTATAACGATTTCTTTCCTGTGCTTCACCTTTTAAAAAGTTACGCTCAAATCTGGGAATTAGTCCTTCATAAAGTGCGGTTTTTCTCCATTTACTTGTCGGGTTTAAAGGTTTGTGCTGAGGAGCATACAAAAATAAGTCCCATTCTTTTTCACTATAATCTTTTAATTTTTTATCTAAATCAAAGTAACCTGAATCTGCATATCGCGTCCAACGCCATGCTGTAGGTTGATAAGTAGGGAAGTCTATAGCACCTTCTTCATTTAAGGATTTATCTAAATCTAATATTTTGTAAATATCAATTGTTTGCTCGATTCCAATACCTTCGCATTGTGGACACATGCCATTTGGGTGATTAAAAGAAAAGACATTGGAGTATCCAACAAACGGCTCACCCATACGTGAAAATAACAAGCGAAGATTGGCATAAATATCCGTAATTGTTGCAACAGTTGAGCGAATATTGCCCGTTAAAGGTTTTTGATTAATAATCACAGGTACATTTAAATTTTCAATTTTATCAACGTCAGTAACACCAAAATGTTGCAAGCGATTACGTACAAAACTATCTTGAGTTTCATTAATTTGTCTTTGAGCTTCTGCGCCAATAGTCTCGAAAACTAAAGAAGATTTACCTGAACCAGAGACTCCAGTAAAGACAACGATTTTATGTTTAGGAATCTTCAATGAAATATTTTTAAGGTTATTTTGTCTGGCACCATAAATATTTATTGTTCTTTTAGTCATGTGTGATCACTTGAAATCAAAGATTTAACGTAAAGATAAGGTAAAATTGATGAGAAGGATGTATATGTTTCTTAAGAAAATAGTTTAAATATTTAACTTATAAGCCTTTCTATATATCAATAAGCAATAAGGGCACTGAAGAACAAGTTTTATAAATAAACACATTGTATAAAGTTCATGTTGTCAGATTTTGCTAACAGATAAGATTAAATTAATAGGGTTAAGGTTGACCCAAACAAGTAATAGAGAATTTCTTAAATTTGTTATGAATTAAATTAAATAAAGTTTTGCTGCATGTCTAGGAGTGAACTTATACCTAATCAATTTGTGGTGGATTACAGTAAAGGTCAAATGTAGCTAGAGCAACAACACAGAGTAAGCAAAGCCTTATATATGGTAGGTTTCCAAATCCTTTATTTAACATAATATACATTATACGAACAATTATTGTAACTCCAAAATAGAAATG
>NZ_JAVIMT010000027.1:0-327 GCF_031196675.1 Acinetobacter sp. 148 | reverse complement strand
CGAAACCCGACAGGACTATAAAGATACCAGGCGTTTCCCCCTGGAAGCTCCCTCGTGCGCTCTCCTGTTCCGACCCTGCCGCTTACCGGATACCTGTCCGCCTTTCTCCCTTCGGGAAGCGTGGCGCTTTCTCATAGCTCACGCTGTAGGTATCTCAGTTCGGTGTAGGTCGTTCGCTCCAAGCTGGGCTGTGTGCACGAACCCCCCGTTCAGCCCGACCGCTGCGCCTTATCCGGTAACTATCGTCTTGAGTCCAACCCGGTAAGACACGACTTATCGCCACTGGCAGCAGCCACTGGTAACAGGATTAGCAGAGCGAGGTATGTA
>NZ_JAVIMT010000026.1:0-1203 GCF_031196675.1 Acinetobacter sp. 148 | reverse complement strand
AGGAAGATCATCATGGCTAAAGCCAAGTTTGAACGTAATAAACCACACGTAAACGTGGGTACAATCGGTCACGTTGACCATGGTAAAACAACTTTAACTGCTGCGATTGCAACAATTTGTGCAAAAACTTACGGCGGTGAAGCGAAAGATTACTCACAAATCGACTCAGCACCTGAAGAAAAAGCACGTGGTATTACAATTAATACATCACACGTAGAATACGATTCTCCAACTCGTCACTACGCACACGTTGACTGCCCAGGCCACGCCGACTACGTTAAAAACATGATCACTGGTGCTGCTCAGATGGACGGCGCGATCCTTGTATGTGCTGCAACTGACGGTCCAATGCCACAAACTCGTGAGCACATCCTTCTTTCTCGTCAGGTAGGTGTACCTTACATCATCGTATTCTTAAACAAATGCGACCTTGTTGATGACGAAGAATTACTTGAATTAGTAGAAATGGAAGTACGTGAACTTCTTTCTACTTATGACTTCCCAGGTGATGACACTCCAGTAATCCGTGGTTCAGCTCTTGCAGCGCTTAACGGTGAAGCTGGTCCTTACGGTGAAGAATCAGTTCTTGCTCTTGTAGCAGCTCTTGACTCTTACATCCCAGAGCCAGAGCGTGCAATCGACAAAGCATTCTTGATGCCAATCGAAGACGTATTCTCAATTTCTGGTCGTGGTACAGTAGTAACAGGCCGTGTTGAAGCTGGTATCATCAAAGTTGGTGAAGAAGTAGAGATCGTTGGTATTAAAGATACAGTTAAAACAACTGTAACTGGCGTAGAAATGTTCCGTAAACTTCTTGACGAAGGCCGTGCAGGTGAGAACTGTGGTATCTTACTTCGTGGTACTAAGCGTGAAGAAGTACAACGTGGTCAAGTACTTGCTAAACCAGGTACAATCAAGCCGCACACTAAATTCGACGCAGAAGTATACGTACTTTCTAAAGAAGAAGGTGGTCGTCACACTCCATTCTTAAATGGTTACCGTCCACAGTTCTACTTCCGTACAACTGACGTAACTGGTGCGATCCAGTTGAAAGAAGGCGTTGAAATGGTAATGCCAGGTGACAACGTTGAAATGTCAGTAGAATTAATCCACCCAATCGCAATGGACCCAGGTCTACGTTTTGCGATCCGTGAAGGTGGTCGTACTGTAGGTGCTGGTGTTGTTGCTAAAGTAACTGCATAA
>NZ_JAVIMT010000025.1:0-309 GCF_031196675.1 Acinetobacter sp. 148 | reverse complement strand
ATTTAACATAATATACATTATACGAACAATTATTGTAACTCCAAAATAGAAATGTCCGGTTTCTCCAAAGTAAAAATGTCCGCTTTTAGAATATGCACTTCTGCAATTTCCTTAGCGGACGGTTTGATATGTTGGTGTCTATGTCGGATAAAGAACTTAAACGATTGTCGGTCTTGCAGGAAATCTGCGATCAACGCATAACTCAATCCCAGGCTGCTCAGCTACTTCATATTTCAGAACGTCAGATCAGACGCTTACTGCAGAAATACAAAGCTCAAGGTCCATCTGCATTAGCCCATGCCGGTCGTG
>NZ_JAVIMT010000024.1:0-302 GCF_031196675.1 Acinetobacter sp. 148 | reverse complement strand
ATCAGGTTTTTTATTGAATGCATCAACAATCTGCGGATGTAATGAGTCTGGGAAATTGTCCCATGCATCAGTTGTAAAAATATTCATGATATATCTTCCATATATGCTTCATTCGATGTGCACTTTTTTGTTTTTTAAGGACGATAAAATNNGGAAGATACTTGGATTGCTAGGTCTCTATATCTAGGTGTAGAGCCAAGGACCCTACGGGGTCCGTTTTTATTTGTGCTTTATTAAATTCTGGTCACTGCGTCTCCTTCATTTTTTCGAAAGTAAAATCAGGTTCTATAATTCCATCTTTT
>NZ_JAVIMT010000023.1:0-40196 GCF_031196675.1 Acinetobacter sp. 148 | reverse complement strand
AATAAAGTAGTTTGACTATATCCTATTTTTTGTACAGTATGATTTTCTATAATCCAAAACATAATGAAAAAATGGAAAATAATTAAATGCGATCTATCATTGAATTCTGGTCGAGCTTTCGATTGTTGCCTTCTGCATGGCTGCTGTTGGTGCAATTCATTTTACTTATTCTGGCTATGCTGACTTTTGATAATGAGGCTTACAGGACCTTAACTTGGGCGCTAGGGGTACTTGCATTACTCATTATTGCTAAAGTTATTCGCCAAACACCCATGTTCACTTTTCTCGGTCTCGCATTTGTCAGTGGGGCAATTATAGCTTCGGTCTTTATTTTATTAGGCTATAGCAATTTAACCATCCAGATTTTTGCCCATAGCTGTGAAGCCTTAGCTTACTTTTCGGCTGCTTATGGTTTATTTCGCTATATGTTTGCTGACCGATATTTAACCCGCGATGAGTTGTTTGCAGCTGCCGCAGTTTTTACCTTGCTGGCTTGGGGATTTGCATTTTTATATAACATTTGTCAGTTACTCATTCCTAATAGCTTTCAAAATCCAAACCACATCCATCACTTACAAACTTGGTTAGATTTACTGTTTTTAAGCTTTAGTTTGCAGTCAGCTACGGGACTGTCTGACTTAATGCCCCTTAGTCCACCAGCACGTGTTTTAGCGATGTTACAGATGTTTTGTGGAGTGATGTATTTAGCCCTAATAGTCACGCGTTTAATCGCTTTACAATATATTAAGCACACGCCTAAAAAGAATTCTGATAAATAAAGAAGGAGGTGTTTTAATTTATTTACACCTTTGTAACTGCAATATTATTTAAGTTTATTTAAAGTATTATCGGCTTTCTCTATTGAAAGATAAAACTTTGTTCATTCCTGAATGTCTTTATTGGCTTTAAGCCTGTCATTTTCATTAAAATAACATGGAGGATTTATGCCTTCCAAACAAGCGAGTTGGTTCGCAAATGTTAATCCCAATGTCTTTTTGGGTACGGTCATTATTATTGCTTTGTTCTTAGCAGTTGTTGTGATCGCTCCGAGTTCTTTTGAACTTCTCACGCAACAGTTAAAGCAGTGGATCACTGATTCTTTTAGTTGGTTCTATGTCTTATCGGTTGCCTTCTTTCTTATCCTACTCATTTATATTGCCTGTTCTGCGATTGGACGTATTAAATTAGGCCCTGACCATAGCCAGCCCGAATATAGTAACGGATCATGGTTTGCCATGTTGTTTACTGCGGGTATGGGTATTGGCTTAATGTTCTTTGGTGTGGCTGAACCTGTCATGCACTATGTCAACCCACCAAGTGGTGAGCCACAGACAATTGAGGCAGCACAACAAGCTTTACGTGTAACCTTTTTCCACTGGGGCTTACATGCATGGGCAATTTACGCCGTGGTCGGTTTAGCATTAGCTTATTTTGCTTATCGGCATAATTTACCGCTCAAAACCCGTTCAGCACTGTATCCACTAATTGGTAAAAAGATTTATGGACCGTGGGGCGACAGCATTGATATATTTGCGACCATTGGTACGGTATTTGGTGTAGCGACTTCTCTCGGATTTGGTGTTACCCAGATTAACTCTGGTTTACATTATCTATTTGGTGTTGAGCAAAGCACCACTACTCAGGTTTTACTCATTATTTTTGTGAGTATTCTCGCTTCATTATCTGTGTTCTTAGGACTAGATAAAGGGGTCAAACGTTTATCAGAGCTAAACTTAGTATTAGCTTTAATATTATTAGTATTCGTTTTTATCGCTGGTCCTAGTATTTATTTACTTCAGACCACTATTCAAAACACTGGGCAGTATATCTCTAACCTTTTTACCATGACATTCAATTTATATGCTTATCAGCCGAATGGATGGATTGGGGGATGGACTATTTTATATTGGGCTTGGTGGATTTCTTGGTCGCCATTTGTAGGTATGTTTATCGCAAGGGTTTCACGTGGTCGTACTATTCGAGAATTTATTGTCGGGGTACTCCTCATTCCAACAGGCTTTACCATTATCTGGATGGGCTTTTTAGGAAATGCCGCGTTATTTAGCATTATCCATGAACATCAAACCACTTTAATTCAGGCTGTTCAGCAAGACTCGTCAGTTGCTCTATTTGAGTTTTTAGGACACTTGCCATGGTCAGGTTTCATGAATATTCTGGCGACTATTTTGGTGGTTTTATTCTTTGTGACTTCTGCTGACTCAGGGGCATTGGTTACTGACTACTTAACAGCAAAAACAGAAAATTCACCTACTTGGCAGCGCCTGTTCTGGACAGTGCTTATGGCGGTGCTGGCTATTATTTTACTCTTGGTGGGCGGTCTTGCGGCGCTTCAGTCTTCAATCATTATGAGTGCGTTGCCTTTTACCGTAGTCATGCTGTTAATGAGTTGGGGCCTAATAAAAGCCTTGCATCTTGATGTCACTAAAATGATAGCAATTCAAGAGGCTCGCATTACACCACGTGCCATTCATAACCCTAGAAGCTGGCAGCAGCGTCTTGGTTTAATCATGCATTATCCTCATAGTGAAGAAGAGGTGAAGCAATATATTGAAAAGCAGGTTTCACGTGCTTTTGAAAATATTCAGCATGAGTTTAGACGCCGTCATCTTGAGGTGTCGATTAGTGAAGTGGAAGATGGTATGCAGCTTCGAGTCGATCATCATCATGAAATTAATTTTATTTATAAAGTTGTTTCACGTGAAACAGTACCCCCAAGTTTTTTAATTGGTCGTACAGAAGCAGAAGACGGTCAGTATTTTCAAGCCGAAGTGTTTTTAAGAGAAGGTGGACAGAACTATGATGTAATGGACTGGACTCAGGAAGATTTGATTCAGGATATTATTGATCAGTACGAACGTCATTTACATTTCTTAAATATCGTACGCAGTTAATAGCCATAAAAAAAGGACTCAATTGAGTCCTTTTTTTAATTCAATTTCTAAATTAAATTAGAAACGGAATTTAGCATTTAAGCCGATAGTTTGTGTATCGTAGCTAGACTTTTTAACGTCAGCTTTCATGTAAGATGCACCAACTGCTAAAGCAGGAGTGATGAAGTAGTTTACGTTACCACCCCAAGCTTGGCGGAATTCACCAAGGTCATTACCTTTGATGTCAGCTTCGCCATCGTTACCCACGAAAGTAGCGCCAACACTTAACTTAGGAGTCAAGTAAAGGTCAGTTTTTAAACCGTATTGGTTTTCTTGACCGAATGCACCAGCAGCTTCAAAACCGATTGCCATGTTAGTTCCATCGATTGGACCAACATATTTAGCACGTGCTGTAACAGCATCTTGGTCGTTTTGGATAGCAGCAGTTTGGTTAACAGCAGAGTAGATACCGTTACCGATGATACCGAAGTTATCTAAAGCGAATTGGTTAGCAACACTTGTATAACCAACAGTCATTAAGAAGTTAGGTAACAACATAGCACCAACTTCTAATGCATAACGGTCACCGTTGTCATCTTTAGAGAAGTTGTTTTTACCATCAACATCAGTGTGGTTGTAAGTTGCGCTAGCATATACAGGAAGGTAAGGAGTTGGAACGTATGCCTCACCTTTAACACCGTATGTACCAATGTGGTAGTTTACGTTGTTTTGGTCATATTGTTGATAGCTATAACCTAAAGACACGCTAGAAGCTTGGTTTAAGAAAGCTGCTTCAGCTAAAGGACCCTTAGCTGTATCAACATTTTTCAAATAGAATGTACCAGCAACGTCACCAGTGAAGTTTTTATCATTTGCAGTTGTGTCAACATATTCAGATTGACCTTGAACTTCAAATTGATAAGCATGAGCACCGGTCATGGCTAATAATACAGCAGTGGCTAAACCAAGTTTTTTCATAATCATTTCCAGCATTAACAAGAGATAAAGCTGGGGTCATTGTATTGTAACAATTTATGAAGTCAATAATAGATGAAACGTAATGTTAAGGAAATTTGACACTTATGTTAAAAATGGTTAAAAAAACAACAATTGAAGTGTATTATGTCAACCTGCTAAAAAAATGAACATTAACAAGAGTCTAAACCTTAAGTTTCATAGGGAATTGACACTAAATAGTTTAAAAATAATTACATTTACAATTGGAAAAAGCGATTTTATTAATCGGTTTTAACGTTAATTTATTTGTCGACTTGTTTAATAAATAGCCACTCAAACATTATTCTTTTTTCAATTTTGCTGTATTTTGAGTAATAGTTAACACTATTTCGATAAGTTCATCTAAATAATCTATCTATTTTGAATTATTATATAATTGAATAAAGCAAAGAAAATATGTTTTTAAACTAAAAAAACGATTAAAAAATTAATTCTGATCAATTTAATCAACTTTACAAAATTAGAGATAAGTCACACAATTCAATTGCAAAGTTCACTATCTAACATTTTTAGAGTTGGAAGTGCTTTCCCAGATACGATGTGTTATCACATCAGACTTTACGAGCTCAGCTTTCCCCAAGGTTGAGCTTTTTTTTATCTATAAGAAAACATTAATATTTATTAAAAAAAATACATGAAATTTCTTCTATTGAGTGTGTATAAAAAAGAACCCAGCTGAGGGCTGGGTTTAGGATGCTGGGAGAAACATCCAAGAGGAAAAAGAAGCTAATTATAGGATTGCGAAATTTACATCATCTGTAAAATGGAGTTTTGCTATAGCCATCATTTGCTCTTTCGATCAAATTTTTAAGAAATAGAAAAGATGAAAGCGTATATTGCGTTAATCGAACTTTGTTGCTGAACTTCTGTTCAGTAAAGTGCTAGGATGCGGATTAATTACTTCATTCTATAGTAGTGATCATGGTAGGACATTTACGGAGTACCAGCTAGAAATGTCAGGATTACGTTCAGAACATATCAGTAATCGACTGTTTTTCTTCATGTTGGTCATTATTTTGTCCTTACTGTTTATGGCGGTTCCGCTTATTGTCAGCAGTTATCAAGAATATTTAAAAACTAAACAAGCTTTGGTTGAAATTAAAAGCTTAAGATCAATTGCTGAAGTTGCAAATAAAGTCTCTAAAGAACGTGCGCCCGCAAATAAATTAATGTCGAGTAACGCTGCCGACTTTTTAAAAAATCAAAAAAACTTAAAAGAATATCGCCTTTCTGTTGATCGCCAACTTAGTGAAACTATTCATATTTTAAAAGAAGAAGGTTATGCCGATTTAGCAAATACTTTAGATACTAAATTTAGAGATGATTTAAAACAGGCGCGTGCTGTAGTTGACTATTATGTTGCAACTCCTGAACAAGCGAGAAGCTCTATACAATTCGATAATGCAATTTTGGCTATGTTTGGAGCTTGGGATAGCTGCCGAGAAGTTTTACAAAATTTGATGCTACAGTTAAAAAGTAAAGATAGCCAAATTAACAATTATTTTACTTTGATTGTGGTTTTGACTGATATGAGGGATCAAGCTGGTCGTACCGCATCTAATGTTATTGCGCCTGTGACTTTTAAAGAAACCATACCTAATGATAATCGGGCGCGGTCTTTGCAGACTCAGCAGCAAGCACGCTACTTATGGGCACTTGTGGACACACTACAGTCAGAGCAAGCTAAAACTCCGGAATATCATCGCCTTTACTCAAGGGTTAAAACTGAATTTTTAGATAAAGGTGTACCTATTGTGGGTCAGCTTTTAGATGAAAGCCAAAAGCACCAAGCCTATCATTTAAACGGAACAGAACTGACAGACCAAATCGTTGATAAATTTACCACGGTTATTGATTTGCAAAAGTTTTTACTTAATAAAAGCGTCTTGATTGCATCTCAAGAAAACTATTTAGCAAAAAAGAAGTTTTTCCTTACTTTACTCATTTCAAGCATATCCTTAGCAGCAGCGTTACTTACACTAATTTATGCAAAGAGAAGGGTGTTTGAGCCTCTTATTCAGGCCCGTACCTTAATTCTTGATTTATCTCATAGCACAGATTACCCAATAGATGAGTTGAAACCTAAAAAAGGCGAATTTATTTCGTTGTTCGAAGCTATTGATCGTTTACAAAGGATGCTCAAGCAGCGAGATGCTTTTGAATTCCAGCTTAAAAATATTGCCAATACAGATCCATTAACGGGTGTATCCAATCGTTTGGCTTTATCTGAGTATTTAAAAATTGTTGAGAGTTACCCTCAAAAATTTTCTCAAACTTGTTTGATGATTATTGATATTGATCGCTTTAAACACGTGAATGATCAATATGGTCATATTGTGGGTGACCAAGTGATTCGGCGTATCGCAGATCAATTAAAAGCAAATGTACGGGCTTCTGATTTAATTGTTCGTTATGGTGGTGATGAGTTTTTAATTTTGTTAGAACAAGTGCAGTTTTTAGATGCACGTCTCTTGGCCGAAAAAATTCGTATTGCGATTTCTTTAGAGGAAATTGATCTATCTGGTACACAAGAAAAATTGCATGTATCGGTCAGTATTGGGTTTGCGATTGGAGCGACAAGCTGGATGGAGTTATTAGAGAACGCTGATCGTTCACTCTTAAGAGCTAAAGCTCGGGGACGAAATGTAGTAGAGGGATAAAAAAAGCCGGAAAATAAATTCCGGCTTTTTGTTTTATTGTTTCAACATCGGTTTCAAGAAACGACCCGTATGGGAAATTTCAACCTCAGCCACTTGTTCAGGTGTACCTTCGGCAATGATCATACCACCGCCCGAACCACCTTCAGGGCCTAAGTCGACCACCCAGTCTGCTGTCTTAATTACATCAAGGTTATGTTCAATTACCACAATGGTATTACCCTTGTTGCGTAGCTCATGCAAAATATCGAGTAACTTGGCAATATCGTGGAAATGCAAACCTGTTGTTGGTTCGTCCAAGATATAAAGCGTTTTACCCGTATCACGTTTCGCTAACTCACGAGCCAGTTTGACACGCTGTGCTTCACCACCAGAGAGTGTAGTCGCAGCTTGACCTAAACGAATATAGCCTAGACCTACCTGAGTTAAGGTTTCTAAACGACGGTGAATAACTGGAATAGCACTAAAGAACTCAGCAGCATCTTCAACTGTCATTTCTAAAACATCAGAAATGTTTTTGCCTTTATAACCGACTTCAAGTGTTTCACGGTTATAACGTTTGCCATGACATGCATCGCAAGGTACATACATGTCTGGTAAGAAGTGCATTGCGACTTTAATCATACCGTCGCCTTCACACGCTTCGCAGCGTCCACCTTTTACGTTAAACGAGAAGCGACCCGCACTATAACCACGCGCTTTCGCTTCTGGTGTTTGAGCAAATAATTCACGAATTGGCGTAAATAGACCCGTATAAGTCGCTGGATTAGAGCGCGGTGTACGGCCAATTGGGCTTTGGTCAATATCAACGACTTTATCCAGATGTTGTAGACCATCAATCGAGTCAAATTTTTCAGCTGTTAAAGTCGTTGCACCGTTGAGCTGTGTTGCAGCCAGTGGAAGTAACGTACGGTTAATCAGTGTTGATTTACCTGAACCTGAAACACCCGTGACACAAGTCATAATGCCAAGTGGGATGGTTAAATCGACATTTTTTAAGTTATGACCCGCTGCACCTGAAAGTTTAATTTTTTCTTCAGGTTTAGGTGGTTGAGTTCGCTGTTTTGGCACTTCAATTTTGAGTTTGCCTGAAAGATATTGGCCTGTGAGTGAGTCGGCATGTTTAGCCAGCTCATCATACGTACCTTCAGCAATGACAACGCCACCATGCACACCAGCACCCGGGCCGATATCAATAATATGGTCAGCTGCACGGATTGCATCTTCATCATGTTCAACGACTAATACCGTATTGCCCAAATCACGTAAGCGAATTAGCGTTTGTAATAAACGGTCATTATCACGTTGATGGAGACCAATTGATGGTTCATCAAGGACGTACATGACACCCATCAAACCTGCACCAATTTGCGAAGCTAGACGGATACGCTGGGCTTCACCACCCGATAGTGTTTCGGCAGAACGAGCGAGACTTAAATAGTTCAGGCCAACACTCACCAAGAAATGTAAACGCTCACGAATCTCTTTAAAGATTTTATCTGCAATTTCACCTTTGGCACCTTCAAGGTTTATACCTTGATAGTAACTTTCGGCATCTCCAATCGACATGCGAGTAATGTCGGCAATCGTTTTGTCTTTTACACGAACATGACGTGAAATTTCATTGAGACGTGAACCGCCACATGCATCACAAGCTGCATTAGACAAATATTGTGCTAAATCATCGCGTACATAATTACTTTCAGTTTCACGATAGCGACGCTCAAGGTGTGGCAAAATTCCTTCAAAAGGTTGCACGCGTGTATGTTTACGGCCACGTTCATCGATATAACTTAAATCGATTTTTTCTTTGCCAGTACCTTGTAAGAATTTCTTTTGCGTGTCTTTATCTAACTGATTCCAAGGTGTATCAAGTTGAAAACCAAAATGGTCGGCAACTTTTTGCAGCATTGAATAGTAATAAGGACGTTGACGATCCCAACCACGAATAGCACCTTCACTAATTGCAAGCTCAGGGTTAGGAATGAGTTTTTCAGGGCTAAAATGGCTACGTGTACCTAAGCCATCACAGACAGGGCACGCACCGAACGGGTTATTAAATGAAAATAAACGTGGCTCAAGCTCTGCGACTGCGCGATCACATTCAGGGCATGAGTGTTTTGCAGAAAAAACGCGATCTGGGTGTTCGCCATTCATCCACGATAAAACTGCAATATCGCCACCTAAACGCAGTGCAGTTTCAAATGATTCAGCAATACGGTTGCCTAAGTCATCACGTACTTTAAAGCGGTCAACAACTACCTCAATGGTATGTTTTTTCTTTTTGTCGAGTTCTGGTGGTGTATCAATATCAATGATTTCACCATCAACACGGGCACGAACAAAACCTTGACCTTGTAGTTGTTCGAACAAGTTGCTGTATTCACCTTTACGCTCACGAACAACAGGGGCAAGCAACATGAGTGCAGTGCCTTCCTCAAGGTTTTTCACCGCATCGACCATTTCAGAAACAGTTTGCGCAACCATAGGTAAGTCGTGTTCAGGGCAATAAGGCGTACCGACACGTGCATAAAGCAGACGCAAATAGTCATAAATTTCGGTAATCGTACCAACCGTTGAACGTGGGTTATGGCTAGTAGACTTTTGCTCAATCGCAATGGCTGGTGACAAACCTTCAATCGAGTCAACTTCAGGTTTTTCCATTTGCGATAAGAACTGGCGGGCATACGCTGAAAGTGATTCGACGTAACGGCGCTGTCCTTCGGCATACAAGGTATCAAAGGCAAGAGAAGATTTTCCTGAACCTGATAGCCCCGTAATTACCACAAATTTGTCGCGTGGAATATCGAGTGACACATTTTTTAAGTTATGGGTGCGTGCGCCTCGAATACGGATATGACTTTGGCTCATAAAACATCTCAATTGTGTATTGATGAAAATTTAGGTGTTGAGTGATCAGCCGCAGGGAGGTGTGACTGGTTATAAACAACAGACCCTATATATGATAACGATTTAAAATTGTTCAAGTGGTATAAAATGATTTAAAGCGACAAATTGTGACGGTTAAACGACAAACGACAAAATTTGTTTAATTAAGCAGGTTGTATTTTTAACATTCCTCATTCTACATTTCTACTCTAAGCAAATTTTAACCAGCAACATAATTTTACTAGACGACTGGTCTAATAGTTGTTTATGATGAATGCATGAAACGATTAAATAAAAGCGAAACCACACGACAACACATTCTAGATACCAGTTTTGAACTGGTACTACATAAAGGTTTTGTCGGTGTTGGTTTGCAAGAAATTTTAAAGGCTTGTGACGTACCTAAAGGTTCGTTCTATCACTACTTTGCTTCAAAAGAGGCGTTTGGCTGTGCGTTGCTCGAGCAATACATGGCCAATTATAAAGTCCGTATGGAACAGCTTTGGCAGCACAGTGAGCAAAGTGCCCATGCCCGTTTAATGGCTTTATGGCAGGCGTGGATTGATGATCCGGTCCATGGTAGCTGGGCTGAAAACTGCTTGATTGTGAAATTGGCAGCCGAAGTTTCGGACTTGTCAGAAGATATGCGCCAAATTCTAAATGACGGTGTGCACAAACTAACCCAACGTTTGGCTTTACTACTCAAAGAAGGGCAACAAGAAGGATCAATTCCAAAACATATTGAACCTTTGAAAACTGCGCAAGTCATGTATCAGTTATGGTTAGGTGCTGCTTTACTCACAAAATTGTCGCAAGACAAAGCACATCTACATCTAGCCTTAGAAACCACCCAACAACTCTTAAAACCGATAGAGGAATAAAGCATGCGAAGTATTATCCATCGTAATTTTGGCGAACCTGTAGACGTTTTAGAGCAGGCGGATATGCCAAAGCCTGAACCAAAAGCAGGCGAAGTGCGTATTAAAACCATCATGTCTCCGATCCATAATCATGATGTATGGACAGTACGAGGAAGTTATGGCTATAAACCAACTTTACCAGCGATTGGTGGCAGTGAGGCAGTTGGTATTGTAGATGCGTTAGGTGAAGGTGTTGAACATGTACAGGTAGGGCAACGTATTGCCGTTGCGGCTGTGCATGGCAGTTGGGCTGAATACTTTATTGCGCCTGCTCAAGGTATTATTCCACTCAATAATGAAATTGATGATGAAACAGCAGCACAACTGATTGGTATGCCAATTAGTGCACTCATGCTACTCGACTTTGTAAATGTTCAACCGGGTCAATGGCTCATTCAAAACACGGCGAATGGTGCAGTCGGTAAAACAGTTGCCATGATTGCGCAGGCACGTGGTTTACCTGTGATTAATCTGGTTCGCCGTAGTGATGCAATTGCCGAGATGCAAGCATTAGGTATTCAGCATGTTGTTGCAACCGATCAGCCTAACTGGAAAGAGCAAGTTAAACAGATTCACGGTGACCAACCTCTAATTGCCGGTGTGGACTCGATTGGTGGAAGTGCAAGTGGTGAAATGCTGAATTTACTCAGTGAAAATAGCCTGCTCGTTTCGTTCGGTAGTATGACTGGCGAAACCATGCAGATTTCATCGGGTGATCTAATTTTCAAACAAGCGACAGTAAAAGGTTTCTGGGCGAGTGTGGTTAATAAAGAAATGCCAGCAGCTCGTAAAAAGGAACTGATCGTTGAGCTGCTAACATTAGCGACTCAGAAAAAATTAATCTTGCCTGTAGAAGGTGTATTTAGTTTTGATGAGATTAAAACTGCCGCTCAAAGAGCAACGCAAGGCGCTCGTCAAGGCAAAATATTATTAAAGCCGTAAAACACTAAAAGATCAGTCGAGAGACTGATCTTTTTTCATATCTTTAAAATAAAAAGGAAAATTGTATGATCGGACAAATATTGATTGCGCTTATCGCAATATTACATGTCTATATTTTAGTGTTAGAGATGTTTTTGTGGGACAAACCTTATGGCATGAAAGCCTTTGGAAATAATGCAGAAAAAGCAAAACTCACCAAAGTCATGGCACAGAACCAAGGTCTTTATAATGGCTTTTTAGCAGCAGGTTTATTTTGGTCTTTATTGGCTGATGCGCCATTTGCAACATCAATTGCCAACTTCTTTTTAGGCTGTGTACTGATTGCTGGTATTTATGGTGGTCTGACTGCCAGTAAAAAGATTATTTATATTCAGGCGGTTCCGGCATTGATTGCTTTAGTCGCTGTTAATTTTCTTTAAAAAGCGCAAAATACAGCGTTTTGAAATGAATATGACCAGATAGGATCAGCGCATGTGGGCGTTATTTTTAAAGTGTATGTTGGGGGCCGGGGTTGTCCTCATTATTTCGATTTTATCGAAAAGTAAGGCATTTTATATTGCGGGTTTAGTCCCGCTTTTTCCAACCTTCGCTTTAATTGCCCACATAATTGTTTTTCAACAAAAAGGAGCCGAAGCATTACAGAAAACGGCTTTATTTGGTTTATGGTCACTGATTCCTTATGCCATTTATTTAGCTGCTGTTTATGTGCTGGCAACGCGTATGTCAATGTGGTCTTGTCTAGGAGTCGCAACGCTATGCTGGGTTGTGGCTGCGGCAGGTTTGATTTACGGCTGGCAATTGTTTCAAAGTTAAATTAAAGACTGACCATTTAACGAAGTAAATGGTCAGAGCTCATCTTGATTTAGATCTGATCTAAACCTAACCATTGTCTTTGATGGTAGGCACTATCCCAAAATAACCATTCAAGTTTTGCACCCATGGTATAGGCTGCATGCATTTTCTCTAAAGTATCTGCATCACAACGTGCGGCAACTTTATCTACCGTCGCAATCACATTACGAACGGCGGTATGGAATTCTTCACCTGCGTAGGTATCAATCCATGCCTGATAAGGATTGTTTGGGACAGACTTACTCACAATGTCTTTACCGACTTCGGCATAAATCCAGAAGCAAGGTAATAGAGCAGCAAGTACAACAGGGTAGCTTTCAGACCAAGCAGTTGCTGTCAAAAATGAAGTGTAATGATGGCCTGCCAAGGTCAATGGGGTATTTTTAAATTCTTCTTTGGTGACACCAAAGTTTTTCATAAAGTCGTCATGCAAACTGCGCTCGACCACAATTGCAATTTTAGCTGCATCAGAAAACTGCATAATATCGTCAGCATCAAAAGCTTTAGCTGCTGCAACAGCCAGCACACGGCCATAGGCCACTAAATATTGAGCATCTTGAATAACATAATGACAAAAAGCTTCTTTATCTAAAGTACCGTTAGCAAGTTCCTGATTAAAAGGCAGGTCGAGAATTTTTTGATATAAATTTAAATTACGTTGCCAGAGTTCTTGAGAAAAAAGCATAAAAACATTCCATTTAAAATAAGACAGCTAAACCCGATTTTAAATCAATTTTAAAATACAAAAATAATAATGATAGATATATCGCAAGAAAATATTTAATACGATTAATAAGTTAATGAAATATTATAAATTTCTTTATTAAACAGTGAGATAAAGTAAAGTGAATAACGGCATAAAACAACATCGTTTTGTGGTTAATTATCGATATAATAGCCGCGGTTTTAAGAAAGATTAAATTTAGTTCTTGGTATAGGTCTGATCCATGAAGCATTTCCGATTTTCGATATTTTTTACGGTGGTGTGTTTAGCACTATCCGCTTACTGGGGTTTTACCCATGGACCTGAAGCGGGCGTGTCAACCATGCTTAAAGCTTTAACCATTACCGCGATTTTAGCTGTGATGGAAGTTTCTTTATCTTTTGACAATGCGGTCGTGAATGCATCGGTTCTACGTAATTGGGACCCGTTCTGGAAAATGATCTTTTTAACGGTAGGTATTTTAATCGCCGTTTTTGGTATGCGTCTGATTTTCCCAGTCGTGATTGTTGCAGTGACTGCTGATATGGGTGTTGTTGAAGTAGCCAAAATGGCACTTAATGATCCAAAAACCTACTCTGAACGTTTAATGGCACATCACGCTGAAATTTCGGCTTTTGGTGGAACATTCCTATTACTGGTGTTCTTAAACTTTTTCTTTGATGACGAAAAAGAAACGCATTGGTTTAGATGGCTTGAATCTAAACTTGCAAGCTTGGCAAGCGTACCGGCAATGTCTGTATTTCTTGCTTTGATTGCTTTAATCGTGATGGCTGCTTATGTGGACGAAGTTCACCGCTTAGCTGTGGTCATGGCAGGTATTTGGGGCATTGTGGTTTATATTGGCGTTGAAGTGTTAAGTCATTTGTTAGGTGGTGAGCCTGAAATTGATGAAAATGGTAATGCTGTATTACAAGATGGATCAGGCGCCGCTTCTGGTGTTGTAAAAGCCGGTTTAGGTGGTTTCTTATATCTTGAAGTGTTAGATGCATCATTTAGTTTTGATGGTGTAATTGGTGCATTTGCCATTACTAGCGATGTTGTCGTGATTATGCTCGGTCTTGCAATTGGTGCTATTTTTGTCCGTTCAATGACAGTTTACCTTGTAGAAAAAGGCACACTAGATGCCTACGTGTTCTTAGAACATGGCGCGCATTATGCGATCGGTGCTTTAGCATTCATTATGATTGCAAGTGGTACTGGCGTACATGTACCTGAAGTTGTCACAGGTTTAATTGGTGTAGCGTTCATTGTTTGGGCGGTTATCGCTTCAATTCAATATTCGAAGCGCGAGCAACAGTCGCCTTAAGCTAATTTTCAGCAAACTTCGATAAACTAAAGAGGCTAAACGCCTCTTTATTTTTTTAAGCCCAAATCGTTATTTTAAATAAGGTGTCCCGTATTTTTAGAAACGAATCGGCTTATAATTTACTTAGTTTGATAACGTGTATTGATATGATGAATGCTTTGGAACGTCGCTCAACTTTTGCCTTAAGTAGTATTTTTGCGCTACGCATGTTGGGCTTGTTCATGATTATTCCTGTCTTTTCTGTAGTTGGGCAGTCATATCAATATGCGACTCCAGCACTCATTGGTTTGGCTGTAGGTATTTATGGTTTAAGTCAGGCCATTTTACAAATTCCATTTAGCTTACTTGCTGACCGTTTTAGCCGTAAACCGCTTGTGGTCTTTGGTCTATTGCTCTTTGCTATTGGTGGCACAATTGCCGGATTATCTGACACCATTTATGGCGTAATTATTGGCCGTGCTATCGCTGGGGCGGGTGCAGTTTCGGCAGTAGTTATGGCACTTTTAGCCGATGTGACGCGTGAAGAGCAGCGTACTAAAGCCATGGCTGCCATGGGCATGAGTATTGGTCTATCTTTTGTAGTCGCTTTTAGTCTTGGGCCTTGGCTCACAAGCCTTGTAGGTATTTCTGGTTTGTTCTTTGTGACAACCATCATGGGTTTGATCGCGATTGCGATGTTATTGCTGGTGCCTAAAGTTACTCGTCACCATCGTAATTACCAGCAAGGCTACATGGCACAGCTTAAACAAGTCATTCAAATGGGTGATTTAAACCGTTTACACGTTTCGGTTTTTGCATTGCATTTATTGCTGACTGCCATGTTTATTTATGTGCCGTCACAGCTTATTGAGTTTGCGCATATTCCTTTGGCGAGCCACGGTTTGGTGTATTTGCCACTTTTGGTTATTAGTCTGTTTTTTGCATTTCCTAGCATTATCATCGCTGAAAAATATCGCAAAATGCGCGGCATTTTCTTAACAGCAATTACAGGTATTATTGCAGGTTTGCTTCTTCTTATATTTGGTTATCAGTCAAAATATGTATTACTCGCTGGCTTAGGAATTTTCTTTATTGCATTTAATGTGATGGAGGCTTTATTACCTTCTTGGCTGTCAAAATCAGCTCCAATCCAGTCGAAAGCCACCGCTATGGGGGTAAATGCCAGTAGCCAGTTCTTAGGTGCCTTTTTTGGTGGCACACTAGGTGGTCAATTATTGATGTTACATAATACTGCGATTGGATGGAGTGTCTTAGCAGGGATTGCTATAATATGGCTGCTAATTAGTTTTGGTTTAGCTCAGCCGCGGTATTTGTCATCTATTGTGCTGCCATTGCCGCAAGTGCAACAGGTGAATGAGTGGACCACACAACTATTGGCAATTCGTGGTATCGAAGAAGTTGTGGTGATGCCTGACCAGCAAGTTGCTTATATTAAAGTCGATAAACAGTCTCTTGATGACGCTTCGCGACGTGATTTAACGCAGTTGTTCGGTAAAGAGGTAGCCATTTAAGCATAACTCTTATAAAGTAAAACATAGAAATGTATAGGATGAAGACAGCTAATGCGTGGTGTAAATAAGGTTATTTTGGTTGGTACTTTGGGTCGTGATCCTGAAACAAAAACTTTTCCAAATGGGGGCTCGTTGACCCAGTTTTCTATCGCAACAAGTGAAGTTTGGACCGATAAAAATACAGGTGAACGTAAAGAACAAACAGAATGGCACCGTATTGTTTTGCATAACCGTTTAGGGGAAATTGCTCAGCAGTTTTTACGTAAAGGTTCTAAGGTTTATATCGAAGGTTCATTACGTACACGTCAGTGGACAGACCAAAATGGTCAAGAACGTTACACTACAGAAATCCGTGGCGACCAGATGCAAATGTTAGATGCTCGTCAACAAGGTGAACAAGGTTTTGCTGGCGGTAATGATTTTAACCAACCACGTTTTAACGCGCCTCAACAAGGTGGCGGCTATCAAAATAACAACCAAGGTGGTGGCTACGGCCAAAACAATGGTGGTTATGGTGGCCAAGGTGGTTTCGGTAATGGTGGCAATAGCCCACAAGGTGGTGGTTTCGCTCCTAAAGCGCCACAACAACCAGCATCTGCACCAGCTGATTTAGACGACGATTTACCGTTCTAATCAAAGTTTCAAAAAAGGCGAGTTTATCTCGCCTTTTTTATTATTCAATTCCAAGTAAACGTACCAGTGCTGTGCCAGCAGCTGCCAGACAAATCACCAATAAAAGCGGTGCTTTTTTCCAAACTAAGAAAAGTGCCAAACCCACCCCAAATATACGTGCGAAACCCGCGAAATGGTGACCTTCAAAAAACGTAGTGGTTACAGCAATGGCACAGAGCAAAACGGTTGCGCCGTTTGAGAGTAAAACTTGGTATTTTTCAGAAAATGAAAACTTGGCACCTAAGTGAAAACCAGCAAAACGAATACTGTACGTTCCAAGTGCAAGTAGAGCTATTCCTACAATAATCAGTAACTGTTGACTCATTTTTTTCTACCCCATATCAAGCCAAAAAGCGAAATCAGAATTGGAAGTCCTGCGGCTAAAAAGGGTGTGGTTATCAACGCTAAAGCTGATCCGGCAAATGCAGCTTTTCGAGTCACCTTATTCTTTAAAGCAGAAAAAGTAAGAGCAATTAAAATAGCTGGGAAAATCGCATCTAAGCCAAATGTTTTAGGGTCTGGAATAGCACTCCCAATAAAATAACCTGCAGTGACACCGAGCGGCCAACTGAGCATGATACCTATACCACATAGCCAGTAAGCAGCCTTTTTGGTGTCGAAATCAGGCTGTGCCATACCAAACAAAACACTTTCATCGTTCATGATATGAGACCCAAAATATTGAGAGAATTTGCCTTGAATCAGTTCATTGACCGCAATGCCAAAAGGTAGATGTCTTAAATTGACGAGTAGTCCTGCAATTGCAGCCGCAATCGGGCTACCACCTACCGCCAAGAATCCAATAAAAATAAATTCAGCAGTTCCCGCGAGCACAAATATGGATAGGCAAAGTGGGATCCAGAGTGCTAAGCCATAACTTGCGGCGAGTGAACCTAAGGACATACCAACGACACTCGTTGCTAAGCACACAAAGAAAATCGAGCGAGTAGTATCTTTACTAAGTTTTCTAATAAGAGCGTATGTAGTCATGTCATGATATAACGAACGATTTTCCATTATAATGAATAAGTCTGATTGTTTTGTCAAAACGAACGATCGTTTTTTTTATAGAACGGATAGAATGAATGTCTCAGCCAATCGAAATTATTGCCAAAGGTTTAACGCGTGAACGCCAAAGAGCAGGGCTTTCATTGGCAGAGGTTGCGCGCCGTGCAGGTGTTGCCAAATCTACACTTTCTCAATTAGAGGCAGGGCAAGGTAATCCAAGTATTGAAACCTTGTGGGCACTTTGTGTTGCACTCAATATTCCATTTGCGCGTTTGATGGAAGAACCGAGCAATCAAGTGCAAGTCATTCGCTGTGGCGATGGGCCAACGGTGAGTTCGGAGATTGCCAATTACAAAGCAATTTTGTTGGCGACCTGTCCACCCCATGCGCGCCGAGATGTGTATTTATTGATTGTTGAACCGGGCGAAGATCGACTTTCAGAACCACATCCAGTTGGTTCTGTAGAACATATTATTGTGGTTGAAGGGCGAGCTTTAGTGGGTTTAATTGATGAAGCGGTTGAGCTGGGTGTTGGAGACTATATTTGTTATCCAGCCGATCAAAAACATATATTTAGAGCCTTGGAAACAGGCACAAAGGCGTTATTAATTTCTGAGCAAAACTAAAGAAATTCAATCTGATTAAAATAAAAACAAAAAGCCATTTACCAGCATCTTCTATAAAAAGGGCCAATTTTGCGTATAAATTTTGCAATTGGCTCTCTCTTTTATTACAAAAATGGCTCTCGTTTCTTGAGTGCCGAAACGACAAATTAAAGCCATTGGAAGTATGCATACGGAAGCGCCGGATAAGCTCAGTGAATTTTCTGTTTTAGGAATTGGGCAGAACGGCTAAATTTTTAGGGGATATTTTTTGGCTTCGGAGGATTTCCGAGACTAGCCGATATCCTCCATATATTAAGGAAAATGATATGGCAGCTCATCAAAATGGTTCTGAAGCCAATCACTCCCAAAGTTTAAAACATGGACTTAAATCACGCCACTTAACCATGATCTCGATTGCAGGGGTTATTGGTGGCTCTCTCTTTGTTGGCTCAGGCAGTATTATCTACAACACCGGCCCAGTAGTTTTTCTAACTTATGCTTTAGGTGGCCTCCTAGTTTGGTTCATCATGCGTATGTTAGGCGAGATGGCCGTTTTAAATCCCGACAGTGGCTCTTTTTCAACTTATGCAGACCGTGCGATTGGCCGTTGGGCAGGGTTTTCAATTGGTTGGTTGTACTGGTGTACGCTGGCGATGCTCATGGGCTGGGAAGCTTATGTAGCAGGAAAAATTTTAAATAACTGGTTCCCGTTTATTCCGATCTGGGTTTATATGACCGTCGTCATTGTCGCACTGGTTGTTGTCAATTTACAAAACGTCAAAAACTATGGTGAATTCGAGTTCTGGTTTGCGCTCATCAAAGTTATCGCGATTGTTGTTTTCCTTGTGATTGGTAGTTTAGCCATCATGCATTTGTGGCCTTGGGGCAATCCAGCTGCATCTGGTATAAGTAACTTAACCTCTCAAGGCTTTATGCCAAATGGTGGTTCATCAGTGATTACCGCCTTGCTTGGGGTGATGTTCGCCTATATTGGCGCTGAAATTGTTACTGTAGCAGCGGCAGAGTCTGCAAATCCATCTAAAGAAATTCGTAAGGCATCAAACTCGGTGGTTTGGCGTATTATTTTATTCTACGTTGGTTCAATGTTCGTTGCGGTATGTCTTATTCCTCACAACAATGAACTTTTGAAAGATTCAACTTGGGGAACCTATAGCGTGACTTTGTCTGCACTTGGTATTCCGGGCGCGCGCCATATCGTAAATTTTGTAGTTTTAACATCGGTATGTAGTTGCTTTAACTCAGCGCTTTACACGTGTTCACGGATGTTATTCTCGTTGTCTAAACGTGGTGATGCACCAAAAAGTTTTGGTTCTGTAAACAGTAAAAGCAGTCCTTGGGTGGGTGTGATTGTGTCATGCTTCTTCTCTGTAATTGCGGTAATTTTAACTGCAACAGAGAGTATGAATGTTTATGACTTCTTCATGCTAACAACAGGTGCAGCAACACTATATGTGTACCTAACCATTGCTTATTCTCAGCTTCGTATGCGTAAAAAATTAGAAGCTGAAGGCGTGAAGATTGACTTTAAAATGTGGATGTTCCCTTACCTGACCTATGTAGTGATCTTTGCAATTATTGGTGCAATTCTTACCATGTTAATTGAAGGTACTTATTTTAAAGAAGTGATTTACACCACAGCATTGTTCGGCATTATTGTGTTCTTCGGATTATTGTCTGAAAAATTGGGTTGGGGTAAAGACCGTCGCGCAACCCATTTAACTCATAGCCATGAAGAAAAGTTAGTTTAAATTTTTAAATCAAAAGAGCCTCACAGTGAGGCTCTTTTTTATTTTGCTTAGATAAAAAGATCAATTCAGTGTGGGTACACCTGCTTCACGTAAGCACTGGAGCAAGACACCAAAAGCCATCACCATATCTTTTTCATTTACACAGGCAAAGCCCATCAGTAAACCACGCTCTGCATGTGCATGCGACTGCATGTAATACTGTGAAAGTGGACGAACCTTGACACCACGTTCAAGCGCTGTGGCTGCAATCGCGACATCATCGCAAGAGTTCGGTAGTTTTAAAACTAGATGTAATCCTGCCGCTTCGTCATATTCATGAATAAATTCGGGGCCAAGATAGCGTTGAATTAAGCTCACCAAGTAATCGCGGCGTTTACCATAGAGCAGGCGCATACGGCGAATATGCGCTTCATAATGGCCTTCACGTATAAATTCAGCGAGGGCTTTTTGCTCAAGCAAGTGCCCACCACGATAAAGCTCGGCCGCAACAATACGTAGCGGTGAAAATAGCGGCTTAGGGACGACCAAATAGCCAATTCTTAAGGATGGATAAATAGTTTTACTAAACGTGCCCATATATAAAACAGGTGCGTTATTTTCTAAGCCTTGCAAAGATGGATAAGGCTGGCCCGAGAAACGGAACTCACTGTCATAGTCATCTTCTACAATCCAGCTATTGTGCTGACGTGCGATTTGAATCAATTGTCTGCGACGATCAAGGCTTAAATGTGAGCCAAGCGGATATTGATGTGATGGTGTGACAAAAATGAGTTTAGGCGGTACTGCCGGATTTTCTTCAGGAATAATGCCTTCAGCATCGACAGGCATGGGCTGAATATCGAGGCCATTAATCCGTAACGTATTACGCATTCCCCAATAAGCGGGATCTTCAATCCAGACTTTATCTCCCATATCACTCAGTGCACGTGAGACTAAATCAATAGCTTGGTGAATGCCTTCGGTAATAATAATCTGGTCCGCATCGCACTGGACTGAACGCGCAACACGTAAGTAATCTGCCAATGCACTTCGAAGCTCTATGCATCCACCTGCGTTGCTATAAATCAGGCGGTTAATGTCCGGTTCGCGGCTTAAGCGTGCTTGAATGCGACTAAAAATATGATGTGGAAACTCGGTAACATCGGGTGCTCCCGGAACAAAGGCTCCCCATTGATGTGGCGAGGCTGCGGCATAGCCTAATAAATTTGAGCCACGTTGTGAGAGGGCATAGGAACTTTGAACATTTGGGCTAGAAACTACTTTTTTCTTGTTTTGTGTATTTAAAAAACTCTCTGGCAACTTTTCGGCAACCCATGTGCCATGTCCTGTCCGTGCTTCTAAATAGCCTTCGGCCTGTAGTTGTTCGTAGGCACTCAGTACCGTATTTCTCGAAACATGAATTTCACTGGCTAAATCGCGTGATGCAGGTAGACGAGTCTTAGGCTGGATCACTCCATCAATAATGGCACCACGCAGGCAACGGAAAAGGCGTTGATGTAGTTTCCCTTCAGTGTCCTGTTGGAGTCGTTGCAGCAAATGATCTCCAAGTAAACTACGCAATTGGCTCTCTCCTACAGTTAAAAAGTGGCTCTCGTCAGTTGCCATCAGACGAGCGAAATTACATGCATAGGCAGTCGTTGTAAAGCACCCTGAAAATTAAGCACAGGATGCAAAAACCAAAGCTGCAACTGATGATGAAAATATGAGGGAATCAAATGGATACTCAACATTCTGCACTTAACGCACGTAAACAGCAAGCAACTCCACGTGGTGTAGGCGTGATGTGTCAGTGGTATGCGGAAAAAGCTGAAAATGCCACGATTTGGGACAAGGAAGGCAACCAATTTATCGATTTCGCTGGTGGTATTGCAGTTTTAAATACAGGCCATCGCCACCCTAAAGTCATTGCAGCGGTGACTGAACAACTTACTAAATTTACTCACACTGCTTATCAAGTTACGCCATATGAAAGCTATGTGGCTTTAGCTGAACGTATTAATGAACGCGCGCCAATTGCTGGTCCTGCGAAGGCAGCTTTTTTCACAACAGGTGCAGAAGCAGTTGAAAATGCAGTGAAGATTGCTCGTTGTTACACAGGTCGTCACGGTATTATCACGTTTGGTAACGGTTTCCACGGCCGTTCATTTATGACCATGGCAATGACAGGTAAAACTGCGCCTTACAAACGTGATTTCGGTGTAATGCCAGCGGGTGTGTTCCACGCACGTTACCCAGTACCCGCAAAAGGTATTTCAGTAGATGCGGCAATTGAAAGCGTTGAAGATATTTTCAGTGAAGATATTGCGCCACATGACGTAGCAGCAATTGTACTTGAGCCAGTACAAGGTGAAGGCGGTTTCAATGTGGTGCCAGCCGAGTTCTTAAAACGTTTACGCGCAATTTGTGATAAGCACGGTATTTTACTTGTCGCTGATGAAGTTCAATCTGGTTTTGCACGTACTGGTAAGTTATTTGCGATGAACCATTACGAAACTAAAGCAGACCTCATCACGATGGCGAAAAGCTTGGGCGGCGGTTTCCCTATTTCGGGTGTTGTGGGCCGTGCAGAAGTCATGGATGCACCAAACCCGGGTGGTCTAGGCGGTACTTATGCAGGTAGCCCGATTGCAGTTGCAGCTGCGCATGCCGTGATTGACGCGATTGAAGAAGAAAACCTATGCGACCGTGCAAATGAATTAGGCGCTGAATTAGTTGCTACGCTTAAAGATATTCAGCAAACAACTGGCGATGTCATAACTGATATTCGTGCTTTAGGTTCAATGGTTGCAGTAGAACTTGAAACTGCTGAACAAGCAAAAGTTGTACAAAACTATGCAATGGAAAACGGGTTGTTACTTCTTACTTGTGGTAAATACGGTAATGTAATTCGTTTCTTATATCCATTAACCATTCCTGCTGAGCAATTCCGTCAAGGTCTTGATATCTTGAAACAAGGTTTTGCGACACTAAAAGCAGGTAGTGCAAAAGCAATGGAGCAATCTGCATGATTCAAAATAATTTGCAGTATTTATTAAAACATCCTGATATTTCATTAGAAGCACCTGCATCAAATGACTATATCGAGGTGAATGATGCTGCTACGGGTGAAACTTTGGCATGGGTGAAAACCTATGACCGTGCAGGGGTTGAAGCCGCAATTAACCGTTCAGCAAAAGCGCAGGCTGCTTGGAAAAAGCAAACTGCCTTGGCGCGTGCTGATGTGCTATTGGCATGGTACAACCTCATGCTTGAGCACAAAGAAAATCTGGCTCAAATCTTAACTGCTGAGCAAGGTAAACCATTAGCAGAAGCACGTGGTGAAATTGGTTATGCGGCATCATTCATTCGCTGGTTTGCCGAGCAAGCGCGTCGTATTGATGGTGAAGTCTTAACACCTACGTTGCCAAACCAACGTTTGCTCGTGATTAAACAAGCGATTGGTGTTACAGCTGCAATTACGCCGTGGAACTTTCCGGCTGCCATGATTACGCGTAAAGCAGGTCCAGCCATTGCTGCAGGTTGTTCAATGTTGGTTAAACCGGCAGAGCAAACGCCGTTAACCGCCTATGCGCTTGAAGTATTGGCGTTACAGGCAGGCTTACCAGCAGATGTTTTAATTAACATTAGTGGTGATGCAGTTGAAGTCGGTAAAACCCTATGCGAAAGCGATCTTGTTCGTAAGTTAAGCTTTACTGGTTCAACGCAAGTTGGCCGTATCTTGATGCAACAATGTGCGCCAACCATTAAAAAGCTTTCGCTTGAACTGGGTGGTAACGCACCTGTGCTGGTATTTGATGATGCCAACCTTGAACAAGCGGTTCAGGGCATCATGGCAAGTAAATATCGTAACAGCGGTCAAACCTGTGTCTGCGCTAACCGTATTTATGTTCAAGATGGCATTTACGATGCATTGGCAGAGCGTTTGGTTGAAGCTGTGTCTAAGCTTAAAGTTGGCGATGGCCGTCAAGAAGGTTCAACTCAAGGACCTTTAATTGATGAAGATGCGATTGCTAAAGTGCAGTCTCATATTGCAGATGCTACTGAGAAAGGCGCAACAGTTCGTATTGGTGGTCAACGCTCGGCACTTGGCGGTACATTCTTTGAACCAACTGTGTTAACTGGCGTAACGCAAGACATGAAAGTATCTAAAGAAGAAACTTTTGGTCCACTTGCCCCATTGTTCCGCTTTAAAACTGAAGATGAAGCAGTGACAATGGCGAACGATACCGAGTTCGGTTTAGCTGCTTATTTGTTTACTCAAAGCACAGCTCGTCAATGGCGAGTAGGTGAGGCACTTGAGTACGGTATGGTCGGCATTAACACGGGCGCGATTTCAAACGAAGTTGCTCCGTTTGGCGGCGTAAAACAGTCAGGTCTAGGTCGTGAAGGTTCAAAATTCGGCATCGAAGAATATGTCGAAATGAAATACCTCTGCGTAGACTTATCTGAGTAAGGGATAAAGCGAGTTCGCTTTGTTCTGAACGAAAACATGCAGTTATACTGCATGTGATGTTTCACAAAAAACCGGTCATGCCCATTCATGACCGGTTTTTTTATTTAAGTCGGCAAATATCCTTCATGGCTTTCGGGTAAACGACGAAGCTCATCAATGAGGGTTTCAATGAGTTTTTCGACTACCAGACGTTGTCCTTTTCGGGACACATAAACCAGTTGTAGCATGCCAATATTCGACTTCCAGTCAGGAAGTATATGGACCAGTGTTCCTTTACGAATTTCCGATTCAACGGTTAAAAAAGGAAGATCTGCAATACCTAAACCATCCATTACAGCATAGTAAACGCCAGCCAAGTCATTACTTTTAATTCGTGGTTGATAAGGCACATCAACCGATTCACCATTACGTATATTGCATAAATGCCAAATATAATTTTGCTTTTGTGTGCCTAAGCTAATACTTGGAAAGTCCTGTAATTCGGAATAATGCTTAATGGTACGACCTTGCAGTAATTCAGGCGAAGCCACCAGACAATGATCGGTTTTAATCACATCACGAACAATCAAATTTGAATCTTCATTCGGTTCAAAATTGGTTCGAATCGCAAGGTCGATGTCATCATGCAAGATATCTACTCGACGGCTGGTTAGCTCAAGAGATATTTCAACTTTAGGGTAGGTTTTTAAAAACTGATTTAAAATTTTTCTAATTTGAAAATGCATCATTAAAGGCGGGCAGCTTACTTTTACCAAACCTTGAGGCTCACTTTTTTGCTTTAATAACACGTTTTCTGCACATTCAACTTGAGCAATGACTTTGCAGCATTCCTCATAAAATTCTTGACCTAAATCGGTCACTTTAAAATGGCGGGTTGTTCTTTGAATCAGGCTGACATTAAATTTATTTTCAAGGTCAATAATGCGTCGGCTGAGCTTGGATTTACTAATATTTTCGGCCTCACTGGCCGCACTAAAGCCGCCGTGTTTCACGACCAAATAGAAATAATAAAAATCATCAAAAGAGCTTATCAATGTCCGTTCAACCCATTTAAATTCAAGATTAGAATGCTTAAGCATTCTAATCTTGGCAGTAGAACTTATTTTTGGCTAGTGTTGTGATTGTAACTTGAAATCAGGTTACGGTAGTCAGGGATATGATTTGAGAACAATGTGCCCAAACCTTCAATATCATTACGCCAGTCACGGTGTAATTCACACGCCATACCGAACCAAGTCATCAGTTGAGCACCTGCTTTAGACATACGGTCCCAAGCTGCATCACGTGTTAATTCGTTGAAAGTATCAGAAGCATCAGTAATTACGAATACTTCAAAGCCTTCTGCCAAAGCAGATAGTGCAGGGAATGCTACACAAACTTCAGTTACAACACCTGCAATAATCAGTTGTTTTTTACCAGTTGCTTTAACCGCTTTTACGAAATCTTCATTGTCCCACGCATTGATTTGGCCTGGACGTGGAATAAAAGGTGCATCTGGGTGAATTTCTTTTAACTCAGGAACTAAAGGACCGTTTGGGCCAGTTTCAAAACTGGTTGTTAAAATTGTTGGAAGATTGAAGTATTTTGCTGCATTTGCAACAGCAAGTACGTTGTTTTTAAATTTATCTGGATCGATATCTCGAACTAAAGAAAGTAAACCTGCTTGATGGTCAACTAAAAGAACCGCAGCATTATCCTTGTCTAAGCGTACATAATCTTGAGCCATTTTTTATGTCCTCATGTTATCAAATTGAATAATCAAAAATTATTGGGTAGGTCATCAGTGCCTAAAATCATGCTAGATGAGTTTGTTGTCGTAATTAAGTCTAAAAAATAGGATTAAGAATTTTAAAAATAGGACGATCTCTTAAACAAAACATCAAAATTTATGATTGTCCCATAAATGCAATAATGTGTTGCTAATCCTGATCTATAAACTGCAATTATTGAGGCGTAAAATCAATCTCAGTTCAAGAAAATCCTACATATATAGGAGAGATCAGATGAAGAAATTTCTTGGTGCATATCAAAATAACCACATGCATTGGGTTGGTGATGGTTTCCCTGTATATAACCTGTTCTCTTATGACCGTTTAGGCCAAACCCTAAGCCCATTTTTGTTACTGGATTATGCAGCGCCTTATAACTTCTCACCAACCACCGAACAACAAGGTGTAGGTTCACATCCTCACCGTGGCTTCGAAACTGTGACTATTGCCTATCAAGGTGAAGTGACTCATAAAGACTCAAGTGGTGGCGGCGGAACCATTAAAACCGGTGACGTGCAATGGATGACTGCGGGTGCAGGGGTGTTACATGAAGAGTTCCATTCTCCTGAATTTGCAGAGCATGGCGGTCTTTTTGAAATGGTGCAATTGTGGGTAAATTTACCTTCGCATTCAAAAATGACCCCTGGAAAATATCAAGCCATTGAAGCTAAAGATATTCCGGACATTGCACTAGACGAGCACGGTAGTTATTTGCGTGTGATCGCAGGTGAATATGCAGATGCAAAAGGTGCAGCAACTACATTTAGTCCATTAAATGTATGGGACGGTAAATTGGTAAAAGGCCAAAAACATACCCTGTATGTACCTGAAGGGCATACTACCCTTGTTGTTGTGTTAGAAGGTGCGGTTGTGGTTAATGATACAAACCGTCTTGAAGGCAAAACCGTTGCGATTTTATCTCGAGAGGGCGTTGAGTTTAGCTTAAATGCTGAAGAAGACACTAAATTCTTGGTGTTGACTGGCCAACCACTGAATGAGCCAATCGAAGGTTATGGTCCATTTGTCATGAATACCAAAGCCGAGATTATGGAAGCGATTAACGATTTTAATCGTGGAAAATTCGGTTCAATCATGCAAGAAGGATAAATTGCTAAGCTGTGCTTAATGATCTTTAAAAGCAAAGTAATAAAAAGCCCGCTATCAAGTGTGAATAGCGGGCTTTTTCGCTGTAAAGTTTCTGTTTTTATGATGGATATCATTATTGTGTCGGCATTGTTTTGTGTGATTTAGTTCTCATTATTATGCCACCATGATACCGCAAAAAATGATACTTGTAAAACGAATGATATAAATACAGTTAAATTATCTTATTTTATTTAAAAGAATTTTTTTAAATTTTTAAAAAATATAGATTTTTATACAGTCATCCTCTTTTGTAAAATTTTATGAAAAACTTTTGGGCTTATCTTTTAAAATTTTTCTATATAAATTGATGCAAAAAATAAAAATCTGGTAGTTTTTAATACGGTGTTTTTTTAGGGTATGAGTGATAATCAAAAAAATTCTCGAAAAATGGGACATCATTTTGGATATCGCAATTATTGGCAGTGGAATGGCAGGACTTGCAGCAGCAAGAATTCTGAAAGATGCAGGACATACAATCACGATATTTGAAGCACTTCCTGGCCGGGGAATGGACAGTCATAGCATTGAGTTCGATGGTGGGATTATTGATGCACCATTGCGTGTTATGAACCCGCATCTATGGAAAAATACACTCAGCCTTGCTGCACATTTAGGCATTAAAACTTTTCCGGTTCGTACCTATATGTCTTGTAGCTGGTTATTTGAAGATCGTACTGAAACATGGTTAACCACATCTCGTAGCCGTATTGGTAATTTCCCAATTATCAATAACCGTAAAGGTATCCAGCAATATGGCTGGCGTCTGGTAAAAGGGATGCTGCAATTAAAAACTGCGATTCACCAGTTCTTTAAATCTAAAAATCAAGATATTACTCTCGCTGAATTTATTAATCAGAACGATATTGAAGAAGTATTCTGGCATGGTGTAGTTATGCCGGTGCTTTATACGATTTGTACATGTAACCCAAAAACAATTGGTGATTGGCCTGCGAAAAACCTTCTTGAGTTTTTGCGTCATTTAACTGATGGTGACATGTTGTTGCGTATGAAAGGCGGTACACCTGCATTTGTAGATAGCTTAATTAAAGGCATTGATATCCATAGCGGTTCGGCAATTAAAAAAGTTGAGCTACAAGGTGAAAAAGTACTGGTCGAAAATGAAAAAGGTGACCAAGGTACATTTGACCGCGTTATTGTGGCCACACCAACATCTAAACTTGAAGAGTTCTTAAACCCTGAACAGTTTGCAGAAGATATGAATCTGCTTAAACAGTTCCGCTTTGAACAAGGCGACTTGGTTATTCATACAGATGCAACAGTAATGCCACCACGCCGTAAAGACTGGTCAGTGCTGAGCTATATGATGGACCGTAAGTTTACTCGTCAGCAGTTTACAGTTTGGATGAATGCCGTTGAGCCATCACTGGTAGGTAAAAATCCTGTATTCCAAACTTGGCGTCCAGTAGTTGATATTGACCCTAAAAAAGTCATTTCAAAAGTGACCTTAACGCGTGCAGTTGTAGACTCGCAAACTATTGCTTTAAACAAAGAGCTACAACAACGTCACTTAGAACCAAACCGTAAAGTATTCTACTGTGGTTCATGGTCATGTGATGGTTTGCCAATTTTAGAGTCAGCAGTGACTTCTGCAATGCATATTGCTGAAATCTTGGGTGCACCTTTACCATTCGTGGGATTAAAGCCTAAGGTCGAAGTTGCCCCTGAACTCGGTTACTAAAATTGTGAAAGCAAAAGTTCGAGCAGCTCTTTCTCGATTTATCCCTCATAAATATGCAATTGATGCATCAAGTTTGGGGGATAGTGAAGAGCTTGCTTGGACAAACTTGGGTTTTTGGAAAAATACCCGAACCTACCGTGAAGCTTGTCGCCAATTGGCTGATCATTTGGCACAAGCTGTCAATTTAAATTCAAAAGATCACTTACTAGATTTAGGTTGTGGGCAGGGTGCAAGTTTATTGCACTGGTTACAGCACTATCATCCTAAAAGCCTTAGTGCAGTTGAACTACAAGCCTCATGTGTTAATAAAATTCAAAAATTTATTCCTGAAGTAAGCCAGATTTTCTGCGGTTCATTTTTAAATTTAAAACAATTTGAATTTAAACAACGCTTCGATGTGGTGCTCTGTATCGATGCGGCTTATCACAGTCATTTAAATTCATTTCTAGATTCGGTTACGCCAGTTTTAAATTCAAAAGGACGATTAGGGTTTCACTACTTAATGCGTGCCGATTCATGCCAAAACATGACAGCCTTTCAAGAACAAAAGTACCGTTATTTACTTAAAGCAGCCGATGTAAGTTGGGATGCTGTGCCAACCGAAGGCATACTGAAAACTACCTTGGAACAACAAGGTTTTACAGATATTAAAATCGAAGATTTGTCAGAACAGGTATTATTAGGTTTTTCACAGTATATTCAAAATCAACAAGCACAAAGCCATAACCGAGGGTTGGCAAATTTTAAAATCCAAATGACTGCAAAGTTATGCCAACAACTCTATCAAAATGGATATGTACGTTATATTCAAATAACAGCAATAAAAAAATAGGGTGAGCCATGTCAGTTAAATATCAAGGATCATGTTTATGTGGAGCTGTGAGCTATCAAAGCGATGCAGAGCCACGTTATAGTTTTAATTGCCATTGTCGAGATTGCCAAAAGGCAACAGGTTCGGCCTATGCACCAATCGCTTTTTTTCATCAATCTGAATTGAAAATAAGTGGCGAACTTAAATATTTTGAGACATTAGGTTCTTCTGGCCGTCCCATTAAAAGAGCCTTTTGCCCGACTTGTGGTTCTCAACTTTTTGGCTTACCTGAACTTGTTCCTGAAATGATTTCAATACGCGCAGGCACTTTGGATGACCCAAGTCTCTATCATCCTAAAGCGGAGGTTTTTGTGAGTCAGACCTATGCTTGGGACATGCTGAATCCAAATCTTAAACACTTTGAAAAAATGATAGAGAAGAATAAAGAAAGGTAAGAAAAATAGCCAAAAAATATGATTCCTTTTTCTTTTAACTATCTCTGGATTTTCTTAATTGCTTCCTTAGGGAGTCTTGTTTTTTTTCTATTTGCAGTGGGCATGATTTTTAGTGCTAAATTACGCTCTGTGATTAGGAATGGAAATATATTAATTCGGCTCATTTTTTTATTGAGCTTTTTATGTTTATTGCTAAATATCGGTTTAGGTATTCTTTCAATTATTATTGATAATAAAATTAAAAAGAACGGCGAGGCTTTAAATAAAGTTCTTGTAAAAGACGAAAAAGTTTTAGGAATACCTATGCCTAAAGGTACTCAACTTGAGCTATATCAACCTAATCAGCTTGATTCATTTAGAAGAGCCACTTTTCCTCAACCTATTCAATTTGGAAACTTTCACGTCAATTCTATTAAAATTGCGAGAGGAATTGATATTGAGTTATTCAACGATAGGTCTATAACTTTAGAGGGTGAGGGTAAAGATCTGGTTGAAGGGTGGTCATGTGAAATTTCTGTCTATATAAAGGTTTACCTAGACAGAAATGCGAAAATTAATGGTCTTGAATACTGTTCACTTGCACAGCGGGTCCAATTAAATCATCTGGAAATAGAGCCAAAAGCAAATATAGAACGTTCAAAAGACCAGAAATATCCAGATGGTTTCGTTTCAAAGGATTTTTGGATAATTAAAGATGCTTCTATAAAGTATAAAAATATTTCGATGAGTTGGGCTTATATTTATCTAGATCGAGATAAGAAATTAATAGGTATTGAAAATGCAATATTGGAAGAAGATTTAAGAATAGGCAATATTAAATACCCTAAAGGCACAGAGTTTAATTTATTAGTTCGTCCTTTAACCAAACAGGAAGCATGGCTGTTCATTCCTCCTGAAAAAGTAAATGCAATCGATGCAAAGGGAAAAATCTATACCTATCAACAAGCAATACTCCAACGCCCAAATGGGGCAGTAAAACAAGTTTTCGATATATCTGATCCTAATCTTATGATGAGAACGATGAATAGGCTCCATTAGCCATGTGTGGAATGAAGAAAAGCTATTGTACGCTTTTTCGTACATACATTCGGGAAATTGGCGCCTTTCTATGACTTCAAGAATTGCCTATGATGAACTCATCAGGAACAGGAAGTTCCAAAACGTAAAACAACAATAATAAGTTTAAGCACCAGGACGTGAGGTATTACAGGATGTATGCCTAGTAAAGAAATACGAAAAAAGCCCAACAGGATGTTGGGCTTTTTTCATTTCTAAATTATTAATATTTAAGATTTTCTACTGTTTACCAACATACTTATTCATCGATGAGTATATTTGAAACTCTAAAGCGGTATTGTGAGTATTAGATATATGTCCAAATATATAATCATCTTTGTTATGAAAAAAAATATCAAAACTCTTACTCATTAATTTGTCATGTTGACTTTGCTTTCTGAAAATCAGTGATAGTTGTTTAATATAGTAATTCATCCAGTCAGCTTTATTTGAAAAAGCTGAATAGTCTTTAAGTCCTGCATATAATGATTGTAGATTACTTACGATCACATCAATGTTGGGATGGACAAGCCAAATAATAATTTCATTAGGTTCTAATGGAGTAGAAAAATAATCTTGTTGGGACGAAAATTTTTCAATTTTATAGAGTTGTGCTCCCTTATCATTAGAGCTTGAACATAGCAGTTTACTATTCTCTACTTGATAGAGACCATTTCCAATTTCTGACTCTCTAATAATTCTAGAAATAAGTAAGCAATGGGGCAGATCTTCTATTGAAGGAGTGGGCAGATTTTTAAAAATTTTAACAGCCCGGCTTATAACTTGATATTCACCAGATCCAGTAATTATACCATTTTGCCATGAATGCATTTTCAAGATTTTTTCAGGTGAAAATTTAATTATTCCATCTTTTTGTTGGCTAACTTTTTTATTATCTGATGCAACAATAATACTATCGTTTAATTGAATAGCAACAATAAAAGTCATGTATAAATAAGTTAAACAGTTTAAAATATTAACTTAATTATAGATTAGTTTGCATAAAATAATAGGTAAATCATGGCTGGTGGTTCACAAATCATTATTAATAAGAGTGGTATTACGGTTATTACACCTGCTAAGTTCGAAGTAAAAGCGGGACAGCATATCTTTAAAGGTGGTGCAGAAGTTGGAGTAAATCTGCAAGGTTTGCCTGCTTATGAAAAGTATGATGAAAAGTTTAATTTATTCCTCCCTTCTGGCAAGCCTTTAACTAATGTGAGTTATAACATTCAATCTAATAATCAAAGTTTTATAGCAGAAACTGATATGAAAGGGAAAACTAAAAGGATAAATACTAATGAGGTTGAACAACTTGATGTTGATTTAAATTGGTTGAATTTTGAACCTGACGAAAATGACCCTGTGAAATAACTATTTCTTATTCATCATTTAAAAGGATAAATTTTAAAATGGCTGGTTCTCTTGATTGGTCTAGTACAACAAATAATATTGAAAATAGTTGTAAATCAGTAAATTGTGACTGTACTACGATATGGGAATATTACCAACAGATGGCAATGACCCTATTATCTAATAAAAAAGATAATCAAAATTACCGTATAGAACCTGGTTATGAAGCGCGTGCTAGACGAATTGCATCGATCTACGCTCGTATTTATTTAGAGATGTTTCCTTTTACACCGAATCAATCTGTTACTGCAGCGACCTATAGTGGGCGTTTCTATTGGATGGGCCTAGGTGCTTTTGCATCAAAAACAGTTGCTGCTGTATTTGATCATATTGTTTCTAAGACTGGGTCAAATGCAGATGCTTTAATTAAATCGATTAGTTCTGATCATTATAATTTAGATAGTTTTGGAGTGTCAGGTATTCATACTTTTGCAAAAGGTAATTTATGGCTCTATATGGATATTAGTGTTTGGCATTTTGTTTGGGCCAAGTCCTCTACGGATTTTAAAATTTGTGTAAATAACAGGAATACTACCACTTATAAAAAAGTTAAAAGCTCTTTATATAATTTCCCTTGGTCTAGTTGTTTAACAACAATTAATAATCTTAAAGCAACAACAGAAATTCATAATGCATTTGAACAGACTTTACCAACAATAGAAAAAATTTTTGCTGCAAATGCTTTAAGGCAAGACAAGTTTAGCCTAGCTGCTAAACACTTATTATATCATTTATTACAAATTGCAAATCAAGAACAAATCAATATTTTACAAAAAATCGTATGGAATGATCCTATTGTAAAAAATGGTGCAGATGTTCAACGT
Source organism: Acinetobacter sp. 148 (assembly GCF_031196675.1). Lineage (NCBI taxonomy): Bacteria > Pseudomonadati > Pseudomonadota > Gammaproteobacteria > Moraxellales > Moraxellaceae > Acinetobacter > Acinetobacter sp. 148. Next base: position 6,807 of record NZ_JAVIMT010000023.1, on the reverse strand, counting down.
AAGGCTGGAATCCCAAAGGCTGAACTGATTCTCTCAAGTGAATATAATGGAACAATAAAAAAAATACACGCTGTTCGTGGCAATGTTTATTCATATGAAACTGAATTTGGGAAAAAGGTCAAGTCGTTACCTGAGTCCCCAATTAGCACACCACCAAGTGGTACTCAAGTTGAGAACCAAGATAGCCGTATGCGCTGGATTAATTTAGCAGCTCAAAAATATCATCGTTTAATGTTGAATGATGTTGGACGGCCTTTTTTAGAAAAAGAGTTACGTACAATAGCTGGTTGGAATACCAGTAAATGGGATGACGGTCTAAGTCAATTCGATAAGTTATTTATTAAAATAGGAAAAGAGTCAAATGATGGAAAGGGTGGTTAGTTATATATTCCTAATTTTTATTTTTTTAAATTTACAGGCTTGTCATGCCCAGCAAAAGGAACAAAAAATGTCTGCTCAACCTGAACTTTATATATTGAATTTTGGTATAGAGGGTGAAAAAAAGTTCAAATCGTATATGCAAACAGGTGTAGACCAACAACCTGCGGGAATGTCTTTTTTCGACCTGACGTGGGAACCCCCGCATTTAGCAAATATAAAAATAGATTTAGGTGAAAATAGTTTTGTTATCAAGAATGCTTTTTCAGCAATGGGTACGCGAATTGACTATACACAGCAAAATGAAGGTATCCAAATTATTGATGTGACTGCGGGTTTAAATAAGGAAGAGTTTGTTAGTCAAGAACAGGCTTATATGGCCTATAAAGAGCTATTTGGTCAGCTACAAAAAGCAGGGTGGGAACAGTATTTTTATCCAAATACTTCTCGAATTGCGAAACAAGATAATATTAAGTCTATGATTGAAGATGGCCTTATTATAGACCCGTATAATTTTTTAACACTTACAGAGTGGACTGATTTTTTTAATAAGAAACCAACAGTAGCAGTGCGCTTATATAATCACGGTATATTTTTAGAAATGAGTATAGATAAAACAAAGTCAGAAAACGATAAAAAACAATATATGCTTAGATATTCTATGGAAACGATTCGTTATAATACTAAAAATTCAATTAAGGATGGTTATAAATTGTCAGGTCAGGAACTAAAAACTGCCTTTAATGAAAGAATGAAATACAATGAAAAACAAAGAGCTAAGGTTGAAAATCAAGCTAAAAAAGAAGGTTTCCATATTGATGAATCATATCAGGACCCTGATGTTTGGCAGTATGTAAAATAATCAGATTGCTGAATTTAAATCTATAAAACTAACCTCTGGATTTTCTAGTTGATGAAAAAAATATTTATTTATTTCTTTTTATTTTTTATTCTTTTAAATTTACAAGGATGTAATGCTGAGAGAAACAATAAAAAAGTATTTTCTCAACCTGAACTTTACACATTGAATTTTGGTGTAGAGGGTGAAAAAAAGTTCAAATCGTATATGCAAACAGATGTAGACCAACAACCAGCAGGAATGTCTTTTTTTGACCTCACTTGGGAACCTCCGCATTTAGCAAATATAAAAATAGATTTAGCTGAAAATAGTTTTATTATCAAGAATGTATTTTCAGCAATGGGAACACGGATTGACTACGCACAGCAAAACGAAGGTATCCAAATTATTGATATAACAGCAGGATTAAATAAAGAAGAGTTTGTTAGTGAAGAGCAGGCTTATATGGCTTATAAGGGGTTATTGGGTGAGCTACAAAAAGCAGGGTGGCAACAATATTTCTATCCTTCAGATGCTCGTTTTGATAAAACAGATAATTTAAAGAGAATTAAAAATAATAATACTGTAATAGATCCCTTTAATCTATTAACTCAAGCCGAATGGAGAGAGTATTTTAAATCTTCTACCTCACTCTATTTTAATTTATATAGAAATGGTGTTTTAACTGAACTAAATTTAGAGAAAACTAGTAAAAAAGAGTTAAAGGCTGAAAAGAATGAACAGTTTATGTTAAGGTTTTCGATTCAATCAATTAGATACGTAACAAAAAATTTAATTGAAAATGGATATAAGTTAACAGGGATCGACTTAAAAAGAGCTTTCGATGAAATGGTATTAGTAGATCAAAAAGAAAGAAGGAAAGCTGAAATTAAAGCCAAAAAAGAAGGTTTCCATATTGATGAGTCATATCAGGACCCTGATGTTTGGCAGTATGTAAAATAATCAGATTGCTGAATTTAAATCTATAAAACTAACCTCTGGATTTTCTAGTTGATGAAAAAAATAGTTAGTTATTTCTTTTTATTTTTTATTCTTTTAAATTTACAAGGATGTAATGCTGAGAGAAACAATAAAAAAGTATTTTCTCAACCTGAACTTTACTCATTGAATTTTGGTGTAGAGGGTGAAAAAAAGTTTAAATCTTATATGCAAAAAGGTGTAGACCAGCAACCAGCGGGGATGTCTTTTTTTGACCTTACGTGGGAACCTCCGCGTTTAGCAAATATAAAAATAGATTTAGGTGAAAATAGTTTTGTTATTAAGAATGCATTTTCGGCAATGGGAACGCGGATTGACTATGCACAGCAAAATGAAGGTATCCAGATTATTGATGTAACTGCAGGGTTAAATAAGGAAGAGTTTGTTAGTCAAGAACAGGCTTATATGGCGTATAAGGAGCTATTTAGTCAGCTAGAAAAAGCCGGATGGAAGCAGTATTTTTTCCCAGAGTTATCCCGAATTTCAAAAAAAGATAACATGAAGGTTATGATTGAGGATGGTCTTATTATAGATCCTTATAATTATTTAACACTTACAGAGTGGAGTGATTTTTTTAATAACATCCCAACTGTTACTACTCGATTATATGCTAATGGTGTATTAATAGAGTTAAGTATAGATAAAACAAAATCAGAAAATAATAAAAAACAATATATGCTAAGATTTGCAATACAAACAATTAGATACGTAACGAAAAACTCAATTGAAAATGGGTATAAATTAACAGGACCTGAGTTAAAAAGTGCTTTCGATGAAATGGTATTAGTAGATCAAAAAGAAAGAAGGAAAGCTGAAATTAAAGCCAAAAAAGAAGGTTTCCATATTGATGAGTCATATCAGGACCCTGATGTTTGGCAGTATGTAAAATAAATTAAGTTAAATTCAATACCTAACCCTTTTTAAACTTAAGTTATTATCCATTTTCGAGCTGCTATAGAGATAATATTGCTATAGCAGTTTTTATTTTTTAAATAAAATTTTGCATTCCAAAACCTACAGACAACAAAAAACCCCATAAATCAAATATTCATGAGGTTTAATGATGGTGCCGGCACACGGATTCGAACTGTGGACCTACTGATTACAAGTACGAACAAACGCCTATATTTTTTATATTAAAAACAATGAGTTGAGTCTAAGAGTTGATGGGAAATTCAATAAAATCAATTAGACCGTTATATTTTTGCTAAGGTATTGAAAGTTAAGGAAGGAGGTGGATGGAGGACAAAATCTCCTGCAAAATGATGATGGCTAAGTACAAGAAAAGTAACAAGCATACTGACCAATAGACCATTACAAGACCATATCTTTTGGGGTATACCATTGATGGACCGTAAACAGAAACTTGCAGAAAACTAACACTTTTCAGAGAGTACCGCAGTGGACCTTGGCTGGAGTAAGGAACTTCTAAGATGAATGAGACAGTACCGTATGCTAAACCTATTCATTTGCCATAGGAGGGTCTTGAGACTTTATCTCCCCTCAACTGAAGAATAGTAAAAAAGCAAAACACCACCTACGAAATGCATAAAGTGGAAGAAAACAAAAAAAAGCTCAACAAACAACAAAAGCCTCAAATTTTCCCCCTGACTCCTACATCATCTTTTTTTCCTGCAGCTAACAGCGCTGCTAGTGAACACCACTAGACTAGACACTAGCAAGATGCTTAGATGTAGGAAAAATTAAGGCTGATCAAATAGATAATGTGATGTATGAATAGTTGCAAGGTTAGTCAAAAGTCTCAAGCAATCACATTGAATAACAGACACAATAGGCTGCTATTCCTACGCTATTTTTTGCATAAGTAGTCGCTCTTTTCTCACAGTTATTCACCTAAGAAAATAATTGTTATCAGAGTCAATATACATTCAAGAAATTTATAGATAATTTACATTAAATAAAAATTATTTTTTGTTCAGGATTTTCTCTTATTGTTCTACTATAAGGGGAAATTTTGATTTATATTGATTTAGTATGCCTTCCGAAGAACTTCAACATCGCTATCCTCTTAATATTGGGAAAAAAATTGGTGATTTTGAGCTGTTTCAAACACAGTTAACTACGTTAAACCAGTTTTCTGAGCATGGAATTTTATCAAAAAAGGATTTTGGAAAATGGCGCACCCAAAAATGTGATGCAATAATTATTAGTCGAACTCCTTTTTTGAGAACAATAGCTATTGGCGAGGATAAGTCGACAGGAAGAATTACAAATAGAAACTGGAAAAAACTATCAAAGGATCTTTTGGAGTCAAAACTTAATCCTACGGATACAAAAATTGGTTATTTGACAGATGGTGCAACAACTTATTGGATTGCTGGTGGATTTGATGAGGTCAAATTAATTACCAGAGATGATAATAAAGCTTTACCAGTAAAAATTGATTTTAATGATAAAACTTTTGTATCGGAGTTTACATATATAGTGAATAACTATGATCCTGATTCAGGAGTAGTGAAAAGCCCTACAAATGTAAATCCGCATGCTCTAGCTAAATCAGTATGGCAAACAATTTGGCGTTTAAAGGCCGATAGACCAGAGGACTGTTTAGCTACATTTGTAGAGTTGTTTGTATATAAGTTCTTGAACGATCTGAATTTAATGCAGAGGGATCATATAGGAACTGATGTTTCGATTGATTATCTTTTATCCTTAGATAAAGAGTATTGTTTTCAATATTATATGAAAAATATACGTCCATATATAAAGCACCTTTTCCCAGAGGGAGAAGATGGATTAAGTATTATTAATGGTATTGTTTTTCAACCTACGAATAAAGATCATAACTATATTTTTCATGAGTTGTTGAAGAAATTTATTAAATTTGGGTCCTTAAAAAATACAGATCCAGAGTTTAAAACTAAATTGTATGAATCTTTTTTACAGGAAAGTGATACAACAACAACTTTTGGACAATTTTTTACTCCGAGGAAAATTGTAGGCGCTATATATGATATGGCTCAAGTGGGGCGCCTTTCACATGGAAGAGAAATTTGTGATCCAGCTAGTGGCGTGGGTGGCTTTATTCTTGAGCAAATGGCAAGGGATTTACAAGGACAATGGGTTTTATCAGATGATCAAATGGAGCCTATTCATAAGTGGAAAGCTTTAGAAATTGTTCCAAAAACAGCTATTTTAGCGAAAGCAAATGCTTTAGTGCATTGTGGTGATTTATTAGCTGATCAACCAAGTCGTGTACCAGCATTTGCAAAGTGGCTCAATGAAGTCTTTAACTGTAGATCAGATACCTCCTTGGGTGCTTTAGATGATTTATCTAAAGATAAGTATGATTTAATAATAAGTAATCCGCCTTATGTTGTTTCAGGATCTGCTGATATTGGAAAGTTGATAAATAATTCACCTGTGAGAAAAGAGTATTTTGCTCGTAAATATAGTGGAGTCGAAGGATTATTTGTTCAATTTATAGTGCAGGCATTGAAACCAAATGGGGATGCTTGGGTATTGTTACCTGAGACGTTTTTTATGAGAACTACTGATAAAGTATTACGTGATTGGGTTTATCAAAATTGTGAATTAGATCTTCTAGCTTTATTACCAGAAAGAACGTTCTTTAATACGCCAAAGAGAGTAGTAGTTGCACATTTAAAGAAAAGACCTGTGCAGCTATCCCCTGAAGCACTAAAGAAAAAGTTAGAAAAAGAAAATGTATTGCTCTTCGCTGTAAGTGAAATAGGTGAAAGTAGAGATGCTAGAAGATTACCTATTGCTGAAAATGATCTAGAAGATTTAATAACTGCATATAAGTTGCATTCTGTAGGCGCTCCTATAGATCCCAACGTGCGTAGGGCTGTTATTACACAGTCTATCAATTTATATCAAAGTAAGTCGATAAATATTCGTCATTATTGGGATAAATCAGTAGCTCAGGAGCTAGGTTTATTAACAGAAGATGAAGATCCTGTTACAGCAAAAAAAAGCTTAGACCGAAAAATGGAAAGTTTAGAATCTCTTATTGTTAAATGGCAAAAAGAACAAGCGAGTTACCCATTACCAAAAACTGTTAAAAAGTTTAAAAAGGTAAAATTAGGTCAAGAGGAAATTTTTGAACTTAGAATTGGGAAACGAGTACTAAAAAAAGATATTTATCAAAAACAAACGGGTATTCCTTTATTTAGTGCTAATGTCAGAAAAACATTTGGATTTGTAGAAGAAGCAAATGCAGGGAATTTACTGTATGGTGGCGCTTTATGGAGTATTGATAGTGATTTCGATTCTGTGGGTGTTGCTCCTGGAGAAGTTTATTCAATTACAGATCATTGTGGGCAAGTGGAAATTTTAGTTGAGGGAATTGAACCTAGATATCTAGCTCAAATGATAAAGCAGGCTGGTAATGATATGGGGTTAAATAGAGATTTTAGAGCCTCTCTACAAACTATGGCTGATTTAGAAATAGAATTACCTGTCTTAGAGGATGGTAGTTATGATTATGAAACTATGTCTGAATGGTCTGATTTTCATGAGCATTTGTATAAAACAGAGAAAGAACTTAAAAAGCTTCTTCTGAATTAATTGTTTAAAGAGATGTTAAGTGATCCTAGCCAAAATAATGG
>NZ_JAVIMT010000022.1:0-18606 GCF_031196675.1 Acinetobacter sp. 148 | reverse complement strand
ACAAACCCGGTACGGTTCATGCCTTTTTCTTCCCATAGTCTATATAATGTATAAGTTGCATAAGTAGACCTAAGGTCATGAATTGCATAGTTAAAATTCTGAAATTTTTTAGATAAATCATTTCTTATTTCAGAAAAAGATTTTTCTATTGTATTTGAATTAAAAGGAATACCTTGACGGCTGATAAACAGCTTTCCAGATTGATTTTTTCCTTTATCTGTATACTTTTGTCGTGATGAAGACCACATATATTGATATAGCTTAAACATCAAAGAAGATGGAAATTCGACATACCGTTGTTTACTGAATTTTGTTGCGACGTTATTTGTAGGGCCAACTGAAATTGAGATAGGATAGCTATTCTCTGGATTAATAATAATTGATTCTGGTAACGTCAGAATTTCTTGAAGTCGTAATCCAGTAGCTAGCGCAACTTCGAAAATAAGAGCTTTATCACTTGAAATCGTAGTCAAATGTTTAATGAATGCATTTAGGTGCTCTTGATTTAAGGGTGATAACTTACGTGTTATGTGCTTTCTTTGTTCTCTCGGTAGCTTCCTCATCAAATTAGTAGTTTGTACATTAATAATACGTTGTGTATGAGACAGCACACCTGTTTGATGTATAGATACTACTTCGAAATCAAAAGGTTTATTTTTTTCAGAAAATTCGATTAAATGATTTCTACCTAAAAATTTATAAAAATTAACGATGACTCTTAGGTAGGTTTTTGCTGTAGAAATTGCTATATGATCTGATTTAATCGCTGTTACTAAAAAATCTGCAAACCTGAAAGTTTGTTTACGACTTTTAGAATGCGGGAATTGCCAATAATTTAAATTATTTTGATGTAAGAATCTAAAATAGAGTAGTAGTGCTTTTGCATCTGTAGCAGTATTTTTTGCCTGTTCTTCATCCTTTTTCCAATATAGATATAAACATGCAGTTTTAACCAATCTGCCATTAGGATCAACAAGAACATGAATCTCTATTTCTTTAGAGCTTTCATTATGTAAAAGTTCAAGCTTTCTTTCACCAGAACTAGTACTTTTTGAGATACGTAATTCTGGATCAGAGAACACTTTGATTTCACGAATGTAATAGTCTTTATCACTCATGCTGATTGTCATCCTCAACTTGACTTAGCATATCACTATACTAAGTCATATTAATTAAATGAAACAATCACCAAGGTTAAGGGGATAATCCGTTACCCCAAGGATATTAACTTTATTACTCAAAAACAGCTTGACTGCTTCGCTGTGCAGATCCATGACCCACTTTCCATCAAACTCCCGGTTGTAGTTCCACAAGCATCTCGCGAGTCTTGCCGGCCCGCTCCACTAACAAGACCACAACATCTCCAACGTTCTTGTCGTCTAGCCGGGCCTGTAATGTGGTGACGTCGTCGACGGCGATACCGTCGATGCTGATAACGCGATCGCCGGGCACGATGCCGCCTGCGGTGACCTTGATGCCGACGAGCCCGGCCCTGTGCGCCACCGAGCCCGGCGTCACGCGCAATACGAATACGCCCTTACTACCGGTCAGCGCCTGCAGACGCGCGTTGAGCTGCTCATCCACCTCGATGCCCAGCGCCGGACGGATGTACTTGCCGGTCTTTATGAGTTGCGGCACCACGCGCATGACGGTATCCACCGGCACAGCGAAACCGATGCCAGCGGACGCGCCCGAAGGGCTGTAGATGGCGGTGTTGATGCCGATCAGCCGCCCGGCCGAATCGAGCAGCGGGCCGCCGGAGTTGCCGGGGTTGATAGCGGCGTCGGTCTGGATCAGGTGATCGATGGCAGGCCCGCCCCCTTCGCCGTCGAGGGTGCGGTCGAGCGCCGAGACGATGCCGGTGGTGAGCGTCCAGTCCAATCCGAAGGGATTGCCGATAGCGAACACTTTCTGCCCGACCTTGAGGTCGGCACTGGTGCCCACCGGCACAGCGGGCGGGCGCTTGAAGCCGACGCCGATCTTGAGCACGGCGATGTCGTGCTCGGGGCTGGCGCCCACCAGCGCAGCCTGATAATCGCGACCGTCGGCCAGTTTGACCGTGGCAGACGATGCCCCCTGGATGACGTGGAAGTTGGTCACCACGTGGCCGGCATCGTCCCAGATGAAGCCGGAGCCGGTGCCGCGCGGCACGGAAAAGACATTGCGCGACCAGACGTCACGCACCAGTTGCGCCGTGGTGATGTAAACCACCGACCCGCGCGATTTCTCGAACAGTTGGATGGTGGTCTGCTCGTCTGCCGCCAGATCACCACGCGGTGTCACCGTGCGCTCGGCCGCTTCGCGCGGACTGAACCAGGCTTCGATGGCAGGCAAGAACTGCCACAGCAGCATGAGTGCGGCGATGCAGCCAGTGATGACGAGCCAGCGCCGGATGAATCGGTCCGGCGCCGGGCGGCTGTTGAGGTCGGGGTAGGTCATGCCATTCTCCTTGTTGAAATCAGCGCCAGACACCGCTGGCGCGCCAACGCGGTGGGCGTGGCGCCAAGGGGATGTCCGGCAGAAATGGGCTGGAATGAAGCGGTTGCGGTGCCATCGAATCAGCCAATTCCCGCAAGCGTTGGATGCGCTCTGTCGTCGCCGGATGCGTGCGCAACCAGGAGGGTTCCGGGTTGCCCCATCCGGGCAGCAGCCAGGCGCGACTCTCCCGCTCGATCTTGGCGAGCGCCAAAGCCAATCCCTGTGGGTCGCCGGTCAATTCGGCGGTGAGCCGGTCGGCGTCGAATTCGTGCACCCGCGACAAACCCAGTTGCGCCAGCAGCGCGAGCTGCGGCGAAATGGCCAGCAACAGCAGCGCCGGCCACTGGATAGCGACTGTGCCCCACAGCAAGGCCGGCAGGCTGAAGAGGAGCATGATTTGCCCCAACAAGGCCAGAAGATGGGTGAGCCGGCTGATGGAATCGGCCAGGTCCATGACACGCAAATCCTCGTTCGCAATATGCGCGATTTCGTGGCCGAGCACGCCGGTCAACTCACGGGGCGTGAGGCTACGCAGCAGACCGTCGGTCAGCGCGATGGCCGCGTGATGCTTCGTACCGGTGGCGAAGGCGTTGATGCCCCCGCTGGGCACGTAGTGCGGTACCGGCACGGCAGGCAACCCGGCCCGCGCCGCCAGTTCGCGCAACACAGCCCAAAGATCGGGCGCTTCATTCGGGTGCAGAGGGCGTGCGCCATACAGCAGACTGCCGGCGACGGCGGCAATCCCGAGCAGGGTCAGCACCAACAGCGCGGTTTGCAGGCGATTGAGCCAGCGATGCCGCGCGCCGGCAGCCTGCGCGTGGCGCCGATCACGATGGCTCATTTGGGCTTTCCACGGCGGCCCGGTCATCGCGCTCGCGCAGCAGCCAGTAAGTCGCCCCGAGGGCCAGCATCGCGCCTGCGAGCGCCGCGATCTTGGCGGGGCTGGTCTCCGGGTCGAGGATCACGAACTTGCGCGCCAGGGCGATCAGCCCGATCAGGATCACCGTCTTGACCTGGATGATGCTATCGCGGCGCAAGGCCACCCGCACGATGGAATGCTTGAACTCCATGGCGATGAGCAGCGTCATGATCATGCCGAACACGGTCTGGAAGACCTTGTGATCGAGCGGATTGAACGCATCGATGACCAGCATGCTGAAGACGATCGAGATCAGCTGCAGCAGCGAGACCACGATGATCACGGCAATGATTGCGGACAGCGCGAGCGCGATCACCTGTTCGAAGCGCTCGTAGAACGTCATCACTGCCCATTGGGCACGAAATGTTTTGATCGGGTCCGGTTGCTTTTCCTTCATCGCCATTCCTCTCAATTCTGAAATACTTGTGCGCCCACAACTTGGTTGCGCCCTCGTCTTTTTGCCTGGTAGAGCGCGCTGTCCGCCTGCTGCATCACCTGCTCGAAAGAGTTTAAGCAGACGTCAAGGGGGGCCACCCCCATGCTGGCGCTATAGCTGATCGACACCTCTCCACACACCACCGCTGTCGTCGCAACGTCCTGACGAAATCGCTCCGCCCATACTTGGGCGTCTTCAATCGATGCCGCTTCCAACAACACAGCGAATTCCTCCCCCCAATCCGGGCAGCCATGTCGGTTGCGCGAATGTGTTCCCTCAACCGTGCAGCAAAGTGCTTGAGCACCTCATCGCCGCACCCGTGTCCATATAGTAAGCACGCAAAAAAACCAATACAATACCTAAGGGAGCATTTGCTCCCTTATCTTTTTAGTCAAATAAATCTGCTCTTACTTCTTCCAAAGCACGATCTGACTTAAAACGATTACATATCGGATGAATAATTGCTCCATTTTCTAAAACACCGTAACCACCTTCTGCTTTCGATTCACGATGATCTACTTCAGTTGATTCAAGGTATAGAGCGCTATCACATACTTCACAATAGCTCCAAGTTTTCCTTTCCTCACGTTGATAAAGATTTCTTTTGGTCGCGAGTGAAAAATTTAGAGGTTTTTTCTTCTTTGATGATCTTACTGATTGCACAAAGCTCACAACATCATCCACAATGCTCTCATCATAATCACCACCAAAACGGTCAAGGTAAAAATCATTAAAATTAATATAATCAAATGATTGACTCATCGAAAGAATGACGGTGTTCAAACAAACTTCATCTTCAAAATCTAAATCCATATTGAGTCCAATACAAATGAATGCTTGATACACGTTCTTCAATCGCTCATGCGATCTGATCCCACTACCAAACTTACCTACAGTTTCTTTGATCGCCACAGGAATTTTTTCAATTAAACTTTCAACACCACGGCGTGCTCGAGTAAATCCAATAAAATCTATCTTTTTATTCTGTATTTCAAAACAGTCTTTTTCAATTTCACAGACGATAGAGAACCAGGCCAAAAAGGATGTCACTTGAAAACGATTATCTTTATAAAAATATAGTTTTGGGTGTAAGCCCAAACTTGGAATCCGAATACTAATTGGTGGTGTAGCGATACGACACAGCACAACTCTAAGTTTTAGCATTAAATTTTCTACACGCTGACCTTGGTCTATATTCACAGTATTCTGACTAGTATCACCAAACATGATATTCAGGAGTTCATTGACCAAGCCGATTTTTTTACCGTGTGTTAAATCTGGCTCTAAAAGTATTATCTTAAAAAGATGATCATGAATTTGCTCACCCAAAGTGATCACTTCATTTATCCGCTCGTAATTCAGTTCAGCCAAGTTGGATTTATTATCGTTTATATAACAACACGCATAAATCACATAAAAAGCATCACTTCCCCTATTTTGTAAATGATATTCTTCATCTGGATCTAATCGTTTCGTATCCGAATTGATTGAACAAAAGGCTTTTCGAGCTTCCTCAGGTGTCCCAATGACTTCAATAAAATTAATTTTGGTTGATTTTAATTTTTGCTGAAACTCAGAATCGCTACATAACTCTTGAAAATCAGCTAATCCACCTAATCGATTACGAATCTGACGAATATCTCGTTTTTGTGGTGCCGTGAATTTTGGGGCTCCTATTACTTGCTCATCAATAAAGTATCTTTTAATCTAAGCATAAATAATTGAAATCCTGTGCCCACCATCAATAATATAAATATTGCCAGCGGCATCTTTCCAATAGCGAACGCATAAATTGACATTACGATCATTCAAACAATCTAGAATGAACTCCTTAATTTCAGTAGGGCTCCAACACTCTGTGGAGCGTTGATTGTCTGCTTTATATAGTTTTTCTAGAATCTCATGGTTGGCGAAGTCATAAAGTGATATTTCAAAGTTATGGTGCAGATTTGAGTGCGACATTTCGTCAGGCACCATCATTTTTCTTTGAATAATATTGGTTAAAAGCTTAGTACGGGCCATTTTATTTTCTCTAGGCAATACTTCTCTATATCTCGTAAGATTACGAAATTAGAAGTAATTAAAATTAAAGTTAGTGATTAATGAATTAAATATTCATTAATTCAGAAGTATCTTTTTGCTAGAGAAAAAACAGATAGAAATAGTATAAAGACGCATTTTAAACCTCGTTGATAGATTGTCGTTTGCCAACATCCTTTCCACGAGATGGAGGCAAACCAAATAGGGTGTGGAAATACCGCTCAACGAAACGGCCAGTCAAAGACTGCCCTACCTGGCTTACCATAAAAGCGCCATGTAGACACAAAAGAGCCACTAAGACTCTCTAGTTCGTTGAGTAACAGGTTTCCACGCCTGGTCACAGAATTTGCTGTAACATCTTTATCTTATGTGCATAAATTCAATTGGTCAAATTTTATGATTAATATTTAATCAATTGATTCAAAAATAATTACCTATATTTTTATAGGCTTAAAGATACAGATGAGTATCTTATAATTTCTAATATTTAGTTGATGTAAACTGATCGCAATGAAACTCTATATATTTAAGCAGCGTGATTTAATAAAGGAAGTAGATTGAAACTGCAAATTTTATCGGATACTCACAATTCTAAATATTCAATATCAGAGCAAGCTGATGTCATTATTCACGCTGGCGATTTTTCTAATCGCTTAAGTGGTGCAATTGAGTTTGCCGAAAAATGTAAATCTCTGAATAAAAAATTTATCTTTGTTTTAGGTAATCATGATTACTACAGCTCTAACTACAGTTCAGTCGTGAATTTCTTGAAAGAAAACTACCCTGAAAATGCACTACTTGACGACAACCATATCAAAATTCAAGATAAAATATTTGTAGGCGGCACGTTATTTACGAACTTCCGCTCCAATTCCCCACTTACATCTCCTAACGTACTTTTACAGTCTCAAAAAGATGCTGAACAATCGATTTATGATTTTGATCAAATCATGATTGGCAGTGATCATCGAACGATAACTGCTAATGACTACATAGAATTATTTAAAAAATATCATGAAAATATTATGAAATTTAAGGATCAAGATAATGTGATTGTCATTACTCACTTCCCGCCTCATTTAGCTTGTCTTGATCCATATTGGGGTGCACATCCTGTTGCATCTGCACTCAATCCCTATTTTATTAATGATTTAGATATAAAAGGCTTTAAGTTATGGATTGCAGGACATACGCATACATCAGTGGATACTGTAGTCGATGGATGTAGATTAGTGATCAATCCATTGGGTTATCCGCCAGAACAAGGTAAAAATGGGTTTAGAGAAAATTTGATCATCGAAGTTTAAGTAGTCATACCCGTATTGAAGTAATTTAAACCAATTCTAATATCATACATCCTATAGTACTGTTGATTTAGCTTTTACACCATGAACCAGGCGAAACTCATGTTGATTCCTTTAGATCCAGAAAATGATTGGAAAAATAAAATTGCAGATCAAATACTTAAAGATCTACTAGACATCCATAAAATCCAAGGTAATTCTATTAAAAAAATGAAAGCAGACCAAAATGGTGTTTTCTATGTGGAAGAGGAAATATCAATTGACGACTTACTCAAGCAATTTTGAACTCTGCTCATTGAAACGATATAAAGCGCTTGAATTTTATATTTAAAAGCTTAACCAAATTGTATCACCTGTAGATGCGTACATAGCTTCAGCAGTTTCTTTCAACACATCACTCTCATCCGTTTCCATTGATAGTTCATCACATGCATGATACCTACTATCGCTTGTGGAAAATAAGCTAGATTGAGCCGTAGTACTATGCTGTATAAATCTAATTCTATCTTGCTTTAAAAGCTGCACACCACGGTAGCTAGCACGCATTTGATTTAATACTTGAAGACGTCTTTCATTTGTAGTCATTATTACTTTTCTCGACATTCATTGTCTCCTTGATTTTTATCTGAAATTAAGATTAATAAATTATGACATAAATTAAAATTGAGTAATGATCTAACTATCCCGCAATACCTCATTAAAATCACAGAGATAAAATAAAAACTTAAGTAATAGACTTCTTTCATAAGTCATTTTTCACTCAGTTCCATATTAGGGGCTGCGTTTGAGGCGCTCCCATTCCAGCTGTAATAGTTCGTTAAACGCCCGCCGGTTCGACAAGCCGGTCAAGGGGTCGGTGATCGCCATACGCAGCAACTGCTGCTCCATTTCCTTGCGAGAAGAGATGTCGAGCAGAGTGCCGACTATCAGTTGCCTGCCCGCGTCACCCAGCCATCGACCGCGATCCAAAACCCAAATCCAAACGCCGGATCGATGACGAACGCGGTACTCGCACTCCAATCGCTCCGACGGTTTTTTTTGATAAGCGCGCACCTTTGCCAGAACGACCGGTAAATCCTCCGGGTGAATACGCGCTTGCCATGCGGCATGGGTGGCGCCAATCTTCTCGTCGTCGGAGGTGAAGCCGAACATCGCCAGACTGCGGGCAGAAAGCCTGAAGCTGTCGGTGGCGATATCCCATTCCCAGAACCCCAATTCTGCGCCTTCCAGGGCGATGGCGATCCGTTCGTTGTCGTCGATTTTCGCTTGTTGGCGAAGCTTCAGCTCGTCGCGCCTCTGGCGATTGGTACGAGCAAAACCCCACGCGCAACCGCCATGCCAATATTGGCAAGTAGCGACACCATCAACCCAATGGCCGGCCCGTTCATGGTCTATCCCCACCTGACTCACTGAGTGTCTGCCGTAATTCCTCGATCCGGCGGTTGACGTAGTCGGCATTGATGCCCAGCATCAACAGCACCTGCTCGGCCAGCCCCAGTCCCAAAGCCAGGTACAACGGGTACAGCCTGACATTGGGCAGATTACGCAAAAGCTGGGCATCCGTTACGCGGTCAGTGGCCACCACCAAGGGCAAGGTCGGGCGGCGTTCGAGGACCGCTCGCGCAATGCGCTCGGCCGTCTGCGGACGAACAAGCGTCAGCACCACCAGACGGGCATGGGCCAATCCGGCGGCGGCCAGGGTGTCGAGCCGACTGGCATCGCCATACGACACCGGCGCCCCCATCGCACGACCCGCTTCGACCCTTTGGCGGTCCGATTCCAGCAGCAAATGCGGCACGCCTGCCAGGCGCAGCGTTCGACTCAGCAGCAGCCCGATTTCATCCGCCCCACAGATGATCACATGGTCGCGCAACGACCGCGCCCGCTCGGCGACTTCGCCTTCTTCGGCCTGCGGTGGCTGACCAAGTGCGCCCGAGCGGCTGAATGCCCGCGCCCAACGGTCATGGTGTCGGATCAGGAGCGGCGCCAACCCCATGCTCAGCACCAGCGCGACCAGCATCTGTTGCACCACGTTGGCTGCAACCAAGTGCTGCTGCATGACCATGCCCAGGAGCAGCAGCGCAAACTCGCCGCCATGCCCCAGCACGATGCCTGTGCGCCAGGCGTCGAGCGCCGACAGGCGGGTTGCGCGCAGCGCCAGAAAGTTCAGCCCCATCTTGAGAGGCACCAAGGCCAGCAGCCAGCCCAGTACCGCCAGCGGTGCTGCCACGATCTGCGCGACATCCAGCTGCAGGCCGATGGTCACGAAGAACAGGCCCGACAGCACATCGCGAAACGGCCTGAGGTGGCTTTCCATGTGGTGCCGGAAGTCGCTCTCGCCCAGCACCATCCCGGCGAGGAAGGCCCCCAGGGCGGCGGATACGCCGACCGCGTGCGCAGCGGCGGCGGCAGCCACCACCACGCACAAGGAGACGAGCACGAACGATTCCTCGTGACCCCGCCGCGCCACCCAGCCCAGCAGGCCATGCAACAGACGGCGCGAGGCGAGGGCCGCTGCCGCGAACAGCAGCAGCACACCGAATACTTCGAGCAGCACATGCTCGATCTTCGGCGACTCGCCGCGCGCCCAGATCGCCAGCAAGGCCAGCAGGGGCACGCTGGCCAGGTCCTGAAAGACCAGCACGGCGATGGCACTGCGGCCGTGGCGGGTGGTGAGCTCGCCTTGGTCGGCCAGTTGTCGGCTGACCAGCGCCGTGGACGACATGGCCGCCGCAGTGCCGAGCAGCACGGCGCTCTGGCCGGGCTGCCCCAGCCACATCAATAGCAGGATCAGCGGCGGGGCCACGGCGATCATCTGCAGAGCACCCGCCATCAGCACTGTTCTGCGGACGAGCCAGAAGTGTCCGAGGGAGAATTCCAGTCCGACCATGAACAACAGCAGCGCCACGCCCAGCTCGGACAGAAAGCTCAGCGTCTCCCCCGGCGCGATCACGCCGATGACTGAGGGGCCCAGTACAACGCCGACAGAGAGATACCCCAGCAAGGCGGGCACTCTGAACGCCGCCGTCGCCATCGCCGCCAGGCTGCAAGCCGCCAGCAGGATTAACGTAGCACCAAGCAAGCCCTGCATCGGTCAGCGTCCCACTTGCGTCGACGTCCAGCGCACGATGTCCTGCGTGCCCATCGCGCCGGCCTGACGGGCGATCTCCCGCCCACCCTGGAACAGGGCGAGCGTCGGGATGCTGCGGATACCGAACTGCGCGGCCAGGTGGGGCTCAGCCTCGGTATTCACCTTCGCCAGCCGGATCCTCGGTTCGAGCTGGTGCGCCGCTTGCTGGAACTGTGGCGCCATCATCTTGCACGGCCCGCACCATGGCGCCCAGAAATCGACCAGCAGCGGCAGATCGCTGCGCTCCACGTGGCGCGAGAACGTCGCCGTGGTCAACTCGATGGGCTCGCCCGTGAACAAGGGCTGCTGGCAGCGGCCACAGTTGGGATGTTCCGATAGCTTCGCAGTCGGTACGCGGTTGATGGACTGGCAATGCGGGCAGACGAGGTGAAGATCATTCTTCATGGTTCGCCTCCTTGGACTACAGTGAGGCTGCCTCGCTTCGGGTCACAGACAATGCCGACCAATCAACGCCTTGGAGCCAATCGTTCCCGTTTTTGCTTACTCCGGCCTCTTCCAGATGAGCAGCGATGAATGCTTCGGCCTGCATGAGCCACCTTCGGACAGCATCTTCCTTATTAGGAATCAGCAGGATTTCAGAGACGCTGCTGGCATTCAGCCCGTCCACACGGATAAGCAGAAAAATGCGCCGCCACAAACGCGGCATGTCCTTCAGCAGGTCAAATGCAAAAGCGAACTCGCTCGACCGATCAATCAGCTCCTCCTGTTCCGCGATCGTTGCGACATCGGGATGCTGACTGCCAGCGAAGATATCGGCCAGCTTGAGTGTGTCATCGGGCTGATAAAATTCGAAGATTTCCTCTTCCACCATGGCCTCGGCCACGTCTTGGGCATCCGGTTCGACCGGCGCGTCCAGAGAAACGAATTCGCCAAATTGCCGGCTGCTTGCCACTTCGTTATCCAGGACGGCGAACAGATGCTTCAAAAGACCGGTGTAAGCCTCTTTTTCCCCCGGCACGGATTGCCATTCCACCTCAGCTCGGACAATCGCTTCATCCACCACGTCGCGTAGCGTCGGATAATCGCGCGGTAAATCGCCGACGGCCCGCAGATAAGCCAGCTCACGCCTTGCGACAGCCTCAAGTTTCGACAGTAGAGGCATTCGGGTCACCTCGGCCTTATGGGCGGCTAATGCGGGTTTTGCGGCAATCCGCACCTTGAGCTCGCGCAAGCGCTCGCGTCGTGCTTTGCGCTTGATTTGATCCTGAGCATGCAGTCGGTCAAAATGCTTCTTGGCCTGACGGAACAACGACTTTGCGAGCATCTGCGCGAGGGGCGTCAGCTCGTCATGTGATGCAGTAACGCTGACAATCTTTTTGCCGGGCAGGTGCATATAGCCACTGGCCAGAAATTGCCGCTTGATCTTGTCGCGATCAAGGACGATTTGAAGTTGCGCTGAATCTTTAGTGTGTTTGTCGAGCAATGGCTTGAGGGCGTGCTCGATCACATTTCCCAAAGCTCTCTGCCAAGGTTCATGAAACTCTTTGTCGATAGCTCGATAGCTATATTGCATCTGCATGTATGACTCCTTCAATGTCATTTCTATGGAGGTATGAATCGAGGATGCTCATATCCATAGATTTTGGTTTGGCACGCTCTTACCCCAGGCGCGTTTTGCGAAGACTCCAACTAAAGAACAAAAGCGTGACGCCATAGACTGCCGCATGGAAACCCAACAGCCAGCCTGCGGCCACGAATGACTCGACCGGACGGGTAAAAAATATCCACAAGACGATAGCGCCAAGTATAATCGAGAGCAGTCCACTGAGGGCAAGCCAGATTTCACCCTTGATTTCCCGACGCAGCCGAACGGCGGCGGATATCTCCAGCACACCGGTGAAAATCGCCCAGAAGCCCACGCTAGCCCATAAAAAAGAAGCCAAGACTATCGTGGCGACCCAAGGAGCAACCAAGACGACGACGCCCGTAAGTATGCCGACAATGCCGCTGAACAGCAGCCAGCCCCAGCGCTCTTTTTTCTGGATATGGCGCACCGCTGCAAACAAGTTGAACGCGCCATTGACCAAGGAAAATGCGCCGAACATGATGGTCATAGCCAACAGAGCCGATTGTGGCATCCAGAACGCGAGGGCTGCAAAAATCAATGCCAAGACACCGCGCAGCATAAAAAGCCACCAATTTTGGCTCAGCGAACAAAGTGCTTTGGTGGGGTCATCCGCATTGGAATTGGCGATGGTATCTGTGTTCATGCAATATTTCCTAAAGATCTATACAAAATAAAAAATCAAACACTCATGGGACAAGAGAGGGGGCGCTATGCGCCCCCTCTCCAGCGGTTTCAGAACAACTTGGACAGTTTTGCCTTGACTTCATCGAGCCAGCCTTTTCCGCAGCCTCCCCCTCCCGTCTTTTCCTTGATTTTCTTGAGTTCAGCGTACAGGGGCTCAAAGTCCTTCCTTTTACCATAGCCCAGCAGTTCTGCCATTTCCAACTGCTGCCGGGCTTCGTTCAACAATGTCTCCAGGCGCTCATTGGATGCTTCGCTGCGCTGACCATCTTCTACCAGGGGCTCGGCGCGCTTCAGGAGCAGCTTCGCACGCAGGACGGGCAGCGGAAGCACACTGCGCTCCTCGACCAGCGTGCTGAGCGCTGACTGCAGCGCGGCTTTGGCTTCTTCGATCTTGCCCTGATCGATCAGCGGCACGACTGCCTTCACGGCTGCGGGATAGGACGCCAAAGGGATGTTGGTGACCGTGATCACGATTTCACTGGCCAGCAAAGCCAGCACGTGGCGAGCCCGTTGCACCTCGCCATGTTTGAGGGCATCCAGCGCCTCGTCGGTCATCGCCTCAATGGTTTCCGTGTTGGCGAACAAGTCGTGCACGATGGTGCGCACATCAACGCCGGCCAGGGCGAGCGTGGGTTCGCGCGCGACGATCAGCTCCAGCTTTCCCGTCACTTCGGCCAGCGTTGCCAATGCGCGTGCAGTGTCCTTGCCGTCAAGTGCGGCCAGCGCTGATTTGGTCAGCGACAAGGCCGAGACGGCCTCATTGAGGACTTGTTTACGTTTGTCTGCCGCCTGCGAGTCCGTTTCCTTCTGAACCTCAGGCTGTACCTCCGTGACGACTTCAGGCTTGGCCTCTGGACTGACAGGAAGGCTGCTTACCGCGGCCTGTTCGTTTATTCCTTCGTTCGTCGCATTGGGATTCGGTGTTTGCTCATTCATGGTGATATACCTCGTATGAGATAGTGAAAATAGGCGAATCTATTGGGGCTGAATGCGAACATCGCGAGACTGACCGACAGAGCAGTCAGCCCCTTCATCACCTCAAAACAGCTTTTGGATGCGCGTCTTCAACTCGTCGAACCATCCCTTGCCGCTTTTGCCACCAGCCGACTTTTGCTCAATGAACTTCACCTGATCGAAGATGGGTTTGAAGTCTGCCTTCTTGCCATAACCCAGGATCTGCGCCATCTCGATCTCCGTGCGCACGGACGACAGCAAGGTGCTGAGCTCCTCGTTCTGCTTGGCATCGCGCTTGTCGGTCTCGGCCAGCTTTTCAGCTTTTGCGATCGCGGCTTCGGCCCGTAGCACGGGCAGAGGAAAGGCGACCGAGGTCACCACCAGGGTGTTCAGTGCTCGGGCGAGTTCCGCTTTGGCGTTGTCGATCTTGCCGCTGTCGATGAGCCCGGCTCAGCGCATCGACGAACTGCCCCCGGAAACAGCCGCCGCTCCCGCCGCTGGTAACGGTTGATGCCGAACAGCCCATACAGCAGCGAACCGCCCAGCGGCAACAGCGCGATCAGCAGCACCCACAGCGTGGCCGATCGAGGGTCACGCTTGAAGATGACCGCGTGCCCCGCTGTGGGGATAGTGACCGCCAGCGGCACGAGGGTGGCTGCCCATGTCAGCCCGTTGGGGTCGGACACGACAGCCCCATCGCTCAAGATTCGCCGCCCGCTGACTTCTTCTTGCGCGCAGGCTTGCTCGCGTCGCTCGGCGGCTCGGCCGCCTTCGCGGCATCGGGCTTCTCAGGCTCGGCCGGCTTCGCGGGTGGCTCCTGGCGCTCGCAGACCACCCGTTCGGCCTTGTCGTCCCAGCGGGCGCTGGCGTGATCGCCCTTGCCAATGCCGCCGCCGAGCATCTCGCGCGCCAGCGTCGTTTCCAGTTCGCTGCGGATCAGGCGCTTGAGTTCACGCGCACCGAACTCCGGCTTGTAGCCTTCTTCCGCGAAATGGTCGATCAGCGTCTGATCGAAGGTGAGCATCACGCCCTGGCTGGCGGCGTTGCGGGCCACACGATCGAGCTGTAGGCCGACGATATGGCGGATCTCCTCCTTGCCCAGCGCATGGAAGACGATGATCTCGTCGATGCGGTTGAGGAACTCGGGGCGGAAGTGTCCGCGCAGCACGTCCATCACCTCGAACTTGGTCTTCTCGTATTCCTCGCCGGCGGCGCTACGGGCCTTCAGCCGACGCTGGATGATGTCCGAGCCCAAGTTCGAGGTGGCGATGATGATGGTATTGGTGAAATCCACCACCCGGCCCTTGCCGTCGGTGAGCCGCCCGTCGTCGAACACCTGCAGTAGGATGTTGTAGACGTCGGGGTGAGCCTTCTCGATTTCGTCCAGCAGCAACACGCTGTAGGGCTTGCGCCGCACCTTCTCGGTGAGCTGACCGCCTTCGTCGTAACCGATGTAACCCGGAGGCGCCCCCACCAGACGTGCCACGGTATGGCGTTCCCCGTACTCGGACATGTCGATGCGCAGCAGCGCACCTTCATCGCCATAGATGGACTCGGCCAGCGCCTTGGCGAGCTCGGTCTTGCCCACCCCGGTCGGGCCCAGGAACAGGAAGGTAGCCACCGGTTTGCTGCCTTCGCGTAAGCCCGCGCGAGACAGCCGCACGGCATCGGCCACGGCACGGACCGCCTCGTCTTGTCCCACCAGGCGCTCGTGCAGCCGTTGTTCCAGGTGCAGCAGCTTTTCGCGCTCTTCCACCGTCAACTCGTTGACCGGGATGCCGGTCAGGCGCGAAACGATCTGGGCCACGTGTTCTGCCTTGACTTCGGCACTGCCGGAGGCCCGCTCCCGCTCCCAGCCCTCGATCAGCTTCTTGAGCTCGGCCTCCTTGGCCTCGATGCGCTTGCCGAGCTCGGCGGCCTTGTCGTACTGCTTGCGCGCGGCCACGTAATCCTGTTCACGCCGCAGCTGGTGCAGTTCGGACTCCAGCTCCTGCACGGCCACCGGCCGGGCCGTGGCCGACAGCTTCACGCGCGCGGCCGCCTGGTCGAGCAGGTCGATGGCCTTGTCGGGCAAAAAGCGGGCGGTGATGTAGCGGTCGGACAACTCAGCCGCCGCGATGATCGCGTCCTCAGAGATGCTGACCTTGTGGTGCGCCTCGAAGGTGTCGCGCAGGCCGCGCAGAATCATGATGGCCTGTGCCACTGTCGGCTCGGGCACCGTCACCGGCTGGAAGCGCCGCTCCAGCGCGGCATCCTTCTCGATGTATTTCTGGTACTCGTTGAGCGTGGTGGCGCCGATCAGGTTCAGCTCGCCGCGCGCCATCATCGGCTTGAAGACGTTGGCCACGTCCAGCCCGCCTTCGCCACCGCCCTGGCCGGCACCGACGATGGTGTGCACCTCGTCGATGAACAGAATCAGCTCGCCCTGATGCTCGGAGATCTCCTTCAGCACCTTTTGCACGCGCTCCTCGAACTCGCCGCGATACTTGGCGCCGGCCACCATGGCATTGATGTTGAGTTCCACCAGGCGCTTGTCGCGCAAGGTCTCGGGCACTTCACCGGCCACCATGCGCTGCGCCAGCCCCTCGACGATGGCGGTCTTGCCCACGCCCGGCTCGCCGATCAGCACCGGGTTGTTCTTCTTGCGCCGGGCCAGCACCTCGATGGTGGTCTCGATCTCCTGCGCACGGCCGATCACCGGGTCGAGCTTGCCGTCATGCGCCATCTTGGTCAGGTCACGTGAGTACTTGTCGAGTTCCGGCGTGTTGGTCGGCGTCTCGGCGCGGCCATCCTCGGCGCCCTTGCCGACTACCTTGCTGACCTGTTGGCGCAGCGCCTGCGGCGTCAGGCCGTAGCGGCGCAGCAGGTTGGCGGCCAGCCCTTCGCCTTCCTCGGCCAGACCGACCAGGAAGTGCTCCGGACCGACATAGGAATGGCCGAGTTCATTGGAGGTCACGAAAGCGCGGCTGAGCGCATCCTTCACGCGCGGCGACACGCCGATCTCGCCCTCGAACGGCTTGTCCCCGCGCTTGGCCTCGGACTCGATCTGCCGCTTGAGATCATCGACCTTGATCTTGAACTGACCCAGGATGGTCTTGACCACGTCGCTGTCGGCCAGCGCCAGCAGCAGATGTTCGGTATCCACCTCGGCGCGGCCAAATTCGGCAGCGTGTTTGGCGGCCTCCTGCAGCAGGGCTTCCGACTGTTCGCTGATGCGGCTGGCCAAACCACTGCCGCGACGGCGCGGCGCACCCGAACCTGCGGCGGCGGGCTCGCCGAACGAGGCATCGACCACGTCATCGGTATCGGCGGCCATCGGCGTCGCGTCGTCGCCGATGCGGAAGAAGTCACTGCCGAGGAAGTCCTCGAACAGGCCGCTGCGCGAGCCGAACAAGGCTTCCAGCGGCGAGACGGTGCGCTTTTGCTGGCGCACCAGTTGACGGTAATGGTCGTCACACAACAGCATGGTGCTGTGACGACCGTTGAGATTGGCTTCCACCCGCACGGTGGCGGGTTGGCCGCAGACTTGGCATTGTTTTCTGTCCATGATGATGCTCCTGTAAAGATTGATCTGACGAAGGACCGCCGATCACGGTGCCTCATCTCTTTTTGGTTTTTGAGAAAAACGCGCTGCCCCGCGTCAGCCGTTGATCGGGATCGAGCGCCCCTGCTTGGGCGTACTGGCCTCGCGCTTTTCCATCGTGATCGTGAGCACGCCGTTCTTGAAAGCGGCCTTGATCGTGTCCTGGTTGGCATCGGCCGGCAGGTTCAGAGCGCGCTGAAAGCTGCCGTAGGAGCGCTCCACCCGGTGGAAACCGCCGTCTTTCGTTTCCTGCTCCTGACGCTTTTCACCGCGCACCAGCAGCACGTCGTTGTCGAGCGTGATCTGGATGTCTTTTTCCTCGACGCCGGGTACTTCCAGGGCGATCTTGTACTGCTTGTCGGTCTCCTGGATGTCCAGCGCCGGCTTCAGCATGCCCGGCCAGTCCGACTGCCAGCGTGGCATGGCCAGCGTCGGGAAACCGAAGCCTCGAAACGCGTCGTCGAACAGGCGGTCGATCTCGCGATGCAATTGCAGGATGGGACTGACGGGCCCACCCGCCACCTGCAGGTCATTGCGCTGCACTGGCAGCGAGGCAGTGCTCTGTTGTTCTTCCTGCTCCTTTTTGAACCAGTTCCAGGGAGCCAATTTCTTGAAATCAATGTCCATGTCACACCTCCAGAAGAAAAATTGAAGACTCTCGCTCACTCCGTTTGCCTGCGGCGAAGGACAGCGCGCCCAGACGACACGGAGTGTTCCGCTGACTTTGGCTGCTCATCTGTGCGTATCACCTCCTTCTTTCTGCCTGCTTGGATCTGATCATTGATCCATCGATCGATTTCACTTTGACGAAACCGCCACGTCCCGCCCACCTTGAAAGCCGGAATTTCCCCGTGCGCGGCGAGCCGATAAAGCGTCCGCTTGCCGACTTTCAAGTACGCTGCCAATTCATCGAGCGTGAAAATCACCTGTAGGTGCGCTTTCATTTAGCCCTCTCCAATCGCGTCGCTTTGCGGTTCCGGCCAAGGAAATCCTTGCAAGACTTTGTAAGATATTGCGCTTACCAGGAAAAATATCAAGAGTCAATGTACAGCGATCTCCCGCCCCATTGATGCAGGTCAACTGCTCAGACAAGGTGCAGCAGGGCGACCTGATCAGGCCAACGTGCGGAATTGCCCAGTCGTCGCTGCGGATCGCGTTCCAGAGTCGGGTCGAAACACTTCCGTTGCCCAGACAACGTATAGTAAGCACGCAAAAAAAAATAATACAATACCGATTATTTGTGCAATATGGTTTGTTGTGTAACTTTTCTGTAAATTGCTCTAAGCATAATGATAATTGTTGCATTGCATAACTTCACTGTTTGCAAATGCACTTTTGTTCTGTATTATTGGATACAGATCATGTGCAAGCGTGTTCTAAGGATTCAACCCTGTAACTTCTCTACCGCCAAGTTTTGAAAGTTACGGGGTTTTTCATTTTCTAGGAACAGTTTTACCACACTTCCTCTCCAAGATGGACAACTGGCTTTA
>NZ_JAVIMT010000021.1:0-239794 GCF_031196675.1 Acinetobacter sp. 148 | reverse complement strand
ATGTCAACAAACCCTAATAAATTTTAAAGAGAGGAGGTTTCTTCCGAGGTGTCTCCTGCATGAATCATACGTAATAATTCATTTTTTTGTTGTTCATTTAGATTTTGGATTTGTTGGTACAAACTATCGATTTGAGCTGTTGCCGGCTCGGTATCAAGCGGTAGGGGATCTATATGCGGCGTTAACGCTTCATCTCGCTGTAATAACGTATAAAGATGTTCGAGTTGCTGCTGAGTGGTATTTAAATCAAGTGGACTGATTTTTCCATGCTCTAATTTAAAACATTGATATGCGGCTGCATGTTCAAGCAATTCTTCACGGCTTCCGGTCACAATAATTTGTAAGCGTGGAAATGCGCGATGAAGTCGATTTAAAATTTCTGAGCAATGTGCTGCATCTAGTTGTGAATCGATCTGGTCAATTAACAAAACGCCTTCACCTTCAAGACAAGGGTCTAAGCTCAACGGATTGAGCAAACAAAGCCTGCGAACCACATCGCCTACGAGTGCAATCCATGTTTTAGTGGTGTTGGAAAGTTGTTGAAAGGCCAAGACTTCACCCTTGTAATGTGCCATATGTTGAAGTTTTGGGTGATATTGCAAATAAAAGTCTTCAAGCTCAGGAAAAATAGTCTTTAACGCCGATTTTAATGCGTACAAATTAGGTGAAGGAAGCTGTTTAGGATGTCCTGCCAATTCAAGTTGTAGTTGACGTAAAATTTCTTCCTGATCTTGTGAATTGGATTGTTTTGAAATAATTCGCTGCACAACATGAGCCGCTTGTGCATTTTCAATATCACTAATTTCACGTAACCACTCAAAAAAGCGGGCGAAGGTGGTAAACGGAATGAAGCTAATGTCATAAGCAGAAATAGACTGGGTAATACCCGGTAAATTTTTATTCAGTAAATTTATATCGTTAACAAATCGCTCTGACGGATAATAAGCGAGTAAGGGAAGACCTTGAAGTGGGTCTTTTCTTGTGACTTGATGATAAAGGGTAATGGTTTGATCGAGCTGCTGAGTTTCAACTTGACTAATCCCTACACCACTTGAATTTAAGGTCTTGAACAGTTTCCAGCTACAAAGAGATGTGTCGGTTTGCTGGGTTGATGTGGTTTCAGGGAGCTGTCCAAATTCCGGTGGAATCTGGATGCTGACTTCTATTTTAGATTGCAAACGAGAATGGCTAATGTCCTGATCTGGCATGACAATGCCTGGTGTACGTGCATCTTTAAGGCGCGCAGGAAACCATGTTAAAGCATGATAAATATGCTTGAGTAGCATACTTTTGCCAGTCGCCTGCTCGCCTAAAATTAAAGTAATCGGTTGTTTGTCATATTGAAACTGTATTTTTAGGTCATGAAACAGAGCAATATGTTTAAATTGGATAGATTCAAGTTTCATAGGCTCACCTAATTATGAGCGCTTCAACCAACCGACTGACGAAGACTTAAAGGCGCCCTTAGTTTTAATTGTTGTATCAGATCATAAAGATGATGGATATTTAGACTTACTTTAGCACGAGTACAGGCAACGTACAGTAATCTTAACTCTTCATCTGTAATCTTATGCTCTAATCCATTAATTTTAAATTGATAGTCGTCTTCAATATGGACACGGTTCCATTCCAGCCCTTTCGCTTTATGGGCAGTCGAGATGACATAGTCAGCTTGCTCAAGGGGAGTAATCTTTGCAAGTGCTTTTTTTAATGGGTCAGTGCCGTGATCATCTACCAGCTTAACCAATGGTTTTATATCGCTTCCTTCATTGGTTTCGCAGTACTCATGAACATCATGCCATGAGTTAAACCATGCCAACTCAGGAACGTCAGTAACTCGTTTCCCTTGCTTTAAGAGGCTTGCAGCATCTACAAAACGGTTTAGTTTTTGATGGTCAGCTTGCAAACTCACTTTATCGCCGTGAACTAAGCCTGCCAATAACAGCTCCATTGCGCGAGCATTGGTACGACACAAAATCGCATCACGCATTTTTGTATGCGGTTTATTGACTACACTTGATTTCTGGTTCGGATTACCAAGCAAAGGAATTGTCTCATTTAAGCCACCTAATAACGCATTGGCGACATCGGCAATTGCCTCCCCAAAACGAAAAGAGGTCGTTAGGCGAGACTCTGGCAAAGGCAGCTGTTGCATGGCATTTACTGCACCGCGCCACGCGTAGATTTGCTGATGTGCATCGCCTACATAAATAACCTGAGTACTTTTTTGACGAAGTAATATACCCAGCATTAAAGGGTCAGCATCTTGTGCTTCATCAAATAAGACATAATCGGCCGGAATATTAGGCTCAGACAATGCCCAAAGTTTGAGGTAAATATCGTGACCAATTCCCGCTTGATGACTTGGGTCGATGGACTCTAGCCAGCGGCGTTCTACAGCAGGGTAAAGGTGAGTTTGAAGTGCAGTAATATCGTCTGGATGTAACCAGTTTGGCGCCTGAATATGTCGAGGCGCTGGATATTGAGAACTGGTCGAACAGAAATAGCTCACCGCATTGGCGACAAGACTCGCTAGGCGACTTGGCATTAAGACGTATTTTTCATAACGTCCACCCATCATTCGACGTAAGGTAATCGGTTCTAGTCGATATTCTTTTGCAATAAAGCTTGGGCTTAAGCGAGGTAAACGTAATTTATCAGTTACGCCACGCGGCACACTGCGAAAGGCGAGTGAGTGAAAAGTACGGCAGTCTACATTGCGATGAAATTTGTTTTGTGCTTCACCAGCAATGGCTTTGTTAAAAGCCAAATACATACCACGCCGTTCAGGCATGGCATCACTAATCATTTGCAACGTAGTAGTTTTACCTGTGCCCGCATAGGCAATCACTTTAAATGATTGCCCAAGACGTGCGTTATCTATGGCAATTGCTTGCTCATAGGTGGCTTTAGGTTTTTCGATATTCGACACTGAGTGATTTTAAACCTTATTGCGGTTAGCTTTTTCAACTAAACCAGATAAACCCTGACGACGACCTAACTCGTCAATAATAAGTTGTGGATTAAGATCGAAATAACCCAACATGACAATACTATGGAACCACAAATCGGCAGTTTCATAAATCAAGTCATTTAAATTGCTTTCTGTATTTTGAGCAGCGTAGTCTTTCGCAGCAATAATGGTTTCTACGCCTTCTTCGCCGACTTTTTCTAAAATTTTATTGATGCCTTTTTTGTAGAGGCTTGCAACATATGAAGTGTCTGCTTCTGCTTGCTTACGCTCTTGCATCAATTGCCCTAAGTGAGCAAGTACATCCACTTGTTCAGTAGTATGAGCATGATCGTGACTTTCAGCTTTGGCTTTGTCGCCATAAATTGCAGTAGGGTCTTTTAACTGTGCATCGACAATTTCCCAGCCCTGTGGGGTGAGTTTACGGTAGAAACAAGACTCACGACCTGTATGACATGCGATACCGCCATGTTGCTCAACCTGTAATACAATCACGTCGCCATCGCAGTCTAAACGAATTTCATATACCGTTTGGAAATGACCTGATTCTTCACCCTTGTGCCAAAGTTTTTGGCGAGAACGGGAGAAATACACAGCCTGATTTTTTTCTGCTGTGAGTGCGAGTGATTCACGGTTCATCCACGCCACCATCAAAATACGTCCGGTTTGATGATGTTGAGCAATGGCAGGGATAAGACCATTGGAATCAAATTTAACTTCATCTAACCAGTTTGACATGAGCGGAAATCCATTCAGTGGAAATGAGCTAGTGTAGCGCTTGTGCTTAGGGTTGGCTATGCTTGTCGTATAAAAAATCGGTTATATGATTTGTCTATAAGATGGACACTAGTAAATTGTAGTTTAAGAGTTGTTTAAATTAATTTTGATTTGTGAAGCCATAGCTATTGTAAAATTAGCTAAGCATATTGTTATAACTTAGGAAAATAAGTCTTGGACAAAATAGAAAATTTTGCTTGTCGAGTATGTGGTCTTATACAAGATGAAGAGCCGTGGGGGGAAAGTGGCGAAGACCCAAACTTTAATATTTGTGATTGTTGTGGTGTTGAATTTGGATATGAGGATTATACTAAAGAATCTGTAAAAGCGTACCGCAATAAATGGTTAGAGGTAGGTACTAATTGGTGGAAATTAAAAGAGAAACCCAAAGATTGGGATATTAAAAAACAATTACAAAATATCCCTGTAAATTTTAAATAACTTATAACCTTATGTTGTTTGAAATCTCAATCAAATTTTGATCTGGATCGCGAATATAAACTGAAAGAATAGGATGCATTGCACCAGTACGCTCAATCGGACCTTCTTCAATTTGAATATTTAATTGATTAAGGTGTGCAACCACTTCTGAAATGGGAGTGTCTGAAATAAAACACAAGTCAGCAGATCCGGGAGTCGGCTGTAATGCCTTCGGTTCAAACCCGTTGCCTTGCTGGTGTAAATTTATCTTTTGATTTCCAAACTTTAGAGCCTTTCTATCACCTTTAAACGTGATGACTTCAAACCCCAATACGGTTTGATAGAAATGACAGGTAGATTCAATATTTGAGACAGTTAAAACAAGATGATCAAGATGGCTGATTTTCATGTGTTAATCACTATTATTTGGTGGGGTTAATAGTCAGACAAAGATTGGCTTTCTAAATGAAATGCACTGTTTTCTTTAGGCAATTGAGCTACCTGATCATAATCAAGTTGCTTGAATGGCCCTGTTTTTAAGCCTGAAATTGTAATTGCCATTTCTT
Organism: Acinetobacter sp. 148; assembly: GCF_031196675.1. Lineage (NCBI taxonomy): Bacteria > Pseudomonadati > Pseudomonadota > Gammaproteobacteria > Moraxellales > Moraxellaceae > Acinetobacter > Acinetobacter sp. 148. Next base: position 235,060 of record NZ_JAVIMT010000021.1, on the reverse strand, counting down.
TTCGAAAATAAGGGATTTGATACATCCACGGAAAAACTAAATCTCTTAAACCTCCAGCCCACCAATGATCAGATTGATAAAGTGGTGTTAGTAAGCGACTAAGAAATTGATAAAACTGGGTAGATGAACGGCGAAGCTGGTGATAATGCTGCCAGAGTAGGGACCAATCAATATTCTGGTTTTTTTGAGCTTGTCGCAATGATTGAGAAAAAGCCCAAGCATCCAATAATGCCATATTAGCTCCTTGTCCTAACTGTGGGCTCATCGCATGAGCTGCATCTCCAATTACTCCAATTCGACCTTGACCAAATTGGGTCATGACGACATCACGATAGTTTGCAGATAGCCATTTGGGCTGATTTTGACTGTTATACAAAATTTCTTTGAGCCACTCTGCAACTTTGGGCCAACGTTCTGAGACTTGCTTTAACCAAGCTTGTTTAGCCTGCTCATCTTGCAAAAAACTTTGTAATTGTGGCGTAGGTAAGCTCCAAAAAACACTTGAAAGGCGCTGTTGAGGTTCGGTTGGAATCGCTCCCGTAGGAAGAATTCCCATCATAATTCTCGAGCGATCATAAAATTGATGCAGAATTTCAGAATCGAGGACTTGGCACTCGGGCACGATACTCCACGCAGCCCCCCAAGGATAAGCTTTGTCAACTTTTACCCATGCTTTAGGGCGTAATTGACTACGAGCACCATTGGCAATGAGTAGGCCATCAAAGCAAGCATCAAACTTTTGATTTTGATGACTGCCGAATATCCGAACTTCATCGTTATGTTCTACAAAACTTTCAACGGAATGATTCATGCACCAAGTAATCTGGCTTGAATATTCGCTAAGTTTTTGAGTGAGAACGTGACATAAAGTGGCTCGGTGTATACCTAGACCATAAAGATTTGTTGATGCTTCGCGATAGTGACTGTTAACTAAAAGACGCTTGTCTGGAAGTTGTCCTTCTAAGCCTGTGACTTTCGCACCTAAGGTTAAGGCTTTGTCGAGCACACCTAAGTGCTCAAATACGGCTAAGCCCGCAGGTTGTAGCAGTAAACCTGCACCTACTGGAGATAACTCATCAACTTGTTCAAAAATAGTAACGTGGTTGCCTTCACGGGCGAGCAAAATCGCAGTGGCTAAACCTGCCGTGCCTGCACCAATAATGGCAAAATGAGGTGTTTTCATTGTTTGTTCTTTTCAAGCATTCATAAAGCTAAATTTAGCAATGAACGGATAATCGATCTATATTTTTTTAAATTATAAGTTTTACCCATAAAAAATCCCTTGCATGGGCAAGGGACTTGGAAGTTATTTCAATACACGCCAAAGCGCCAATAAGCTGCTCAACACAATCAAAATAATAGATACAAACCAAGGGCTAATAATCGCAATGGTTAGCAAAATCAGCATAGTACTGCCAAACATCCAGCTACGACGTTGTTGGTGTTCCATTTGCAAACGAAGTTGCTGAATTTCGCGTAACTGTCGATCTTGCCAAGCGGACTGATTTTTTAAACCATTTAAGCTATCAATAATTAAACTTGGGAAATCTTGAGCACCTAAAAGCAGGTCTGGTAATTGCTGACCAAGCTCTTTTACATTTTTGACTGGGTTCATATTAGATTTGACCCATTCTGTCAAAATTGGTTTTGCCAATTTCCAGATGTCGAGCTGCGGATAAAGGTCCGTACCTAGGCCTTCTACATGCACTAAAGTTTTGAGTAGTAGCATGAGCTGTGGCGGGATTTCTAAATGGAAGCGACGGGCAATATCCATCACTTGAATTAAGATACCTGCAAAATCAAGTTGATCCATTGGTTTAGACACCATTGGCCCAACAGTGCGGCGCATTTCACGTGCTAACGCGTCTTGATCTGTACCCGGTGGAATCCAGCCAGCTTGATGCACAATTTGAATAAGCTGCATAAAGTTGCTGTTCATGACAGCAAGCAACATACGGGCAACTGTCATTTGGTCGTGCTTAGAAAGCTCACCCATAATCGCACAGTCCAGTGCAATAAAGCGTGGATTGCTTGGGTTGATGGTTTCTACAAAGACATTGCCGGGGTGCATGTCGGCATGGAAAAAGTTATCGCGGAAGACTTGCGTAAAGAAAATGGTTAATCCTTTTTCTGCAAGTTGTGCGCGGTCCATGCCTAAACGGTCAAAGGTTGCCGTATCTGAAATAGGGACACCAGTAATACGCTCAGCCACCATCACATCTTTGGTGTCCATGTAGACTTCTGGCACATACATCATGGTTGAACCAGTGAAGTAATGGCGCATACGACGGGTGTTATCTGCCTCAATACTCAAGTCCAGCTCATTTAAAATGATTTGGCGGTAGTCTTGAATAATTTCAGATAAATGTAATGCACGGGCAGCTTCAAGACGACTTTCTAAGGTGTTACCTAGCCAAGCCAGAATTTCAAAGTCTTGTAAAATCTGGCTACGAATGTCTGGACGAGTAACTTTAACAACAACTTCACGTCCATCATGTAGCGCCGCTGTATGGACTTGTGCAATTGAGGCTGCTGCAAGTGGTTGATCATCAAAGCGGGCAAACAGTGTGTTTACGTCTGCCTTTAAAGAATCTTGAATACGTTGTTTGGCAACTTCTCCATCAAAAGGTTTGACCTGATCTTGAAGTAAAACCAGTTGGGCGAGTATTTCAGGTGGAATCAAATCACGGCGAGTTGACAGGAGTTGTCCAAGCTTAATTGCAAGCGGCCCCATATCTTCTAAAGCTTCTTTAAGCTTTAAAGGATTTTTGCGTTCACGACTAGACCATGCTGCCGGATGCATTTTTATAATGTTCAATGCATGCTTAGCTTTAACAGGTAATTCATCCGCAGGGAACAACGTATCGAGTCTATAGTGCGCTGCAATACGCCAAAGTTCGAGTAAACGTGAAACGTGCGGAATCATATAAAGTCTTACCTAGTCTTGAGTGGGTTGTAGTTGTGCATTGAGCTGCTGCAATTTAGCTTCTAGACGATCAATGTCTTGATTAAGCTTACGCGTAGCCTGATTTAAATCGTCCATTTCCCAACGTGGGGCAAATAAACCGCTGTCTTCTTTTAAGGCATCTTCAGCAAAAAATAGATGACTTTGAAGAGAGCGTTTTAAATGTTTTGGTGCAAGTTGAATCTTACCGATTTCGTGAGCGAGTTGAGGACCAACCCATTTTGACAAGTGCGCAGCTAAATCAGGTTCAGCTTGCTGCATAATTTTTTGAATATCCTGTAAGAGGTGATAATCACCTTGAAGCGGGATATTACCAATCTGGTCTGGATCGCTTAATAATAATTTGATCAGTTCAACGACATCTTTGACATGCAAAGTTGCAGTGGCTTCAGAAATTTTAAATTGTGGATCAAAATGGCGCTGCTCAAAAATTGATGGTTTTTCACTGTGCCCTGTAACGGTAGGTTCAAGACGTACTTTTTCTTGGTCAAAGAATACATCAACAGAAAGTTGCGGGCTATCGATGATAACACGCAACATTTTGCCCTGTAGCTGATTGAGCTGAATGCGGGTTAATGCATCCAGATCGATCAGATGATGAATGATACGTTCGACTGCACCGAGTGCCAGAATCGACCACATATCGTTATCCCTTACAGTTTAAAACCGCGGTGAACAGCAACAATACCGCCAGTCAGGTTGTGATAATCACAGTTCTGGAAGCCAGCATTTTCCATCATGCCTTTTAAGGTACGTTGGTCTGGGTGCATACGAATTGATTCAGCCAAGTACTTATAACTTTCTGAGTCATTGGCAACCAATTTACCCATAATCGGTAAAGCAGTGAATGAGTAGAGGTCATAAAGTTTTGAGAATGGCTCAAATACTGGTTTAGAAAACTCAAGAACAAGTAAGCGGCCACCTGGTTTTAACACACGGAACATAGAAGCAAGCGCTGCGTCTTTATCTGTCACGTTACGTAAACCAAAGCTAATGGTGACAAGGTCAAAGCTGTTGTCTGCAAAAGGTTCTAAAGTTTCTGCATTGGCAAGTACAAAATCGACATTGGTACAGCCTGCATCAATTAGACGATCACGGCCAACATTGAGCATAGATTCGTTAATGTCTGAAAGTACCACATGACCCTGCGGGCCAACTTCACGGCTAAATACTTTTGCTAAGTCGCCTGTACCACCAGCAATGTCTAACACATGTTGACCACGGCGAACACCAGACATGTTAATTGCAAAGCGTTTCCATAAACGGTGAATACCAAATGACATCAAGTCATTCATAAGGTCATATTTGCTTGCAACCGAGTGGAAAACTTCAGCAACTTTTTGTGCTTTATCTTCAGTTCGAACTGTTGAATAACCAAAGTGTGTTGTTTCACCAACGTTGCCAGTGTTGCCTGCACCACGTGGTAAATTGTATTTCGGCACAGAACCGCTAACAGGTGTATCTGTTAAGGTTTGCTGTAAAGATTGTTGTTGCCCTTGAGGGGTACCTTGCGGTAACGGTGAGCTTAGGAATGGGCTAACTTTGTCTGAACTTTGTGCCTGCTCAGTTGGAGATGTTGGCTTTTGGTTTTCGTTAGACATATTGTCTCTCCTAGACTCAAACTCAAGTGAAACGGAATAAGTTCTGCATGATGACAGATTTTGTCTATTTTTACAGGCATCATCATGCAAATATAATGAATAAAATCTCAACTTCGTGAGGTTGAGTTTTTTCTATGTGCCGACCTTATCACACTCTAAACGGATTCGGATGTCCTGAATGTACTTTTTCAACAATCTGGCGTTCTTTTTCCGTAAAAGTTTTAATAAAGGCCTCAGCCGATTTTAAAGGTTTCATTGCGCTAAAACCATCTTGAATAAAATCATACATCAATTCGAAGTGATATTTTTGTGCAATACCTTTACACATTTTAAAAGCAGTAAACATCATAAATGAACGCATGTATTTATCGAGTGCTGCTCCTAAATCGTCAAGAAGGGCAAGCTGCTGGTAACGGGCTTCGGCCTGATCAAGCTTGATTAAGGTTAAGCGCATGATCTCGTCGGTAAGTACGGTATCTGCCGGATAGTCTTCAAGAAGCTGCATTGCTACTTGTTCATCAAGTTGAGTGGCAAGTACAGCCAAACTTACCGACTTTGTACCTGTCTTAATTGCGTTTTCAGGTAAAACCTTTTCTGCTTTATGTGCATATTTCAATAAACGTTCAATTTGTGCTGCAAGTGCATCGAACTCTGGTCCACCATATAAACGGTTTAAAAAGTACTGAGCCATCAGTTTGTGTTCTGGCAAATTAAAAAAGTCGTGATGCGTTTCTTTCATCCGTTCTTTTAGCCATGTTTGTACATCTTGCAAACGTTGGGCAAGCACTGGATTGTCGTGATAATTAAATGTTTTATATTGTTGTAAAAGTTCATCAAAAGCAGCGAGTTTAGACATGTAAGGCTCTAATATTGGGCTATTTACAAAAAATCATAAGAGGCATTGTAACCTTCTACTATGGCGAGTAGATGTAAAAAAAATGATTTATGCGTCAATTTTCAGGTTAAATCGTGTTGCAATGACATAATTTGTATAGCAATTCATCACCCAAGCGCATAAGTTAAATAATGGTGAAATTAAATAAAAAGATTAGAGCAGTGGACCATGAGTGAACAACAACCAAAATTTGAAATACGAGACGAAGAACAGCTTTCAGTTGATTTAATTGAAGCACAATATGCTTTAAAAGAAAGCCGAGGGAAACCCAATGCCAAAAGCACACTCATTTTAATGAGTGGTATCGAGTTAGCTGGAAAAGGGGAAGCGGTTAAACAGCTTCGTGAGTGGCTAGATCCAAGATATCTGCGGGTAAAAGCAGATGCACCACGTGTGCTGACAGACTCTGAAGCATTCTGGCAGTCTTATTCAGCATTTATTCCGACTGAAGGCCAAATTGTGGTGATGTTTGGCAACTGGTATAGCGATTTGTTGGTTACGGCAACTCATGTGTCAGAACCTTTGGATGATGCGCGTTTTGATGCCTATGTTGAGAATATGCGAGCGTTTGAACAGGACCTAAAAAATAACTATGTCGATGTCATTAAGGTTTGGTTTGATCTTTCGTGGAAATCACTCCAAAAACGGTTAGATAAAATAGACCCATCTGAACAGCATTGGCATAAGCTTCACGGCCTAGACTGGCGTAATAAAAAACAATATGACACTTTGCAAAAGCTACGCCGTCGCTTTACCGACGATTGGTACATTATTGATGGGGAAGATGAAAAACAGCGCGATCAATTTTTTGCTCAGTATCTTTTACAACACATGCGTCAGCTGCCTGAACATGAAACTGAAGTCAAAGGTAAATGGCAACAGGCAAAAATTCCCGAGAGTTTATTAAAACCTGCTCAGGAAAAAATGGATAAAGCCGAATATAAAAAAGAGCTCGATAAACTCAGTAAAAAAATTGCCGATACCATGCGCTTTGATAAACGCAATGTGGTGATTGCATTTGAAGGGATGGATGCTGCTGGTAAAGGCGGGGCCATCAAGCGAATTGTTAAAAACTTAGACCCGCGTGAATATGATATTCACTGTATTGGGGCGCCTGAACGTTTCGAAGCAAGACACCCGTATTTGTGGCGTTTTTGGAATCGTATTAATGAAGCTGAAAAAATTACCATTTTTGACCGTACCTGGTATGGCCGTGTGCTGGTCGAGCGTGTTGAAGGATTTGCTTCGCCTATCGAATGGCAAAGAGCATATGATGAAATCAATCGCTTTGAAAAAGACTTATTTGATAGTCAAACGATTGTGGTAAAAATTTGGCTGGCAATTAGTAAAGATGAGCAAGAGCAGCGTTTTAAAGCCAGAGAAGAGACACCGCACAAACGCTTTAAAATTACTGCCGAAGATTGGCGTAACCGTGATAAGTGGGATGATTATTTAAAGGCGGCTGCAGATATGTTTGAGCGAACCAGTACCGAATATGCGCCTTGGTATATTGTCGCAACAGACGATAAATACACTGCACGCTTAGAAGTGTTAAGAGCTATTTTAAAACAGCTGAGAGCAGATTAAACTCTCAGCCGTAAGTTGGATTTTAGTTTACAACCGTGCCACGACTTTTTTGTTGAATACGTTTAGCAAGATTGTAGCTGTCATTTAGATGAGTTTGGGCTATTTTTTTCATCATAAAATAGCCTAAACTTGCTGCGACAAGTTGCCCACCTAGTGGAACGAATTTTGTCACTTGTTTGGTAACAATCTTTCCAAAGAAACCGTTAAAGGTTTTTTTAACAGTAGTGCGAGCGACCACAAAGCCTGAAAATTGAAAGCCGCGTTTTCGTAATTCATCCCAGTGAATTGTTTTTGTTTTTGGATCATAAACGCTGACATGTTCAGGTGCTAAACCAAAGCGGGAATTAATATCGGGAATAAGCTGTGACAAAATTCCCAAATCTACTACCACGTCAAAAAAAGGAATGGGTACAATTGCTGCACCAGCAGAGACGTAAGCTCTTTTCTGAATGAGTTCTTGGCACTCATCGCGAATTTGTTCCAGATTTAGGCTAGGATCAATATAGTCAGGAATGTTATCAATTTTCATAATGTTTTACCTGTAATGTGTTCCTTGAAGGTGCCTTACCAACACAAGGTAAGTGACACCTAAAATGAGATTATGCTGTGTTTAAACCAACGTGACATAGTCAGATTCAGTTGTATAGTAATGAATGTTTATGATTTTGTGCATAAATTATGCGAGTAGGATATGAAATAAATGGGTATCCATGTTATTCAAAGTCAACGTATTGATGTGTTGTTGCAGGGTGTACTGGCATCTACGTCCCAGCCGTCAACGCATCCATTACAGGTTTTGAAAGCCCAGCATTTCATTGTGCCAAGTCCTGCCATCGAGCAGTGGCTGATACAAAAACTTGCAGAACAGCAAGGAATGAGTGCCAATTACCAGTTTCACCAACGTGTGCGCGGGTTTCAGTGGTATGCCTATCAACAGGTCCTCACGGCACATAAGGAGCAGGTTCGTAAAGCCAATATTCCACGCTTGATTTTTAAATGGCGTGTACATCAAGCCTTACAGGAATTTATTCAGCCTGATGTCATGAGCATAGATAGCTCTCATCCACTGCATTCTATTGTTCAACGTATTTATGACAGCGCAGATCGGCTTGAACAAGGTATTGAGAAGCAGCTAAAAAAGCAAAAAATGTTGTATTGGGTTGCCGAGCAGGTTGCCGATTTATTTAGTAACTACATGGTCTATCGAGGACAGTGCCAGCGTGGTTGTGAAAATATGTGTACTTGTCCAAATAACTGGTTAGCAGCATGGGGACAAGGACGATCACTCGATATCGAAAAGTATATTGCCCATAAAGATAAAGAAGTTTCGGCATTTACTTTGCAGCAAACCCAAGAGTTAGAACGTTGGCAGCGCTGGTTATGGCAGCAGCATTTTCATGATGATTTTATGCAAATGCAGCAAATTGACGAATTATTCTGGCAGGAATTAGAACATCCTGAGCGCCAGAAGAAAGCACTGTCTCGTTTGCCACAGCAAATTGTCATTTTTACTTTACTGGATTTACCGCCCAGCCAGCTTCAGTTTTTACGTCGTTTAGGGCAATACATTGATGTTTTGATTTTGCACTATAACCCTTCGCAAGAATATTGGGCCGATAGTGTCGACCCACTCTGGAAACAGCGCTATGACTTAGGGGTAAAAGAGCGTTTTATAGCAAAGAACCCCCAAGCGACCGATGCGGAAATTGCCGAATTCTTTAATAAATTTACGCTTAATTTTAATGCTGAGGCGCGTGAGTCAAGACATCCACTTTTAACCAGATTGGGCAAACAAGCCCGTGATCACTTCTCATTACTCTCAAACTTGTCTACAGGTGAAGAGGGTAAGTGGGTGGATGCTTTTGTCGATGATTTTCCTGAAAGTTTACTTGGCAAAGTTCAGTCAGATATTTTGCACTTGGTGGAACCCCAAGCCAAGCAATATGAACTTGCCCCTAACGATGACTCAATTCAGATTCATGTCTGCCACTCGACATTACGGCAACTTGAAGTATTGAAAGAACAATTGATTGGCTGGTTGGCAAAACCGCACGAACAGCCGCGTCGTCCAAATGATATTTTGGTTTTAGTTCCTAATTTGGCAGAAGTAGAGCCTTTAATACGAAGTGTTTTTCCTGCTACAGCGACTGAGCAAGGCGTGCATTTGCCTGTCAAAATAGCAGGAATTGCCTCACTCGATGCACTTAATGCATGGCGTGCCGTGATTGGGCGTATTCACCTTATGCAAGGACGATTTAGCTTTGATGAGTTTGCTGACTGGCTTGGCTTACACGCGACTCAACAGCGTTATGCACTTGAATATGCTCAAGTAGAGCGAATTTTAACTTTACTTGCTGATGCAGGGTTTAAACGTGGACTTGATGCAGAGCATCTGAAACGTAGTTTATGTGACGGCGATGATGATTATCGATATAGCTTTAAGTTTGCTTTAGAGCGGTTAGCGCTCGGCATAGCAATTCCTGAACATGCTACATTTAATCAGGTGCTGAGTTACGCTAAGGTTCAACCAGGCGATTTTGAGCTTATTGGTACGCTCATTCAGATTTATCAAGATTTAAATGAACGCCGTGACTGGCTCATTATGCATGAGCAGAAAAAGAGTCATACGGTGGAATATTGGTTGCAAACACTCTCGCAAGATATTATCGAGTTTGAGCAGGCCGGTGTGGCTGCTTTAAAAACTGCGCGGGAAATTGTAAAAAAACAAGAGCGTATGTTAACGCTCGCAAGCTACTATGCCGAGACAGAAACAGGCACCTTACGTAAAATCACCTTGCCTTTGCCTTATATTCTGGATGAGATTCAGCGAACTTTAGAAAATCAAACGGCTCAAGCTGAACCGACTGGACAGATTACCTTTGCCCAGATTGGACAAATTCGTCCTTTGCCTTATCGTTTAATTGTGATGTTGAACCTTGATGCAGGGCAGTTTCCAAATCGAGACACCCATGTGCCATTTGATTTGATGGATGCCTTACGTCAACAATTAGGTGACCGTTCCCGTCTTGAGGATGACCAAGGCGCTTTCTTAGACGCCTTACTTTTAGCTCAAGAAAACTTATGGCTGTTTTATAACGGCTTTGATGTCAATGACGGTGAGGTGAGAGATCCTTCTAGTATTCTTCAAGAGTTCCGTGAGCATCTTGCACTTATTGTAAAGCCAGAACCAAATGCACCCGATCGAGAAGTGATTGAAGGTATTGAAATCCCGACTCAATTAAAACAGCTCTATCACTTACATTATTTACAGCCGTTTGACCCGAAAGGTTTTATGGCTGAGAACCGCTATATTCGTTATCAAGATCACTGGTTTAACGTGGCGATGCAAATTCAGCAAGCTTCCGGTGTTCTTAAGCCTTGGGCAAATATATCTTATCCTTTAGAAATACCTGACATGTTGGTTTTAGACAGCCATCAGTGGATACAGGATGTGACTTTCCCCGCACGTTTATATTTAAAAACTTTAGGCGTAGAAAACTTAGGAAATGTAAGCGTATTAGATCAGAATGAACCTTTGCTTTTAGATGGTTTGGGCCGTTATACCATTCGACATTTTTTACAGCAAAACGAACAGCAGGCACAGCCTGAAGTTCTACTTGATCAGTTGCCTGTAGGCAAAGTTCAATACAGTGCATGGCAACAGGGCATTTTTGAACAGGAATGTTTGCTTGAGCGCCTTCATCATTACGCGCCAGCCGTGACACAAACGACTCAGCGTGTGTGGCGAATTGCCAAACAGCTACATATGAATATTACTGTGCCAAAATCTGAAACTCAGGATTGGGTCAGTATGGAAGCATCAAGTGCTCGGGCAAAAAGACGTGCAAAAGTCTGGTTAGAGTACCTGCTTTGGTTGGCCTATTTAAATGAAGGAAGTGCAGGAACTGAAAGACGCCGCATTGTGGTTTTTAGTGACCAAACTGTCATCTGTAAAGGTATTAGTTCGGAGCAAGCTCGGCAGTATTTACAACCGTGGTTTAAAATCTGGCGTTATGCTCAACAGCAGCCACTCGTGTTACCAGCAGCTTTATTATTAAAGCCACTTGAAAAAGCTAAGGCATATCAGTGGGAAACAACAAATCCGACAGAAAAAATAAAACTGGATGAGAAGAGCTATGCAGAGCTGTTAAAATACTGGAATGAAACTGGGACATTTACCTCTATCGATATGACACAAAATGAAGCGTGCAAGTTACATCAAGACTGGCGTTTCATTTTGCAAGAACAAGATGCACAAGCATTACTTCAACATGCTTGTGATGAGTTTGCTTATGACCTGTATCATCCGGTTTTTCAATTTCAACATTCGGAGTAAGGCATGAACTCAAGAGTACAGGTGTCTTATCAACCTATTATTGATATTGAATTTAGTGGACTGCATTTAATTGAGGCTTCGGCGGGTACCGGGAAAACCTATACACTGTCGAGTTTAATGGTTCGTATTTTTCTTGAGAAATATTTACCGGGCCAAGTCATTGCGACCACCTTTACCCGTGCGGCTGCGGCTGAGTTAAAAAGCCGAATTCGTGCACGTTTGGTCGAAACCTACCGTTACTTAGATGCCAAGCGGAGCTTGACTGAAAAAGAGATCCTTTTGCAGGCCGAGCAAGAATCTGACTTATTACTGCAACATATTCTCAAGCATTTTGCGACACGTATTGCCTATGCCTGTGAGCGTTTAAAGCTCGTGATCGATCAGCTAGATGAGCTATTTGTCGGAACACTCGATAGCTTTAGCCAAAAGCTATTACGTGAGTTTGCTTTTGAGAGCGGAAAAATTGAACGTGCCCAAATTACCGATGATGCCAAAACCTATAGCCGACAACTGATTCATGATGTTTTACGTGAATGGATACAGTCTCAGCCTCAAACCGTGATTGATGCATTGTATCTGGCAGGTGAGTTAAAAAGTGTCGACAGTTTTGTCAAACTGGTCGAAGACTCACTGAATTTTAGTTCGGCTCACTTTAAGCTTCCCGAAAAGCCTACCATTCAGTTTGAACAGCTTGCTCAGCTCAAACAGTTGGCAGCAGAAATTGATATCAGTCTTCTAGAACCGTATTACTCGCTTGATGGCGACCACTATAAACATGTAAGCGGCACAATATTTCGTAATGGGGCATTTAATAAGTTATTTAGTGAATGTTTGCCACAGTTATTACAAGTTTTAAAGCAGAGCGACAGTATTTTAGTTTTTGATGGGTCTTTGGCAGTACATCGGGAACTCGTTTTTAAGTTTTTAGGTCAGCTTGCCGATCAGAAAGTTTTCAAGAAATGTCCTGCCGAAATTTCGGATGGATTTTATCAGCATCCTTGTATTCAGCAGATTCAGCAGTTGTTTGGTGTGCTGAAAAACTATGCTGAACAGTTCGATCAGCTTCATATTTATTTAAAAGCGTATTTATGTGTAGAGGTTAAAAAACGTTTACCACAGGTTTTACAAAACAAGGGCGAGACGACTTTTTCTCAGCAAATTCGCACTTTGTCAGAAGCTTTAAAGGGTGAGCAGGGGCAACGTTTCGCCGTATTTGTGCAGGCTCGATACCCCTTAATTTTGGTTGATGAGTTTCAAGACACCAACCAAGACCAAGATGACATGCTCGCCAGCATTTGGCGTCATCCAGAACGTTACCAGAAAGGTTGCATGATTATGGTGGGTGACCGTAAGCAGGCAATTTACGGTTTCCGTGGTGGGGATATGCTCACCTTCTTGAATGCCTACAAAGATATTCAGGCAAAGCATGGTCGCGAATATAAGTTAATTCATAACCACCGTTCAGTCGCTGACTTGGTTGAAGTGGTTGATGCCTTATTTCAAAGGCAAATCGACTTTGGTGAACAGGTTCAATATGACCCGATTCGGGCAGGGACTCGACCTCATCCGGTTTTAATTGATCAAAACCAGCCTAATCCGTACCCTTTACGTTGGCTCATGCTAAAAGACAAGGAAACGGAAGCACAGCAAGTCGCGTGGAAAATACGTGATTTACTTAATCAGTCACATGTAGGACAACTTTATTTTCAAAAAGATGCTCAGACTCAAACCTTAAATGAAGACGATATTGCGGTCTTGTCGCGTAATCATGATGGTCTTGATAAAGTTCAATTTGAATTAGAACGTTTAGGAATACGAGTTAATCGGCCATCAAAACGAAGTGTTTTTGATTGCACAATTGCTCAGGATGTTGGGGCCTTACTCACTGCGATTCTTCATCCTTACGATGAGGCCAAAGTGAAACGAGCTTTGATTAGCCGTTTATTTGCTATGGACCTTAAACAGCTGTTGCAACTCGAACAAACGGCCGAAGGTTTAAGCCAGTTTATGACGGGTTTTGATACTATTCGGGAATTGTGGTCAGCTCAGGGCTTTTTAGTGGCATGGCAGCAATGTTTAAACCAATTTGGCATTTGGAAAAATCTGGTTGCTGTCCAGAGTAAAGATAATGAGCGGGTTGTGGTGAACTTGCGTCATTTGACCGAAATTTTGAGCCAACATAGCGAGAAATATCAGGGCGCGCAAAATCTTTATCACTGGTATCTCAAGCAATTACAATCACCGCTTGATCGTGAATGGGAGTTAGAGCGTAGGTTGTCGAGTGAAGCTGGCGTACAGCTCATGACCATTCACCAGTCAAAAGGTCTTGAGTTTAAAATTGTCTTTTTGCTCGGGGCCGACAAGCCATTTCGGGAAAATAACAAAACACTTAACTTCTCGACCCAAGATATAACGGTTCCGGAGTCGGCTCAAACCCTAACACAACGTGTTGTTGCGATAGCCGATAAAACATATTTAAACGAAACCGAGCTGAAGCAGCATGAAGAACGGGCTTTGGCGGAACAAAACCGTCTATGGTACGTTGCTTTAACCCGGGCAAGTCATCGTGTTTATGCGCTTTTACAAGATACGGATGGCAAGTCTGTTTCAGGTTTGGCATTTTGGAAAAACAGAGCTGAACCATTCCAGCATCGTTGTTGTACCGATGAAATAATTTTGGAGCAGCCACCTGCTGCAAGACATTTAAATCAACACATCAATATTATTGAGATACAGGCGCAGCATTTTCCTGATCAGCGCTTTTATTCAAGAGGCAAAACCAGTTTTAGTTATCTAGCACAGCATTTAAGACATAAAGTAGGTACAGATTTACTCGCGAGTCAGAGCCATGAAGCTGTTTTAGCCGAAGATGAACTCGATCAGGTTATTTCTGTTGAGACGGCCACAGCACAGCCAATTAGCTGGATCAAAAGCAATTTTCCGAGAGGGACGCTCGCAGGTAATTTCTTACATGAAATTTTTGAGCATATTGATTTTCAATGTTCAGATGAGTGGGTAAGTGAAATACGTCGTCGTTTTAAAAATGACTACAGTAGTTTGTGGCAAGATTTATTAATCAAATACCAAGAAAGCTTTCCCGAAGAACAAGAAGCGGAATATTCGATTTATCACGCTTTAGCCGAATGGTTGCAAGAGATTTTAAGCACGCCGTTATATCAAGGCTTTCGCCTAAATCAGTTACAGCCAGAACACTATTTATCAGAGTGTCCTTTTTATTTGGCACTGTCAGATCGTGTACTAGCCATGAAACGTATTCAGCAGCTGTTTGCTGAATATGGTATGGAAATGCCAGAGTTATTAGAGGCTCGTTCTGCACGCTATTTAAATGGTTCGATAGACTTGGTTTATTTTGATGGACAGCGTTATCACATTGCTGACTATAAGAGTAACTACTTGGGTGAAAACCTTGCTGATTACAGTGTAGAAAGTATTGCACAAAGTATGTCTTTAGCCAGCTATTGGCTACAAGCGGGCCTGTATTTGGTTGCGTTACATCGTTATTTAAAAGTCAAAATGCAGAATTATGATATTGAACAACACTTAGGTGGGGCGACTTATCTTTACTTGCGCGGTATGAATGGCGAAGCTGAGCAGGGTTATTATTATTGGCAGCCAAGTACAGAATTTGTTCTACGACTCGATGCTATTTTAGGGTACTTTGCTGAGGATAAAATTGCATAAAAAATGCTGATAAAAGATCTAATTTTAGAATTAACAAACACTTGGGGTGTGGATAAGCCTGTCTATAACCATGTGGACAAGCGTGTGGAAAACTAGGTGGATAAGTGTGTGGACAATCTAAATAGCCCTGAACAAAGCGATTTAAGCTGGTTAACGACTTGGAGTACCTTTCTAAATCAAGCCCCGTTTACTGCACAGACACAAGCTCCAGAGGCAGCTTATTTTTTGCAGCAGCTAATTGAAGCGAGCTTGCAGGGTGACAGTTGTATTGAGATTAGCCCAGAGCAAATAGAAACACTTGGCCAACTGGTGATATCTGCTGAACAAGCAAAGTCTCAAGTTGCCCCTTGTGTCCACGACGGGCAGGGGTTGGCATTATACCGATATTGGAACCTAGAGCAACGTCTAGCTGAGCAAATTCGCCGATTAAAGCAACAACCAATTCAACATGTTTCATGTGAAGAGCATTTAGACTTATTAACTGATCCTCATCAGCAAGCTGCTTTGCAAATGGTGACTCGGCAGAGCTTAAGTATTATTACAGGAGGGCCGGGTACAGGTAAGACCTATACGCTCGCTCGTATTATTGCTGTGCTTAGTCAGGCAATTCCGCATATCCGTGTGGCGATGGCTGCTCCGACGGGTAAAGCTGCACAGCGTATGCAAGAAGCCTTACAAAACTCATTTAATGACCCAAAACTGCTTGAGTCGGGATTAATAAGTGATGAGCTAAGAAACCAAAGTACCCAAACTATCCATCGATTATTAGGTATGGGGCATAGCCAAACACCACGGTTTAATCAAAAACAGCCTTTGCCTTATGACGTTATTGTGGTGGATGAAGCCTCTATGCTGGATTTAAATCTGGCAACATTATTATTTGAAGCGGTCCCTGAGTCTTGTCGAATTATTTTATTAGGCGATGCCAACCAGCTTGCTTCTGTAGACGTCGGAGCGGTACTTGCAGATTTACAGCAAATCGAGGCTTTGTCTGAAAACCGTGTTCACCTTCAAACCAGCCGTCGTTTTGCGGAAGGGGCGTTGATTGGTCAGGTTGCCCGATTTATTCAAATGCAAACCAGTCAAATTGACCATGAGCAAGTTTTACAACAATTTGAAATCGATATTGTTCAAGTTTCAGAGTTACGTTCAATACCTTTAGAAGCTGATATGCCCGATGTGGTTCAGCTTGAATATTTACCCGAAGAGTCCCCTATAGCGCTAGAAACTTACTACCAAAAATTGATGGTGGGTTTTCAAGGCTATGTGCAAAGCTTAAAAGCTTATATACAAGATGATCATTCACTTGAACATATTGAAAATATCGTTAAGTCATTCGATGACTACCGTATTTTAACTGCCGTACGTCATGGGCCATTTGGTTTACAGCAACTTAATCAATATGCCGAACGCTGGTTACAACAACAGCTAGGTATTGTGACTTTAGGAGGATGGTATGTTGGCCGTCCGGTTATGATGACTTATAACGATTACCAACTCGGCATTTCAAATGGTGACATTGGTTTATGTTTTGAACATAGAACCCAGCCGCAACAGTTTGAAGTGTATTTCCCAAGTTTAAATAAGTGGGTTGCTGCAAATCGGCTACCTAAAAGTATTCAAAGTGCATTTGCCTTAACAATTCACAAATCACAAGGTTCTGAATTTACCCATACAGCTGTTGTTCTTGATCAGGCTGCCAAGAATTTGTTAAGCCAAGAGTTGATCTACACTGCGATTACACGAGCCAAAAAAGTAGTGAGTTTATTGGTCGATCCAGAGGCGTTACTTCAATCCTTTACAGTTCGCACGACAAGAAAAAGCGGTTTAGTTGAAAAAGTTAATCGGTTAGTTCGTTAAGCCAAACTTAATATTTTTACCCTTGTAAGAAAAAGCTTACATGGATTCGAGATATTTGCTGCTAGAGAACCCACCCTGTTTTTGAGATTATAAACGCACAACGAGCTTGGCAAGGAATGTCGGGCAAAATCGCACAATAATAATAACTTAAGTCGAGAGACTGCGAACTTACAATGATGTAGGTGAATAAAGAGGAAACTTACAGCCGCTAAGCCTTGTAGTTTTGGGAGAGACTACAGGGCTTTTTTATATTTAAGTCTTAACCCCACCAAAATATCTGAATAAATCTTTAGATGGCTTACCCTATTTCTTGCTTATATTATCAATTATTTAACTCAATAATTTTTAATATATTTATTTATAATATGATTCTTAAATAAGCATTTTTCGCGTGAATTGTTAAGTTAAATGTTATACAGAACCGTATGTTATTTAGCATTTACAGATAAACGATAAATATTAGACAGACCTGTACGTTTTTGCTTACATGATGATAAGAAAAATACTACTTTTCTTCATAATTGGATATGACAAAATACATCCCATAAGGAAATAGAACTAAAACAACGGAAGTGAGTAAAACGAGAAGAAGGATGTGGAAAGCATCTCACACATAACAATAAGAACAGCGATAAACACGATAAACAACAACTACAGCGCCAAAAACCCAAGCAGAAATGCTTGGGTTTTTTATTTTGTCGCTAGGTTGATTTTAGCTATACCAGATCGGTTTCATGCGAATCACTACCAAATAGTGAACGGCGTTGATCTCTAGGAATTCGTGGACATTGAGTCGAAATTTGATAAAGCAGATTGGCTAGGGCAGGAAGGTGGGTACCGACCACAGATTTGCCAGTGGTTAACAAAGAAACGCTGATATCACGCTCTGGGTCGGCCCAACACAAAATATTGGAAAAACCGAGGTGACCAAAAGCTTGTCCAGTCATTGGACCAAATAAGCCTACCGGATTACTGCCTAGCATTGGTCCTAAGGCATAGCGCATCGGTATTAATAAAGTTCGGTCAATGTTAACTCCTGTGGTAGGGAGTGTTGCTCTAAAAATTGTTTTCTCGCTTAAAATTTGTTTGCCTTGGTAGCTTCCCCCACTTAAAAGCATTTCAAAGAAGCGTCCAGCTTGCTCTGCACTGGTATAAATATTACCGGCGGGACAGATGGTATCCATAAAGCGGCTATCATTAGTGACATCTACAGCGAGTTGTAAGCCTCCACCTAGTACATGATTGAGATAATGATCTGTTCCTAAGCGAGGATGTAAACCTGTTGCACAATTAAGAGCAACTTCAGCACGATATTCTGGTTTTAAGCCATAGTTAAAATAGGGCATGTCCATCGGTTTCTCGATGGTCTCATGCACGAATTTGCGAAGGTCTTGCCCTGTAACCCGTTCAATAATTTCTCCTAAGATATAACCCGCTGTTACTGCATGATAGGCGAGGTGATTTCCCGCTGGAGAAACAGGTCTTGCTGCGTATAAGCGCCTTAAAATTTCATCTTTATCAAAAAGCAGTTCAGGTGTGACATCTCCATCAACATAAGGAATACCTCCACGATGAGATAACAAATGAAAGATTGTCGCGCGGCGCTTTCCGTTCACCCCATACTCGGGAATATAATAGCTCACGGGGTCAAGTAAGTTGATTTCGCCTTTTTCATCTAAAAGATGAATTAACATGGCAGTAATCATTTTGGATGCTGAAAATAGACAAACGGGAGTGTCTGGCGTTGCGATGAGGGCATCCTTTTGCAGACCAGCCGGCGAGTTTCCTTGAGCATAGCCAATGCTTCGATTTAATAAAATTTTCCCCTGTCGACGTAAGCAAAAAGTAATGAGCGGATAGTTTCCGGTTTTATAGAGTGACTCAATACTTTTCCAGATTTTTTGAACTTGCTGTTCACTCATTCCACCTAGTTCGGCAGGTACTTCATCTTTGTGATGAATGACCGATTCAAGGTCATTCGGTACCGGACAGGTATTGGTCGAAAATATTTTCACACGTCCCTCGCGTTTCTTTCTTTTTATTCAAGGCCAAGTGTGCAGGGTTAAGGGGCTGATGTCAGTGTCTAAAATGACAGGTAACAGAAAACTATTTTGCAATCCATATATAGATACCTTAAAATAGGCAACTTGCTGTAGTGATGCACGGCAGTCAGTTGCGCTCAACTGATTCATATCATTTTATTTTTTAAGCATCTCGGAGAAATCGAATGGCTTTAACTAATGCAGACCGCGCAGAGATCATTGCTAAATTTGCTCGCGCTGAAAACGACACTGGTTCACCAGAAGTACAAGTAGCTTTATTGACTGCTCAAATCAATGATTTACAAGGTCACTTCAAAGCTCACAAACACGACCACCACAGCCGTCGCGGTTTGATCCGTATGGTTAACCAACGTCGTAAATTGCTTGACTACTTAAATGGTAAAGACCACGAGCGTTACACTGCTTTGATCGGTGCTTTAGGTCTACGTCGTTAATTCGATTTTGCTTTGTTTTCGGTTTATCGCATGTTGCTATGCTTTGTTTCTGAAAAGAAAGTTTCGTCTAATAAACTGTTAGGCGATTTATAGAAGGGGCGCTTGTGCGCTCCTTCTTTGCGTTTAATATTATTTAAAATTTTTGGTCTAGTGTGATGGCTTCTAAGCTTTGTCATTTACCTACCGATAGTTGTAGCCTGAATGCCAAACCTTAGGGGTCTCACTAGAATAAAATTAGGAAAATACAATACATGTCAATGTTTAACATCGTTCGTAAAGAATTCCAATTCGGTCAACATCAAGTCGTTTTAGAAACGGGTCGCGTTGCACGTCAAGCAAATACAGTTTTAATCACAATGGGTGGTGTAACTGTATTGGTAGCAGTAGTTGCTGCTCCAACAGCAAAAGCTGGTCAGGATTTCTTCCCTTTAACAGTTAACTATCAAGAAAAACAATATGCAGCAGGTCGTATCCCTGGTGGATATGGTAAACGTGAAGGTCGTGCTTCAGAAGCTGAAACTTTAATTTCACGTCTTATTGACCGTCCAATTCGTCCATTGTTCCCAGAAGGTTACTACAACGAAATTCAGGTAACTGCAACTGTGGTTTCTTCTGACAAAACGATGGAAGCTGATATTGCAGCAATGTTAGGTACTTCTGCTGCGTTGGCAATTGCAGGTACTCCATTCCGTGGTCCAATCGGTGCAGCACGTGTTGGTTTAATCAACGGCGAATATGTTTTAAACCCGAATTTTGAGCAAATGGCTCAGTCTGACCTTGACCTTGTGGTTGCTGGTACAGAGTCTGCTGTATTAATGGTTGAATCTGAAGCGAAAGAACTTTCAGAAGACCAAATGTTAGGTGCGGTTCTTTTTGGTCACGACGAAATGCAAATTGCAATTCAAGCGATCAATGAATTTGCAGCTGCTGCTGGT
Source organism: Acinetobacter sp. 148 (assembly GCF_031196675.1). Taxonomy (NCBI): domain Bacteria; kingdom Pseudomonadati; phylum Pseudomonadota; class Gammaproteobacteria; order Moraxellales; family Moraxellaceae; genus Acinetobacter; species Acinetobacter sp. 148. The sequence continues at coordinate 214,682 of NZ_JAVIMT010000021.1, read as the reverse complement.
GCGAAACCATCTGACTGGGTTGCTCCTGCACACAACGAAGAATTACGTGCAAAATTAAAAGAAGCATTTGAAGCAAAAATTTCAGAAGCTTATACCATTGCAGTGAAACAAGATCGTTATGCAGCATTAGATGCACTTCATGCTGAAGCTGTTGCTCAATTCGTTCCTGAAGAAGATGTAGACGGTATTGCTGACGAAGTAGACTACTTATTTGAAGATCTTAAATACCGTACAGTACGTGACAACATTTTATCTGGTAAACCACGTATTGATGGCCGTGACACCAAAACTGTTCGTGCGTTAGACGTACAAGTGGGCGTACTTGAGCGTGCACACGGTTCTGCATTATTTACACGTGGTGAAACTCAGGCGTTGGTAACAACGACTTTGGGTAATACTCGTGATGCATTAATGGTTGATACCCTTGCTGGTACTAAAACTGACAACTTCATGTTGCACTACAACTTCCCTGCTTACTCAGTAGGTGAAACAGGCCGTGAATCTGGTCCTAAGCGTCGTGAAATTGGTCATGGTCGTTTAGCGCGTCGTGGTGTTCAAGCAGTTCTTCCTGCAGCTGACCGCTTCCCGTACGTTATTCGTATTGTATCTGACATTACTGAATCTAACGGTTCATCTTCAATGGCTTCTGTATGTGGTGCGTCATTATCACTTATGGATGCAGGTGTTCCGCTTAAAGCACCAGTTGCTGGTATCGCAATGGGCTTAGTGAAGGAAGGCGAGCGTTTCGCAGTACTTTCTGACATTTTAGGTGACGAAGACCACCTTGGTGACATGGACTTTAAAGTAGCAGGTTCTGCAAACGGTATTACTGCACTTCAAATGGACATCAAGATTGAAGGTATTACTGAAGAAATTATGGAAGTTGCATTAAACCAAGCATTTGCTGGTCGTATGCATATCCTTAATGAAATGAACAAAGTAATTTCACGTGCTCGTCCTGAAATTTCAATGCATGCTCCAACATTCGAAGTGATTACAATTAATCCGGATAAAATCCGTGATGTTATTGGTAAAGGTGGCGCAACAATCCGTCAAATCACTGAAGAAACTAAAGCTGCTATTGATATTGAAGATAACGGTACAGTTCGCGTATTTGGTGAAACTAAAGCTGCTGCTAAAGCTGCAATTGCGAAAATTCAAGCAATTACTGCTGAAGTTGAACCAGGTAAGATCTACGACGGTAAAGTAATTCGTATTGTAGAATTCGGTGCGTTTGTAAACATCATGCCGGGTACTGATGGTCTTCTTCATATTTCGCAAATCTCTAATGAGCGTATTGCGAACGTAACTGATGTTCTTAAAGAAGGTCAGGAAGTAAAAGTACAGGTTCAAGACGTTGATAACCGTGGTCGTATCAAGTTGACTATGAAAGATATTGAGCAAGCATAATTGCTTAACTCACTAAAAAAGTCCGCTTGATGCGGGCTTTTTTTATGGCATGATGCAAGTAATACACCAATAGATCGACATGGTATGCAGGTTTATTATTTTTATCGTCATCAAAGCGACGGCTATGTTTTTTTAAGCCGTGAAAAGCACACTGAACATATTCTGGAGTTTTTCTGGATTGATAGTGTGAGATCGGATGTTGTGAGCCAGAATGAAGAATGGCAACAAAAAATTCAGCAACTTGCAGATGTATCCATTAATGAGTTTCATATGCGAGATATTGCGAATATCGAACATCCTTGTGCATTTGATACGCTTGAAGAATACGACCTGCTTATTTTTAGGAAGCTCGTAACGCCGGATGATGAAATTAAAAATGGCGAATCACATGAGAGTGTATTTGGTTTAGCCACCACACCAATCAGTTTTATTTTTACGCCTAAAGTACTTATTAGCGTACGTGAGCAGGGCAACAAGTCGATTGAAAACTATATTCAGCGTCTTGAAAATATTTTATGTAAAACTCTCGAAGAGCAAAATAAAACCCGTAAGCTGCCTAATTCACCTGTAGATCTGTGTTTACGTCTGCTTAATAGTATGGTGGATGGTTATCTTGATATTCGTTCACCTTTGACCAGAAGGGTCGAGCATTGGCAACAACAGCTATTACAAGGGAATCGGCGGTTTAAACAGTGGCATCAACTGTTTCATGAAAATATGGCCTTTCAGCAAGTCGAAAATCTATGCGAAGAACAAATTGAAACCTTACAAGAGTTTCGTGATGAAATTGTAGAAAACTATCATCATGTTATTGGAGAGAAGACGCATAGTTCTCAAGACCTTTTATTAGTGCGTTTAAACGATTTAATGAGTCATGTCGAACGTATTCAAAAACATACTTTACGTTTACGTAGTGCGATTCAATCGGCAATAGATTTGCATTTCTCGGCAATTGCTAACCAGACCAATGAGAACATGCGTATTCTTGCCATTATTACTGCTGTGTTTGCGCCGCTTACGCTTTTAACGGGGATTTATGGAATGAACTTTGAGTTTATTCCGGGGCTTAAATCACCAGTAGGTTTCTGGATTATGCTCGGGGTTATGCTGCTAAGTACCATTTTATTGCTCTACTATTTTTATAGACAGCATTTGGTAGGGCGTGGGGAAAAAAGTGTGATTGATTTACTGGCGCAGCAGCATCGCCAAGATCGTATGAACTTGTTTTGGTTTTTGGAATATGAACCGATTAAGCAGACTTTGAAGGAAGTGGAAAAAATTACTCGGTTAAAGTAATAAAGACTTCCAAAAATGACAAAATTGTTTGGTTAGTATTGCCTCGACTATAGGGTTTAATTAGATATTTTTTATATAGGCATTTTTACTTTTGACTGGGCAAAAGTAACAAAACCCCTTTATTGGACTGACGGTACATCCATGTTACCGCAGTCCAACAGGCGGCATCCATGCCGCCCATCACTTTAGCTCCTGACTATTAGAAAGGCTATTTAGAAAAAATCTTAATGAAAATGCTTCAACTGTTTTCTAAGTTGTTGCACTTCATCAATCAAATCTAACATCACCGCAACAGCTGCAAGGCTTGCATCAAAGTCACGTTGCAAACGATACGCTTTACGAGCGCGAATAACATCTTCACCCATGAATTGATGTTTTTCAGGTGGTGTATCAATCGCTAAAATATCGTATTCAATGAGCTGGAGAATCCAGTCCGGGCTTTGACCACAGGCTTGAGCAAACTGTTGCAAGTCAAATGTACATTGTTCATCAACGACTTCAGCACTAAAGGTGTGGCCGTCACATACAATTTCTCGATAATGGATGGTTGTCATGATCTTGCTCCCTAATGAGATGAACGTGGTTCGAATGAAGCAAAGGCTTCTGCCAATTGCTGATAGGCTTCTTTTTCTTTTTCAGAATGCGCCGGTGGGAATACAATATTTAAAATTAAATAAAGATGGCCTGGCGTTTTATTTGGTATCCCTTTGTCTTTTAAACGTAGCTGTTGTCCTTGTTTTGCATTTTTAGGTAAATTGACGTGTAAAGGTCCTGCAGGTGTTTTTACTTCAATGCCTTGCCCTAATGCGGCTTCCCATGGCGCTACATCTACAGTCAAATATACATCACTGCCTTCGACATGCACACGATCTGTATCTTTATATTGAATCTCGATATAAAGATCGCCGTTGGCACCACCATTAATACCACTTTGTCCTTGTCCACTTAGGCGAATTTGCTGTCCTTCTTTCATGCCTTTAGGTATTTTTACCTGTAAGGTTTTTCGTTGTACCTCTGGTTCACCATAAGCATTGATGGTTGGAATTTGCAGGGTGATGTGTTGTGTTGATCCATGGTAAGCAATATCAAGATCGACCTCTATGCTGGCATGCTGGTCTTCACCTCGATAACTACGTTGTTGTCTTTGATATTGCTGTTGTCCACCGCCAAAGCCTGCACCAAAGCGTCCAAATAAGTCTTCAAAGCCACTAAAGTCTGCTTGCTCACCGCCTGTAAAACCTTGACGATAAAATTTGGCACCATCGAAACCACCTTGAGCTGCCCCTTGACCAAAACCATTAAAACCTTGTGGGTGGTCTAACATTTGGTCATATTCAGCTTTTTTCTCTGGGTTGCTTAGGGTGTCGTAGGCAACATTAATTGCCTGCATCTTTTCTTCTGCATCTTTTTCTTTGCTGATGTCGGGATGATATTTACGAGCTAATTTCCGATACGCTTTTTTAATTTCATCAGCTGAGGCTTCTCGTTTAACCCCTAATTCTTCATAATAATTTTTAGCCATAATGTTTTATCACGATGGTGTTGTTTATTTCATTATGAAACGATTTTTAAAGCTTTCAATGAGCTAGATTGTATAAGAGTTGTTCTCGTGCGAAATAGGGCGAGCAAAATAAAAGAGACATCGAACGGTGAGAGCTATCCTCTCATTGTTTAAATGAATGTCTGATATAAACCGTAAACGGCAATAACTAACAGTAATAGACCACATAAACCGAGTATTTTCGGGTATAAATGGCTGTTCGAGAGGCGGCGGAAAAATATATAGACTAAAGATAGCGTTAAAAAGTCTAAAACTATCCATGTCAGCGTAAGAATAGTTAAACTTAAATCTAGATGAGGTGAAATAGAAACAAATTGCGGAAAGAAAGCTGAAAAGAAAATAATATCTTTAGGGTTTGAAATACCCACTAAAAAGCCTTTTTTAAAACCGCCATTTTGAGCAGAAACGGTTTGAATTGCTTCAGGATGAGGGGCTTGAATAACTTCTTTGAGAATACTAAAACCCAAATAACCAATATATAGGCAGCCTAAAATACGAATAATATTTAAATAGTTTTCATTAATACCCAATACGCCTTTAAGTACGAGTACTGAAATAAAAATTAAAACGAGAGAGGCAAGGTTTGTACCAAAAATGGTTTCCAGTGCTTTTTTATAACCACCTTTAAGTCCGGCACTTGCCACTAAAATCATGACAGGACCAGGGGTCGCAATCATAATAATGACACTAAAAATAAAGAGAAAATAATCAAAATAATTCATGAGATATAAGCATCTTATTTATTGGGTTATCAAGTAAGCTCATATTAACTGATTTAAAATAACATGCTGAAAATTATCATCAAAAAATTATAGATAAATAAAAAGGCGGATTGCCCGCCTTTTTATGAAGTAGGTGATTAACTCAAATGTTCACCAAACAGACCCAGTGCCTCTTCAGCAGTGAACTCATAACGGGTGTTACAGAACTGGCAATCCATTTGAATCGGGTTTTGTGCTTCCAATGTTTCATGAACAGCATCAACACCAATTTGAATGAGGGCTTTGGCACAGCGTTCTTTAGAACAAGTACAACCAAATTTTAAGTGTTCAACTTCTGGTAAACGTACTTCTTCTTCGTTATAAAGACGATACAAGATCTCATTTGCTGAAAGCTCTGTTAGTTCTTCTGACTTAAGCGTTTCAGTTAGCATGGTTAAACGTGGCCATAAATCTTCATCAACCAGTTTTTGCTCTTCCTCATCATGACGAGGTAATAACTGAATGAGCAAACCACCTGAGCGCTGTGCGGTGCTTGCCAGTACAATTCGAGTTGGAATTTGTGCAGACAAGTCATAGTACTGCATTAAACAGCCAGCTAAATTTGCTTGATCAAGAGGTACAATCCCTTGATAACGCTCACCATGCTCAGGTTCGATGTTAATAAATAAAACAGGGTTAACCAAAGCCGCTAAAACAGTGCTGCTATCTGTTGCTTCACCAAAACGTGGATCTGTTTCGTAGTCTGCTAAAGCACGAACTTCGCCTAAATGGTTACATTCTGCCATAGCCCATTTGAAAGAGCCGTTAGCCTGGATTTGCAAGCTGATACGACCTTTGATTTTTAAAGTACTCGCAAGTAATGCTGTAGCGCTCAACATCTCGCCTAATAGAATTTGAACCGCAGGCATGTAGTCGCGTTGAGCTAAAATAGTTTTTAATGCTTCTTCTAGATGAACCACTTCACCGCGAACAGGAAAGTCCTCTATATAAAAGCGTTGGCGTAAATCAGACATAATATTCTCCAGGGCCCTAAGCAGATTATAACAATTTCGGTTTAATCAGGCTTAGGGAATGCAGCGAAGCTGCAAGCAGGACAACGGCAACTCTTGTACCGATTGTCGCAATCATTTAGGCAATGTGAATAAGTCCTTAATATAGCCATTTTGCGAAATCTCAAGTTATTCTTCGTGATCTCGTGTAATGTCGATACGATTTGGTTGTAAATGACGCTTTAAGTTAACGTCGTGCTTCGATGTGGCTTGTTGTGCATCGCTTTCAAATAGGTGTTCAAGCTCTGCCAGAGCATTACGATGGGTTTCAAAAACCTTTTGTTCATCGGTATAAATGCTTTGCTGCTGTATGAGTAATTTCTCATCATAATCCCGAAAGATTTCGATATTGTTATAAGCTTGTTCATCGGAAATACCGAGTTCGCGTAAAGCACGATAAGCCATACCTAATGATGATAAATAGGTTTCACGCCAAATATGTTCAACACCTAAGTCTCTTAATAGGTGCACATGGTGGCGGTCACGGGCACGAGCCAGTAATTTTAGGTTTGGATAGTTCAATCTAAGATGACGTGCGACATTCATAGAATCTTCGACATCATCAATTGCTAAAATAAATACTTTCGCTTTTTCAATGCCTGCTGAGCGGAGTAAGTCAGGCTGAGTGACATCACCATAATAGAGCTTACCGCCGTAACGTCGAACAAAGTCCACTTGATGAAGATTGTTATCGATGGCAGTAAAGCCTAAATGCTGTAAGCGGGCAATACGCGCAATAATTTGTCCAAAGCGCCCAAAACCGGCAATGATAATTGGATTATCTTGCTGAGGAATCTCATCATATTCAGGTGGCAATTCTTTATGAAAAAGGGGAATGATCTTACAGGCCATGATCCAGTAAATCACTGGGGTAAGGACCATTGATAAGGTCACAATCAACGTGACAGGCTCTAATAAGGCATCCGTTAAAATCTTTTCACTTTTTGCTAGGCTCAAAATTACAAAAGCGAATTCACCGCCTTGAGCCAAGCAAGTTCCGAGTAACAAGCTATTGTTCCAACTGTACTTTTTATAGCGGGCAATGGCAGTTAAAACGAGGGTTTTGATGACGAGTAGGCCGATTGCTCCACCAATAATGAGCCAAGGCATTTCAATCAGTAACGACAATTGTGTCGTCATGCCTACGGTCATAAAGAATAAGCCAAGTAATAGCCCTTTAAACGGCGCAATACTCGCTTCAAGCTCATGACGGAATTCTGAGTCGGCTAAAAGGACCCCGGTAAGGAAAGCACCTAATGTTGTACTAATGCCTAAAGTGTCCATCAGTAACACAACGGCAAGAATAATAAATAACCCTACAGCCGTAATCAGTTCAGTCGCACCACTCTTGGCGACAAAACGGAAAAATGGGCGCATGACATAACGGCTAAATAGGAACAAACCAGTAAACGTCGCGATGATGGCTGCAAAATAAGCAATACCATGATGGGTAGATTCGGTTCCTGCCAGAAGAGGAATCACCGCAAGTAATGGAATTGCTGCAATGTCTTGGAAAAGCAAGATTGAAAAAGATTGCTGACCATAGGTGGTATTGAGCTGTTGTTTCTCAGTCAGAAGCTGTAATACAAAGGCCGTAGAAGACAGCGCAAGCGCAAAACCAATAACAAAGCTGGCAGCAAGGTGTTGTTGAAATAGCAGCAATACGGTGAGCATAAGAATTATGCCCGTAATCACGACCTGTAAACTTCCCATCACAAATATAGAGTCACGCATTTCCCACAAACGTTGTGGGCGGAGCTCTAGACCAATCAGGAACATAAGTAAAATGACCCCAAATTCAGCCAACTCCATAATGGCCTCAGGGTCATGGGCAATATTTAACACACTCGGGCCAAGAAGTATGCCCGTAAATAAATAACCTAAAACTGTTGCAATCCCTAGGCGTTTGCCCAAAGGGACTAAAATCAGAGATGCTCCAAGAAAAATAGTTGCTTGCAGTAGGAATGACATTCATTGCCCCGAATGTATTGATCTTTTTTAAGTGTAAAGGGAAAAAGTGTTCTTCACACCATGATATTCAAATCATCTAACTAAATTCTTGCGGGTCAACATCAATTGAGAGTCTAAGTTGATGCTGTCTTGGCGCATGGACCAACTGAGCCCACCATTGTCTTAAGTAAAAATGCAGACGAGCGCGGTCAGCAGACAAAATCACCATATGTGCGCGGTAACGTCCCGCTTTACGTTCCATTGGCGCTGGAATTGGCCCCCAGATATCAACAATGTCACCTGCAATTTGGCGAAGTTGCTCGGCAGCTTCATTTAAAAAATGCAAGGTATAGTCACGATCTTTCGATTCAGCGCGTATAAGTACGGCATAGCGATAAGGCGGCAGTAATGCAACTTTACGCTCAGCCAATGTTTGTTTCGCGACTGCCCGATAATCTTTTTCGATGAGTGTGGTGAGTAAAGAATGATCTGGCCTTAAAGTCTGTAAATAAACATGACCCTTATGTTCTCCGCGGCCTGCACGACCAGCCACTTGTACAATCAATTGAGCAGTACGCTCTGGCGCTCGAATATCGACACTCAATAAACCTGCATCGATGTCTAAAATAGCAACCAAGGTCACATGTGGAAAATGGTGACCTTTTGCCAACATTTGCGTACCAAGCAAAATCGAAGGTTTATTTTGCTGAATGCGATCATAAATTTTTTGCCAGCTACCGACTCGGCTGGTACTGTCACGATCGACCCGAATCACATCATGATCTGGGAATAATTCTTGTAAATGCTCTTCAACCTTGGCTGTGCCAGCACCTAAAGTTTTGAGGCTCTTTTGCTGACACTCAGGGCAGTGGTCTGGTAGGCGATGAACGGTGCCACAGTGGTGACAATGTAAGTAAGAGTAGGGCTGAGTGTGCAACGTAAAATGTGCATCACAATGAGGACAATTCGCTTGCCAACCACAACTTTCACAGACCAGAACAGGTGCATAACCACGTCGGTTTAAGAAAATTAAAACCTGTTCTTTTCTTGCTAGGGTATTTTTAATCTGTTCGATTAAAGGCTGACTAATACCATGCTGTTTTTTGACAATTTTAAGATCAATCAAATGCATTTTTGGTAAAAGCGCATGGCCTGCACGCTGGTTCAGCTGAAGTGCAGTTAACTTGCCAGTTTCGACTAAGTGATAACTGTCAATGCTTGGAGTTGCCGAACCTAAAAGAACAGGACAGCCTTGTAAATGTCCTCGATAAAGCGCGACATCACGCGCATGGTAACGGAAACCTTCTTGTTGTTTATAAGACAGGTCGTGTTCTTCATCTAAAATGATCATACCCAAACGTGGCAGCGGGGTATAAATAGCTGAACGTGTTCCTAAAATAATAGAGGCCTTTCCAGTCTGTGCTTGTTGCCAGGCTTGTAGGCGTTTAGAGTCATTTAACCCCGAATGTAATAAAGCAATGTCGCAGTTAAAACGAGACTTAAAGCGCGAAATAGTTTGAGGGGTTAAACCAATTTCAGGAACTAATACCAGTACTTGCTTACCTTGCTTTAGCACTTCATGCATGATGTGCAAATAAACTTCAGTTTTACCACTTCCGGTTAAACCATCCAACAAAAACGCTTGATATTGATGCTGTGCATTAAGGACGTGCTGAGTGGCCTTCTTTTGGTCTTCATTGAGCGTGAGTGGCATTTGCGCCAATTGCACAGGGGATGGACTAAAGTCATGAGGCTCAAGCGTACAGTCTACGAGACCTTTCTTTTGTAGTGCTTTAAGTGTTGCAGTTTCTACACCACTTAAATTGAGAATATTTTCAGTGGTTCCGGCAGGATGTAATTTTAAAATTTGATAAGCATCTTGCTGTTTGATTGAGCGTTTTAATAAAGCTTCGGCATTGTCACATGGAATGATTTTCCATAGATGAAATAAAACATCCATGGGTTTGCCCTGACGCAATAACGCAGGTAAAGCAGTCTGCATCACCTCGCCAATCGGAAATTGGTAATATTGTGCTGACCATGTCAATAAATTTAAAACTTGTTCATCTAAAATAGGCTCATCATCTAAAAGTTCAGAAATGGCCTTAAGCTGAAAGTTACCTGTAAATGTTTCTTGTGGGTCAACTTTTTCAGTAATGATACCAATCAGGTTTTGCCGTCCAAATGAAATTGCGACGCGTGAACCTACTTGAGCCCGTTCATATTGTGCTTTGGTGAGTGTATAGTCAAAAGTGTCGTACAGATGCACAGGTACGGCAACACGCACACGATAAACAACTGAATCAGGCTTTGGCGTTATGGTCATAGAGGCTCATTTCGTCAATTTTAAAAAACGGCATAGCGTCGTGAAGAGGACTTGGGTATTCTACACAGGCTATAGAATGAATATGAATGATTGCGTAGCATAGATGCAACAGCAGCGACTATTATTTTTGGAAAATTAGAACATTACCATGCCTGCATATCAATTTACTGCTATTGATGCTTCAGGGAAGCAGCAAAAGGGGGTGCTTGAAGGAGACTCGGCACGTCAGATTCGCCAACAATTACGCGATAAAGCATGGACTCCGATTAGCGTTGACCCGGTTGAACAAAAAGATAAGCATCAAAGCCACGGATTATTCCAAAAAAAGTTTAGTGCTTACGATTTGGCGCTCATGACCAGACAGCTTTCGGTTTTGGTTGCTGCTGCAATTCCTTTAGAAGAAGCTCTCCGCGCCGTGAGCAGACAAAGTGAAAAAGCACATGTGCAAAATCTTTTACTCTCAGTTCGTTCAAAAGTATTGGAAGGACATTCACTTGCACAAGGGATGCAACAGTCCGGGCGTTTTCCTGATCTTTATATTGCAACGGTTGCCGCAGGTGAGCGTTCAGGACACTTAGATCTCATTTTAGATCAGCTATCAGACTACACCGAGAACCGTTTTGCCATGCAAAAGAAAGTTCAAGGTGCCATGATTTACCCAATCATTTTAATGCTGATGTCTTTCGGTATTGTGATGGGATTAATGACTTATGTGGTCCCAGAGATTGTAAAAACCTTCGATCAAAGCAAAGATGCCTTACCATGGATTACAGTTGCTTTAATGAAAGCGAGTGATTTTATCCGTCATGCATGGGTATTTATTATTCTTTTTGCAATTGTAGGGGTGGTAGCTTTTGTCCGTTTTTTAAAAACTACTGCGGGACATTATGCTTTTGATCGATTAACACTCAAATTGCCATTATTCGGTAAACTATCCCGTGGTATTAATGCTGCGCGCTTTGCCAGTACTTTATCTATTTTAACTCGTTCAGGCGTGCCATTGGTAGATGCCTTAAAGATTGGTGCTGCTGTGACCAATAACTGGGTCATCCGTGATTCAATTTCCCAAGCGGCTGAACGTGTTACCGAAGGCGGTAACCTCGGTACGCAACTGGAGCGCAGTGGTTATTTCCCACCAATGATGGTACAAATGATTCGAAGTGGTGAGGCATCAGGTGAGCTTGACCGTATGCTTGAACGTGCGTCGACCATGCAAGACCGCGAGGTGACGACATTTATTTCAACCTTATTGGCATTACTTGAACCGCTTATGCTGGTGTTAATGGCAAGCATCGTACTGGTTATTGTAATTGCGGTTATGCTGCCAATCGTAAATATGAACAATATGATTTAATAACTTTGATATTAGAGATAATGATGAAAGTAAAAAATATTCAAAGCGAAACAGCGATGAAACAACATAGTGAATCTGTGGTTTCAAATCAGTTTGAACCAACGTGCCATTCCGAGCATAGCTCTGTATCAGATGTTTGCTCTTCAAGTGCCTTCGGACTTGCGACACGTTCGAGCCGTGCTCGAATGAAACGTGTCTCAGGCTTTACCCTTATTGAAGTTATGGTCGTGATTGTAATCTTAGGCGTGTTGGCTGCTTTAATCGTACCGAACGTCATGGGCCGTAGTGAAAAAGCTAAAATTGATACGACTCAAATTACCTTGAAAGGGGTTGCGGGTGCCTTAGATCAATACAAGCTCGATAATGGGCATTTCCCAACCATGCAAGAAGGTGGTTTAGATGCGCTTATTAATCAACCTGCTACAGCAAAAAACTGGATGCCGGGTGGTTATGTGAAAGGTGGTTATCCTAAAGACAGCTGGAAAAATGATATCCAATATGTCGTACCTGGAAAAGACGGCCATCCTTTTGATCTATATTCATTTGGCGCAGATGGTAAAGAAGGTGGTGAAGGTAACGATGCCGATATTTATTATCAGCCTTAATTAAAATGTAAGAGAGATTATCGATTCGGTTAATAAGATAAAACAATAATCCGAATTGATAATCTTTCTTAATCATAAAAATATAATAATGTATTGAAAATAAAGTAAAAAAGTTAATATCTAGATTTGAGATTTAAAATAAGAATTATTCCCATATTTAATAGTTACAAGAAAGTTAAAATATAAGAGAAAATAAGCTATATATTTAAATAAAAGCTTTGCATAATAAATAAAAAGCACTTTATTCAATGAATGGGAGAGATTAAATGAAAGCATTTCTCGTACTTGATGAGCTGAATCAGTTTCATTGGGCGATGCTTAAATCTGTCCTATTGATTTTAGCATTATTACCCATTGCTGAAGTTTCATTAAAGCTATGGTTGAGTACTGAGGGAAGTAGCCAAATCATGATTGGTTTCTTTGCCTTAAGTATTGTAAGCGCTTGGTTAATGGTGAGCTTCTTTACCGCACTAAAAACGAGTGTATGGCAAACTAAACAGATGGCTTCTAAATACGAACAATTGCTTTTTAAAGCTTATCGTTATGTGCCGATGGTTTTTTTATCGAGTTTAGTTGCTTATTTATCTTTGCAATTATCGATTGCTTTTTAATCTTATTTTAAAACCGAATTTTTAAATAAAACGTAGACTCAACGTCTACGTTTTATTTTTTAACTGGACTTAAAACAGGGTGTTTCTTCATTTGTACATATTATATGCTTCAAATCAGCAATTTAAGAAGATGAGAAATATGAAATGGAACAAATCGAGTGGAATGACTTTTTAAAAGTAGAACTGCGCGTTGGTAAAATTATTCAAGCTGAGGTTTTTGAAAAGGCGCGAAAACCTGCCTATATTTTGCATGTAGATTTTGGTGAAGAATTGGGTGTACGTAAATCGAGTGCACAGATTACAAAACTTTATCAACCGCAGGATTTGATTGGTAAATTAGTTGTTGCGGTAGTGAATTTCCCTAAGAAACAAATTGGTCCTATCCAATCGGAATGTTTGGTAACAGGGTTTCATAATGCAGATGGGGATGTAGCACTTTGTATCCCAGAGTTTGAAGTACCTCTGGGTACAAAGTTATTATAATTTAGCGACGTGATTTGTAAGACACGTCTACTTTACGTGGACGATAGATCCAACCTAAAACCAGCAGTAATACTGCAAATCCTAAAATTGGATAATCACCTAGACGGTTATAGAGAGTTTGACCTTGCATGGCTGGTAAATCGCCTCTCAGGACAAACTCTTTATCAATCGGTGCTTGTTCGGTGATATGACCATTTTGATCAATAAACGCTGTTACACCTGTGTTAGTTGCACGAATAAACCAGCGACCATTTTCTTTCGCACGCATCTGCACCATTTGTAAATGTTGCCATGGGCCAGCTGTTCCGGTAAACCAAGCATCGTTAGATACAGTCACCAAAAAGTCACTGTCTTCTGCATTACGGCGTGTCAGGTTCGGATATGCCACTTCATAACAAATTGCAGCCGCAAGTGCATGCCCTTTAATTAAAAGTGGTTTCTGATCACTCTCACCACGTGTAAAACCGCTCATGCTAATATCATTTTGCATGGCTGGTAACACCCAAGAAAGCAAACCTGACAGCGGAATATATTCACCAAAAGGAACAAGGCGCTGCTTTTTATACAGACCGCTTGAATCGCTGCCAGAGGCCATAATACTGTTGTAATACAGAGGACTGCCGACTTGATGCGATTTCGCTACATCCCAGTAAGGAATGCCGGTTACCCAAGCGGTATGGTTCTTTTTAGCTTGTGCATCCATTGCATCCAAAAACGGTTCAATGTCGGTTTGGAAGAGTGGAATTGAAGACTCAGGCCATACAATGAGGTCACGGCCCCATTCAGATTGAGTCAAACCAGCATAAATTTCTAATGTTCTAACTTGATATTCGGTTAGCCATTTTAAATCTTGTGGAATGTTACCTTGAATGAGCGAAACGCTAAGCGGTTTAGCCGCTTTAGGTTGTACAAACTGAATATATGATGCTCCCCATGCACCTAAAACTAACAGGGCAGCAGGGATAACCCAGAAAATACGCTTACGTAGAACTTCAACTAAAGCACATGCTAATACAATGACTACAAAGGAAATTGCATAAATACCAAATAGCGGCGCATAACCATCGAGTAAACGTTCAGTAAAAGCATAACCTACAAACAGCCAAGGGAAACCGGTAAATACCCAAGTTTTAGCCCACTCAAAAATAATCCAGAGAGGGGCGAAAGTCAGCGGTGTTTCAGGGAAGAAGCGTCGATAAACCCATGTCTGAAATGCTGTAAATAAGCCCATTACAAGGGCCATAACAGCAATCATACATACACTTAGAAAAGCATTGGTATCGCCATATACATGGATCGACGTATAGAGCCAGAAAGCCCCTACAAACCATAAACCAAAACCATAACTCCAGCCAATTGCAAATGCTTGTTTGGCTGAGCGGTTATGCAATGTCGCATAGAGTAGGGCAGGAGACAAAATTGCCAACCACCACCAATAATAAGGTGCCAGTGCAAAACTGAACACGGCACCTGAAAATAAAGCAATGAGCAATGGAAAAATTAAAGGAAGCTGTTTTTGTTGTTGCGAAGAATCTAACAGCTTTTCAAAGTATGCTCTCATTGACGTACAGCTCGAATCAGATGAATAGTGCGGGCATCTGCTTCAACAATCGTAAATAACCAATTTCCAAGCTCAACAGTCTGACCTTGTAAATCACTAACTAGACCAATTTCTTGAAGCAATAAACCGCCGACAGTTTCTACTTCATCGTCAGAAAAATCAGCATCTAAAACAGTGTTGAAGTGTTCAATTGGTGTAAGTGCCTGCACCATCCATGCATTCGCTATTGTATGGTCGTTATCTGGAACAATGTATTGTGCATCTTCATCTGCAGTATCATGTTCGTCTTCAATTTCACCAACGATCTCTTCAAGAATATCTTCAAGCGTAACCAGTCCCGCTGTTGATCCATATTCATCAATCACAATCGCGATATGGGTCTGGGTGTGCTTAAGCATACGAAGAACTTGATCTGAACGTGCACTTTCAGGCACAAATAATGGCTGACGCATAAGCGAGCCAATATCTAATTTAGTATTTGGTTCAGTCAAAAATGGTAGTAAATCTTTTGCCAGTAAAATACCAACAACATTATCAGGTTGGTCAGCTGAGAAAACTGGAAAACGTGAGTGAGCAGACTCAACCAATACGTGAAGAATATCAAGTAACTGATCATCTTCTTGCATACTGATCATTGCTGTTCGTGGCGTCATGACTTCACGAATTTTTGTAGCAGGAAGGTCAAGAACACCTTCAAGCATGGCAACAGTATCAGGTTCTAAAAAACGACGTGAATTTTGGACTAGTTTTAATAATTCATCTCGGGTTTCTGGCGCTGTACCTAACCACTTTCGTAAGCCTCGCATACCCCACGACGGACTCGGTTCCTCTTGCATGATCTTTCCTAAATACTCAATGTATCAAATGAATACACTGATCATACCGAAGAAAAAGCCCTTATGCATCTATAAAACAAAGTAAAAGACAAAACACATATTGTTATGTAAACACCAGTTACAGTTCATTAGACAGTGATGGGTTTATGCTAAAATGTGAAAATTCTATTTGTTCGAGTTTGTTATGTCAGAACAACCTATTTCACCTACTGTACAACTTAATACGCGTGGTTTACGTTGTCCGGAACCTGTCATGATGTTGCATCAGGCGATTCGCAAAGCAAAATCAGGAGATGTTGTTGAAGTGTTGGCGACTGACCCTTCGACTTCTTGGGATATCCCTAAGTTTTGTATGCATTTGGGACACGAACTCCTATTAAAAGAAGAAGTTCTAGATGAGCAGAACCATAAAGAATACCGTTATCTGGTACAGAAAGGGTAAGGTTGTTCGATATGTAAATGAATAAAAAGCCCCGAATAATCGGGGCTTTTTTTTATATCTTAGGATATGAGCCGCGGCTAAAGCGGTGCAAGGAATTACATGTTAGGGTAATTCGGACCACCGCCGCCCTCAGGCGTTACCCAAGTAATATTTTGAGATGGGTCTTTAATATCACAGGTCTTACAGTGAACACAGTTCGCTGCGTTAATCTGGAAGCGTTTAGAGCCGTCATCATTTTCCATGATTTCGTAAACACCAGCAGGGCAATAGCGCTGAGCAGGCTCATCCCATTTTGGTAAGTTCACATTCACTGGAATTGAAGGATCAGTAAGCTTCAAGTGAGCTGGCTGGTTTTCTTCGTGTACAGTATTTGAGATAAATACAGAAGATAAACGGTCAAATGTCAGTTTGCCATCTGGTTTTGGATAAGTTGGCTTGAAGCTCGTTGCATCAACAGTTTTCAATACAGCGAAGTCTTGTTTCAAGTCATGTAAAGTGAATGGCACTTTAAAGACGTTTTGGTCAATAAAGTTAAATGCACCACCAATCCATTGCCCAAATTTATGCATTGCAGGGCCAAAGTTACGAGCGTTATAAAGCTCTTCTTTTAACCAGCTGTTGTTAAATTTGTCTGTGTAAGAAGTTAATTCTTTAACGAATAAATCTTCGCCTTCGGTTACACGAGCAACCGCAAGATCACCACCTTTTTCAACTCCGGCAGCAATTGCTTCAAATACAGCTTCACCACATAACATGCCTGATTTCATGGCAGTGTGTGAGCCTTTGATTTTCGCAAAGTTTAAGAAACCTGCATCATCACCAATTAAGCAACCACCCGGGAAAGTCAATTTAGGTAAAGAGTTGAAACCGCCTTTCACTACAGCACGTGCGCCGTAAGAAATACGTTTACCACCTTCTAAATACTGTTTGATGAGTGGGTGAGTTTTCCAGCGCTGCATTTCCATGAATGGATACATGTGTGGATTTTCATAGGACAAGTCCACAATCATACCCAAAGTCACTTGGTTGTTTTCAGCGTGGTATAACCACCAACCACCAGAAGAACCAGTTTCAGACAATGGCCAACCAGCACCGTGCATCACTAGACCCGGTTTATGTTTTGCTGGGTCGATTTCCCAAAGTTCTTTAATCCCGATCCCGTAATGTTGTGGATCTGCATCTTTATCAAGATTATATTTTGCAATTAGGCGTTTACCTAAGTGGCCACGGCAGCCTTCAGCAAAGAGAGTGTATTTAGCGTGAAGTTCATAACCCGGAGTAAAGTTATGTGTAGGCTCGCCATCTTTACCAATACCCATGTCACCAGTTTGAATACCTTTTACAGTACCGTCTTCATGGTAAAGCACTTCAGATGCAGCAAAGCCAGGGAAGATAGAAACTTCTAATTCTTCAGCTTTTTGACCTAACCAGCGAACAACGTTACCTAGCGAGATAACATAGTTCCCGTCATTGTGCATGGTTTTAGGAACCATCCAGTGAGGTGCTTCTTTAGAAGTAGTTTCTGAAAGCAAGAAGAATGTTTTGTCTTCAGTTACAGGTACATTAAGAGGCGCGCCTTCTTCTTTCCAGTTCGGGAAAAGTTCATTAATAGCACGCGGTTCAAGTACAGCACCAGATAAGATATGCGCACCTACTTCAGAGCCTTTTTCAACTACACAAACTGAAAGATCGGGTAAGTTATTTTCAATCGCTAATTGACGGATCTTAATCGCAGCAGATAGACCTGCAGGTCCTGCACCTACGATGACAACGTCAAACTCCATCGATTCACGTTCGATGTGTTCCATGTAGGACTCCTCAATACTTAAAGGTGGCAACCGTAATGTCAGATCATCCGGTGCTGCCGTGAGTGTTTTAATCCATAGGCGCAAATATGCTATTGTGCCTTTTATCGTTTGGGCTAGTATAGTTTTAAACCATGATCTAGCCAATTGGCTGAGTCGTCATATTTTTTCGTCAGCAAGGCATAAACTATGGTAAATCAAAATAATTCCCCATCGGATATGGGAAAAATACCGTTATCTGATGATAAAAACTTAATGAACATTGCACAATACTTAAAAGGTGTACAGCAAAGTCACAAAAGGTCAATCCCACCTTTAGAGCAATGGCATCCAAAGCATTGCGGTAAAATGGATTTAACGGTGAAAGCCAATGGAGAATGGTGGCACGAAGGTCAATTAATCAAGCGCCAAGCCCTATTGGATTTGTTTACCAAAGTCCTATGGAAAGAAGAGGGTAAATTCTACCTGAAAACCCCTGTAGAACAAATTGAAATCGAAGTTGAAGATGAACCTTTATTAGTCAATCAGGTAGATCAGATTGAAATTTCAGGTGATGAGTTTCTACAACTGACGACGACCAATCAGGATGTGATTTTAGTTGATGCAGAACACCCGATTTTTATGCGGGAATATGCAGGGGAGTTGCGTCCTTATGTCCATGTTCGATTTGGTATTAATGCGCTGATTCAACGTCAGGCTTTCTATCATCTCGTGAACTATGGAACACTGGTCGAAAATGATAAAGGCGAAACCATTTTGCAGTTAAAAAGTGGTAATTTGCACTTGCAATTAGGCACTTGAGGTTTAAGCTTTATAGAGTGAAATTTTCCGACACTCTCTAGTACTGCCATGACAGCCATACAGCCTTTATTTACTGAATTAGAACCTATGCCTAAAGCATTAGCGGATGCCCCAATTGGTATTTTTGATTCAGGTATTGGAGGTATGTCGGTTGCAGCAGAAATTGCCAAATATTTGCCAAACGAACGTATTGTATATTATGCAGATACAGCCTATGTTCCGTATGGTCCTCGCTCTGATGAAGAAATCAGGGAGCTAACGGCTCGTGCCGTCGACTGGTTATATCGTCAGGGCTGTAAAATTGCAGTCGTAGCTTGTAATACGGCTTCCGCATTTAGCCTTGATCATTTACGAGAACATTATGGCGAACACTTCCCGATTGTTGGCTTGGTACCGGCACTAAAACCTGCAGTATTACAAACTCGTTCTAAAGTGGTTGCAGTATTGGCGACACCAGCTACTTTTCGTGGACAACTCATTAAGGATGTTGTCGAAAAGTTTGCTGTTCCGGCAGGTGTTAAAGTGATGACTCTAACGAGTTTAGAGCTTGTCCCATGTGTAGAAACAGGGCAGCAAATGAGCCCTGTTTGTTTAAATGCATTAAGAGAAGTTTTACAACCTGCAGTTGAGCAAGGCGCGGACTATTTGGTACTTGGTTGTACACACTATCCGTTCTTAAATGAAGCTATTCATCATCTTTTTGATAACCAATTCACACTGGTTGATTCGGGTTTGGCAGTTGCCCGACAAACAGCCCGTATTTTAATAAAAAATGAGTTATTATGTGACCAAATACGTCAGAATGTTGCACGTATTGAATGTTATGTAAGTGGTAATAATGCAGATGCATTACAACCTGTTTTACAAAATATGATTCCACAAGAATTGACATGGACGCTGCACAATCTGAGTTGAGCTCTGTTGTAGGCATTCAGAAAAAAGCGTTTTTTTATATTTATTTTTCTTATTTGGGGCGGTTCATAATCTTGGCTGATTCAGGCCATATCAAGATTATGGGGCGATAAGGGTATTGCTATGCTCGATACACGCTATCAGATTTTTATTTCAACCTCAGGTCGCGAGATGCAACCTGAGTTTATGGTTCTTTCCCAAACTTTAGTCAATATGGGGTTTTTTGCTTGGGGGTTAGAATATAGAAATCCTCTAACAACGACGCTTGCCCGTCGGCAAATTGATGAATCGGATTATGTTGTTTTGCTGCTGGGTAGTCAGTATGGGGAGCAATCAATTTCAGGGGCGAGTTATTTTTCTTTAGAGTACGAATATGCCTTAAGTCGCGCGAAGCCCATTGTCGTCTTTATGCATGAACAACCTGAAAGTCGTGATATGCATTTACAAGAGACTCATCCGCAGCTTAAAGAGAAATTTCTGGCATTTCGAAAAAAGTTATTACATGAAGCGAATCATATTTTTTATTTTAAAAGCCCACGTGATTTAGAACTTGCTGTTCGTTTAAATATGCCTTTAATGGTTGAACAATATATGGGACAAGGTTGGGTGCCTGCACGCCAAGCGCATCATTTGGAAGATGAAATTAATCGATTAAAAAGTAAAGTTTTACAACTAGAACAACAGCTAGCAGAATCATCAATTCAAGCAAATGAAGTGGCACCGCAAGATGTTTTTGCTTTTGAATATCAAATTCAGGCTTTTCAAGATGGCAACTTTAAAGAGCTTAAGCGCCAGAGACAAATGACTTGGTCTCAACTGTTAAGTATTTTGGCTAAACATTTTGAGACAGCCATGCCAGAAGAGAACTTTGGGACTTGCCTCAATGAGTATTTAAATCAGGACGGGTTAGAAGACGCTCGCCAAGAGTTGCCTAGAGCACATGCAGTGGCAGGTGCACAAATTAATCATAAGGCCCTGTTTCGTATTAAAAAGCAAATGCAATCACAAGGATGGATTGTTCCAACCAAGATTGATCAACAACATAGTTTATGGAAAGTAACGACCAAAGCCCAAAAGCTCTTGCTCAGTTATAAATGGAATCATCGGAGTACTCGATTAAAAGCTTAGAGCGATTCAATTTAGATATGACCATGAAAGCTGTTACATTAGTGTCATAAGATGAATTGAAAGGCATTTACACATGTCGTTTGAACAAAAACCGAAAGTTACTGTCATTTTAGCGAATTTAGGCACACCGGATGAGGCAACCGTCCCAGCGGTGCGCCGTTTTTTAAAGCAGTTTTTATCTGATCCACGTGTAATTGAAATTCCAAAATTCATTTGGTGGATTATTTTAAATCTGTTTGTTTTGCCTTTTCGCCCAAAAAGAGTAGCGCATGCCTATGCTTCGGTATGGTCTACCGACTCACCAATGCGTGAAATTGTATTTGAGCAAACTCAACGTGTGCAGGCTTATTTAGAGCGTGAAAATAAACAGTTTGATTTAACTGTGTTGCCCGCTATGACTTATGGTAATCCGGGTATTGATGCAGTTTTAGAAAAATTGTCGGCTCATCCACAAGAGCATGTCATTTTACTGCCTTTATTTCCCCAATATTCTGCGACATCGACTGCTCCATTATATGATGCTTTTGCTAAGTGGATTCCTACTCAGCGAAATTTGCCGGGTCTGACCATTATTAAAGATTATTATCAACATCCAATGTTTATTCAGGCGTTGGCAGAAAGTGTTCTAGCTTACCAAGAGCAACATGGCAAACCTGAAAAGCTGTTGATGTCATTTCATGGTATTCCACAGCCTTATGCAGATAAAGGCGACCCTTATGCGGACCGTTGTCGTATTACCGCAAAGTTAGTCGCTGAAGCTTTACATTTAAAAGATGATGAATGGGCAATTAGTTTCCAATCACGTTTTGGCAAACAAGAATGGGTGAAACCTTATACTGATCAACTTTTACAAGATTGGGCGAAGCAGGGCGTTAAGTCTGTTCAGGTCTTAAGCCCAGCTTTTTCTGCTGACTGCTTGGAAACGCTTGAAGAGCTCGCTATTCAAAATGCTGAGTTATTTCAGCAAGCTGGTGGCGGAAGCTATGCTTACATTCCTGCTTTAAACAGTGATCAAGCGCATATTGATTTGCTTGCAGGTTTAGTTCAGGCTAATCTTGATGCCCTTACCCATACCTTAGCCCACCGTTAATTGCGTTTTAGCCAGAGGTTCTTATGCTGCAAGTCAAAATTGTTCCAGTTACTGCTTTTGCTCAAAATTGTTCTTTAGTTTGGGACAGTGAAACAAAAGAAGCAGTTTTGATTGATGCAGGTGGTGATGCTGCTGTTTTGAAGAAAGAAGTAGAAGCCTTAGGTTTAAAAGTAAAAGCGTTATGGCTTACTCATGGGCATTTAGATCACGCTGGGGCTGTAGGTGAACTCGCAAAAGAGTGGAGTGTTCCTGTTGTTGGTCCGCATAAAGAAGATCAGTTCTGGCTAGATATGATTCAGGAAGTTTCGGCACGTTATGGTTTTCCAATCCCACAGCCTGTAAAAGTCGATCAATGGCTTGAAGGCGGTGAAGTGCTAAAACTGGGTGAAGATGAGTTTGAAGTGCGTTTTGCACCAGGACATACACCAGGTCACGTCATGTTCTATAACAAGAATCATGGTTTACTCTGGACTGGCGATGTCCTGTTTAAAGGCTCAATTGGAAGAACAGATTTTCCACGTGGTAATCATGATCAACTGATTGAATCAATTCAGCGTGAGTGTTTTAGCTTACCAGATGAAACCCAGTTTATTTCAGGGCATGGACCAATGAGTACCATTGGCTATGAAAAACAATTTAACCCGTTTGTCGCAGGTAAAGCGGGTTAATCCTCATAATCATCTTCATGCTGACTACCCTTGTCTTGCTGAGGAGCATCTTGGGTAGGCAGTCTATATTCATCGTTTGCCCAAGCGCCTAAATCAATAAGTTTGCAACGTTCAGAACAAAACGGGCGAAATTCATTACCTTCCCAAACACTTGGTTCACCACAGCGTGGGCAGGGAAATGTACGTGGCATAAAGCAGTAACCTCAAAGTGAAGAGAAATAGATTAGGCAAAAGTCAGGTGACTTGTTAGACTTGTGCCGATTTTTATTTAGTTTGATGTGATTATGCAGATTCGTCAATTTCAAGCACAACGTATGCAAGCGCCTCGCGATTTTACCCCAATTGAAAATACTCCGATTTGTGTGGAAATTGGGGCAGGCAAAGGTAAACATGCTTTGCTATTTAGTGGGCAAAATCCTCAGCACACGTTATATGCAATTGAACGAACTAGAGAAAAATTCTTGGCCATGCAAAAGCAGCATGGTTTGGAACCACGAGACAACTTGGTGCCTGTACATGCAGATGCTTTACCTTGGGTTGTACATGCTCTATATCCTGCTCAAGTAGAACATTTCTTTATTCTCTATCCGAATCCAGAACCACATAATCCGGCACAACGCTGGTTAAACATGCCATTTTTTGAGTTCCTGCTATCACGTCTGAAAACAGGTGGAACCATTACTTTGGCAAGTAATATCCCTGAATATATTGAAGAAGCTGAACAACAGTTATTAAATGTGTGGAAGCTGCCTTACCAAAAAGAAAAAATTGCTCAAACCTCTGCACGTACCCATTTTGAAATTAAATATTTAGAGCGTGGTGAGCTTTGTCAGCAGCTCATTATGACTAAGCCTGAAGGTTATAAAACTCGATTTGATGAGTTTGCACCGCTGCAAGGGCAAATATATGTCGAATAAGCGGATTGCCATTATTGGTGCGGGGCCGGCTGGTTTAATGGCCGCGGAGGTGCTGAGCCAGTATGCTTATGAAATTGATGTGTTTGAGCAAAAACCTTCGGCTGCGCGTAAGTTTCTGATGGCTGGTAAAACAGGGCTAAATATCTCGCATGCTGAACCATTACCCCAGTTCATTGAACGTTATGACCATGCAGAATGGCTCAAACCGTGGGTTGAAAAATGGGATGCAGCCTGGATTCAGAACTGGATGAAAGGATTGGGAATAGACTCGTATGTGGGTAGTTCCGGTCGTATTTTCCCTGTCGAAATGAAAGCTGCTCCTTTACTGCGTGCTTGGTTAAAACGTTTAGCAGAACAGCAGGTTAAATTCTTTTATCGTCATCGTTGTATTAATTTGCAAGGTACAACAGTGACTTTAGAAAACCAAAATAAACAGAACACTGCAACCTTTACCCAGCAATACGATGCAGTCGTGTTGGCTTGTGGAGCTGTCTCTTGGTCTCAATTGGGCAGTGATGGTGCTTGGCAACAATGGATGGATCAATCTAGTATTGAACCTTTTCAAGCAAGTAATGCAGGAGTATTGCATACTTGGTCAGCTTTTATGGAAAGCTGTTTTGGTGAGCCTTTAAAGCGTATAAATGCGTGGGTTGAACCCAGCCAAGTTACTCATGGTGATATTGTGATTACTCACTACGGTTTAGAAAGTGGGGTCATTTATAAACTCGGACGCGCCTTACGAGAACAACAAAAACAAGGAAATAGCTTAAATCTATTTTTAGATTTATTGCCTGATGTAGAGCTTACACAGTTAGTTAAAAAGTTACAGGCTAGCAAAAAACAATCTCTCACTAATATCTGGCGTAAAGCAGGCTTAGATACAGCTAAAATTAACTTAATTAGAGAAGTGGTTGATAAAGCACTATGGAGTCAACCAGAGACGATGGCGCAAAAAATGAAAGCACTTCAAATTAAGTTAGATGGCTTTAGGCCTATTGAAGAAGCGATTAGCTGTGCTGGTGGTGTTAAGCAAGATGCATTAACTGAAAGTTTAGAGTTGAAACAAACTTCAGGTGTTTTTTGCTGTGGCGAAATGCTGGATTGGGATGCTCCTACAGGGGGATATTTGCTGACAGCATGTTTTGCTACGGGACGAGCAGCTGGTGAAGGTGTGCATTCATTCTTAGAGAAATAACAACGAATTCGGTGCTATGTTTGATATGTGAAAAGTGTTATTTTTGAGCGATCAATAATAATAGGAGCCGGAATCGTATGTCTCAAGCATCGCCAGTCTATCAGGGAAGTTGTTTATGTGAGGGTATTCGCTATGAAATTAAAGGCGATATCGGAGATATTATCCAATGCCATTGTCAACGCTGCCGAAAATCCAATGGAACAGCATTTGCAACGAATGCTCCTATCAACAGTGCAGATTTTAAAATTACGCAAGGTGAAGACCTTGTCAAAAAATTTGCTGTGAATGGTGTGTACCGTTGGTTTTGTAGCGAATGTGGTTCACCGCTTATTAGCTCGCGTGATGCTCAGCCTGAACTGTATCGTTTAAGAATTGGGACACTAGATACACCATTAGACCAAAAGCCGACAATGCATATTTTTGCTGCTTCAAAAGCAGAGTGGGAAAGCATTTGTGACGATTTACCGCAATATGATGAACGTCCATGATTTAAAAAGTATGTTTTAATCAAATTGTAGATGATTTAATATACTTAAAACAGGGAGATGGCATTCCTCCCTTGAAAAACCGCCGTATTGGCTAATGATGCCTACGTTACCCTCATGTATTTATAACGCTGGGTACGTAGGTTATTGCGTACTCTGCTTATTTTTGGAGTGCGCCATGTCACATTTCCCATCATTTTTGTTTGCTCTTTTAGCATCTCACTAAAGGGGTGGTTCTATGTATTATCCTTTACTTTCAATTGCCTTAGGTTCAGTTCTTGGGGCGTGGTTGCGTTGGTTTTTAGGTTTAAAACTGAACCCGATTTATCCGCAAATTCCGTTGGGTACGGTTACTGTTAATTTGGTCGGTGGCTTTATTATTGGTTTTGCGATGGCTTATTTTGCTCATAGTGATTTGAGTCTGAACTATAAGCTTTTTGTGATTACCGGTTTTTGTGGTGCTTTAACTACATTCTCAACTTTCTCAATTGAGATCGTCACCTTATTGCAAAGTGGTAAGTGGGGAATGGCAATGTTGGCCATTTCTATTCATTTAATTGGGTCGTTAATTTTTACGTGTTTGGGGTTGGCGACTTATTATTGGGTAGCGGGGCATTGAGTTTTTATATTTAAGAATTGACCATGATTTCAAGTTGTGAGAGCTCATCGAAGTTGAGTGTTGGGTAGGATTTTCACGACGGAGTCTTATCGTTGAGTTATCTAATGGAAGCAGCTAATTAAGTTACTTTGGTTTTGCCCAAAGTAACCAAAGGCATCTGTCATTCGCAGAACCTGTTCACTGAATCCATTTATCTTATGCTTTGCAAAAACAATCTTTTATTGACACTACGCAGGCTGCGAATGACGTTATCGCGTATCAAATGTAAGAGGCTAATAAAATAATTAAGAAAAATAAGGCATTTACTATCGTGACAGACGGCATGGATGCCGTCGTTTCGCTGTGCTACATGGATGTAGCATCAGCGCAACAAAGGATTTTTGTTACTTTTCATCCTTGAAAAGTAAGCTTAGCCTATACAATCCATCATTTGGATATCACTTCCATTTAAGGCAGTGCTCATAATAAAAATTAAGTCGTTTCTATTATTTATTTAAATCTATTATTTTTCAGTTAAAGCCTGACCTTCAAACTTCACACCATCCCAACCATTTTGCATAAACTGACGTATATTTTGGTGGTCAGTTCCCTCTGGGGTAGCTAATACAGATGCGTAGTGCTCTGCAAATAAACTTAAAGTTTGTGCTTGGTCTAAACCTTGTAACTTGGCAAAAGAGAAAACTTTCGCACTGCCTTGATTTTCAGTTGCAGCGTTATGCTGTGCGCCATTTTGAAAAGCTGTTGGAGTATGTTGGTAGCGTGCTTCAATATAAGCTAAAACATCTGAAAATTTTGCTGTGCCTGCTTGTAATTGGGCAAGTAACTCTTGTGCCATAATCTTAAACTTCCTATCAAATGGGGCTTAAGCATAGCATTGAATACATGTTTTGAAAGCTTGAGAGCTATAAAAAATGATGAGTTGTTGAGAAAAATCAGAAGCGTTCTTGTGAAAATTGTGGATAAGTTTAACTTTATACACACCTTAGAAAATCATTGAAAAATGTACATAAAAAAAGAAGCCTAAGTGGAGGAGATGAGTCTTAGGCTTCCAATGGTTTAAGTGTATTGGTTAAAACTTAACGTAAGATTAACTCTTACGATTAAAGCGAGCGAAGCGTTTATTAAAGCTTGCAACACGCCCTTCATTACTTGCTTGACGTACTTCACCTGTATAGAAAGGATGTGAAGCACTTGAAATATCAAGAGTCACATAAGGATAGACTTGTCCTTGATATTCTTTGGTTTGTTTCGTCTGAATAGTACTACCAATTAAGAAGTATACGTCTGCATTGGTGTCATGAAATAACACTTGTTGGTAAGCAGGATGAATATCTTTACGCATGAGAGATTGTCCTAAATTATTTTTGATTAAAGAAATGTTATAACATAACACTAAATAAGTCAATGTAACCCTAAAAAGGCTACATTGATAAGTAAATTAAGTTAGTTAGAAAGTGGTACAAGCTCTTCAAATAGATCGTTAAGATTGTCATGCACTTTTAAGTGAATGAGGTTCCAGTAGTGTCCTGAAATGGTTCTATTGACCATTAATGTATCTGGTGAAGGCTTAAAGACATCCCAATATTTTAAAGATTTCTTCACGAGTAGCATGCCATCATGATGTGATGAGTTCTCTGCAAAATCATAGGTTGTGGTAAGCGGGCGCAATAACACTTCAATCCAGAGTTTATAAAGATCGCTCGGGAATTTACCTTTTTCTGCTAGTGAATGTAGTTCGAGTAATTCTGTTTCAATTAAATCGATATCTTCATGGCGAGCTGCATTCACCAGTCGTTTGAAACTATACACAATTTCATTGGAAAGTGTTTTAACACTGCCATAGTCATAAATAATCACACTGCCATCTTGGCGGAAGGCAAAGTTACCTGGGTGAGGGTCACAGTGGAAACGTTTTAAAAAGAACATTTCTTGACCTAAAGCGCGGATTAGACGACGGCCAATTGTGTTTCGAATTTCGATAGGCCAAGAACTAGCAGTTTCAATGCTGTCACCTTGTTCAAGGCTTAAGGTTAAAATACGTCTTGAAGAGTAATCTTTATAAACAGTCGGGATAATAATTTTGTCGTCTAATTTACTATGAAAAGTTTTAAAGACTTCAAGATTTTGAGCTTCGATTTCATAGTTAAGCTCTGCTGATAGACTATCTTGAATCTCTGCAAAAAGCTGATCTTGTAGCTTTTTATCAATTTTAAGAACACCCATTAAACGAAGTGCTAAACGTACTTGTTTTAAGTCACTTTCGCAGGCTTCATCAACACCAGGGTATTGAACCTTAACCACAACTTGTTCGCCACTTGGCAGAACAGCTTTGTGAACTTGCCCAATCGATGCAGCAGCAAAAGGTTCTTGTTCAAAAGATTTAAAGGCAACATTCAACGGCTTGCCAAGCTCACGTTCAACTTGTTGCTGAATCGCTGCAAAAGGCATAGCTGGAGCTTGGCGTTGTAGTTTTGATATCGCTTTGGCGACTTCGGGCGGGAAGATATCTTTATATTGCGATGCAATTTGCCCGACCTTCATGACCGCACCTTTCATTTCTCCCAAGGTGTCTGCAATTTGAAGCCCGATATCTTGAAATAATTTTGTTTTTGCAGCCAGTTTCTGTTCTTCATCCGCAGTCAGGTTTCGAATCGAGTTAGAAACGGTTTTTGTTGCAATGCTCGCGGTCATTCCTGCAAGTTTCATAAATCGTTTGCCAGGTGAACTTGCATTCTTTGCCATATCTTCGATACCTCATTGACTACAACATAATATTGCCTAGGTTTGATCATAGGTGACAAAACTTAAAAAGCCTATAAGAAATTGTTTATCTCCTGTAAGAAAATTTTCGAAAAACAAAATGTTATTTTTATAGTAAAAAATATGAAAAGCTATTGAAAATTCATTTCATAAACAAAGCTTTAATATCTATAAAGTCGCTGTTTTTTTAGTGCTAAGGTGAAGGGCATGTTAAATAAGAAATAGAGACAATAAAAGTTATGACCAGTCTAAATTCGTCCTATGGGCGCTCTCAAGCGGTTCCTTTATCTGTATTCGAGCAGTCGAAAGACGCACATATTATTCGTTCTGATGAAGAGGCAATAGTGGTTGCCAAGCAACTTGCTCAAGAGTTTGCCACAGAAGCATCAGATCGAGATAGAGAGCGCCGTTTACCCTTAAATGAAATTCAACAGTTCTCACAAAGTGGCTTGTGGGCCATTACAGTACCTAAGCAATTTGGTGGGGCGCAAGTCAAGTATCGAACTTTAGCGGAAGTGATCAAAACAATTGCGAGTGTTGACCCTTCTCTTGCTCAGTTGCCTCAAAACCACTTGGCTTTTATTGAACATTTAAGACTAGATGCGAAACCTGAACAGCAACAGTTCTTCTTTAACTTGGTGTTAAGAGGAATTCGTTTTGGCAATGCATTTTCCGAAAAACACAGTAAGACAGTCGCGGACCTCACTACCACATTACGAAAGACCGAGCACGGTTATGAAATTAACGGCAAGAAATTCTTTGCAACGGGTGCCTTGCTTGCACATTGGATTCCAATTGTTGCTATAAATGAACAAGGACAACCTTATGCTGCACTTGTGCCACGTGAAACATCTGGGGTCAATATTATTAATGATTGGTCTGGTTTTGGACAACGTACCACGGCTAGCGGCACGGTAGAGCTGAATCAGGTTCCAGTACGTGAAGAATATTTAGTCCCGATTTACCAAGCATTTGAGCGCCCAACACCAGCAGGTGCTATTTCTCAGTTTATTCAGGCTGCCGTCGATGCCGGTATTGCACGTGGTGCAATTGAAGAAACGATTCAATATGTCAAAAATCATAGCCGTGCATGGATTGATTCAGGTCTGGAAAAAGCCAGTGATGACCCTTACACCATTGCAAATATTGGTGACCTAAAAATCAAACTGCGTGCAGCAGAAGCGGTATTGGATTTGGCTGGAGATGCAATTGATCAGGCCATTGCCAACACCACCGAAGAACATGTAAACCAAGCCACTCTATTGGTTGCCGAGGCAAAAGTACTCACCACAGAAATTGCTATTTTGGCAGCCAATAAACTTTTTGAGTTATCGGGTACGCGTTCTACTTTATCTGAACTCAACCTTGACCGTCACTGGCGCAATGCCCGTACCCACACTTTGCATGACCCTGTGCGTTGGAAATATCACATTGTTGGTAACTATTATCTCAATGGGGTTCAGCCACCTCGTCATGCATGGAGCTAAATTGAAAGAAAAAACAAAATTAGGAGAATAACGATGACAACAGCTCAAATTGAATTAGAAGAACTGTCGGTCGGTGCTGATTACGAAAAGGTTGCAAACAGATTCCTTCCCATTTTCGAAAAAATTGCACAAGGTGCAATTCAACGGGAAAAAGAGCGAATCTTGCCTTTTGAGCCGATTCAGTGGTTAAAAGAAGCCAAATTGGGCGCTGTACGAATACCCCGTAAATATGGTGGAGATGGGGTTTCATTACCTCAACTGTTCCAGCTTTTGGCAGAGTTAGCAGAAGCTGACTCCAATATTGTGCAAGCTCTACGAGGTCATTTTGCATTTGTTGAAGATCGCTTGGTTGCTCATAAAGAACATTCTCAGGAAGTCTGGTTTCAGCGCTTTGTACAAGGTGATTTAGTCGGGAATGCATGGACAGAAGTTGGAAACGTACAGATCGGCGATGTCGTTACTCGTGTCACCAAAGACGCTTCGGGTAACTTGGTGGTAAATGGTGAAAAGTACTATTCAACCGGTAGTATCTTTGCAGACTGGATTGATTTATTTGCTTACGATGAAGTAAATGACCGTCATGTGATTGCTGCTATTTACCGCCATGAAACAGGGGTGAGCGTGATTGATGACTGGGATGGTTTTGGTCAAAAGACAACGGGCAGTGGTACTTTAAAAGTACATCAGGTTCATTTGCCAGCTTCACACCTTATTCCATTTGACCAACGTTTTAAATATCAGACCGCTTTTTATCAGGTGGTGCATCTTGCAACTTTAACGGGTATTGCGCGTGCCGCGGTTGAGACGTTTAGTCAGGAAATTCGTGAACGTAAACGTATTTTTAGTCATGGTAATGGTGACTTGGTTCGTCACGACCCACAAGTTTTACAAGTGGTCGGCAAAGCCTCAGCTCAAGCGTATGCAAGTGAAGCAATTACGTTAAAAACCGCTGAGGCACTGCAAAAAGCCTATGAAAGCCATTTTGCCGAATCCGAAGTGAAAGAGCATCAATTCAATGTAGATGCCGAGCTTGAGTCGGCACAAGGGCAGGTGGTGATTTCTAATCTAGTACTCGATTTAACAAGCCAGTTATTTAATGCTTTAGGGGCATCGGCGAGCAGCCAAGTGAAACAACTTGACCGTTTTTGGCGTAATGCTCGGACAGTGTCTTCACATAATCCGCTTATTTACAAAGAAAAAGTAATTGGAGATTGGGAAGTAAACCGTACGGATTTACCATTTGTCTGGCAAATTGGAGCAAGCCCACGGGCAAAGACTGCATAAAATAAAAAAAGCCGATGTTTCATCGGCTTTTTTATTAGGTTTGACTTAAACGTTTGGTATTCAAATAGAGTCGTGAGAGCAATAAAACACAGGCAATACTTAAACCAATAATTAAACCTAACCACACACCAGCTACGCCCCAATCGGTATAACGCGCTAAATAAAGACCAATTGGAAAAGCAATTACCCAATACGCCATTAAGGTGATCCACATCGGTGCCTGAGTATCTTGCATACCTCTTAAACAGCCGGCAGCGCTAACTTGTAGGGCATCCATTAATTGATATGCCATTGCAAACCAGAGCAAATACATGGCAACCGGCACAACATTTATATCTTGAGTATAAACCGAGACAATTTGTTCACGGCCTAGAGCAATAAAAGACATGGTCAATAGAGCAAAAAATACTGCTGTGCTTAGACCAATTTTTTGTACTTGGTACATGGAAGCCCAGTTCTTTTCGCCATAATACATCCCCACGCGAATGGTTAAAGCAATGGCAAGAGAAAGTGGAATCATAAACAGTACCGAAGTGACTGAAATTGCTACTTGGTGTGCGGCAATAAAGACTTCTCCTAGAGGGCTAAGGACCAATGCCCCTGTACTAAAAATACTCACTTCAAAAAACACAGCTAAACCAATTGGCAGACCAAGCTGTAAAATTCTTTTAACCCAAGTCAGGTTAATTTTATCGAATCTGCTAAAAATAGATGTGTTTCGATAAGCCGAAGCCTTATAAATATAGCCTGCTAACGTAATGAGCATCAGCCACTGTAAAATGGATGTTGCAAAACCACAGCCTGCGCTACCCAAAGCAGGTATTGGTCCTAAGCCATACATAAAAATCATGTTAAGCGGGATTAAAACCACTAAGGCCAACAAGCTAATGACCGTGACAGGGCGGGGATGGCCTAATGCTTCGGAATAGCCTCGTAACGCTGCATACATGGTTACAGCGGGCATACCCAAACCAATTGCATGTAAGAATAAACTGGCTTTAGGCTGTAAACTTTCTGGTACGCCAAACACATGTAAGAAAAATGGCATAAGCTGCAAAATGAGCATTGCCAATACTCCTAGAATTACTGCAACCCATAATGATTGGCGGACAATCACTGGAATTTGCTCTGTATTTCTAGCGCCTTTTGCTTCGGCAACTAATGGTGTGGTTGCAATCATGATGCCACTGAACAAGAGCATGACTGGAATCCATAAGCCTACACCTACCGCAATCGCGGCTAAGTCTGCGGCAGATAAATGCCCAGCCATAATGGTATCAATTAACCCGAACCCTGCTTGAGCAAACTGCGTAATTAAAATAGGTAACATTAAATGGAAGAGTTGTTTTAATTCAGACCGAAACGACGTGACATTCGACACAAAAGGTACTCTTTATAAATATAAAAAATGAAACTAGCGTTGCAAGGTAAGTAATACACCAACAAAGATGACCACTCCACCTAGAAACCGTTGCCATGTAACAGGTGTCTTTTCGGTACCTAACCAGCCAAAATGGTCAAGTAACATAGAAATGACCAATTGCCCAAAAACGACTAACCCTGTAAAGGTTAAAAAACCAAGCTTAGGTGCAGTATAAATGCTCATGCTAATTGCATAAACCCCAAGGAATCCTCCGGTCCAGAGAAGCCATGGAATATTGGATATTTCACTTAAACTCGGTTTCTCGGCACTTTGGAAGAACACCATAATGGCTAAGACGATAGTACCTATGAAAAATGATAACAATGCTGCTTGCAATGGTGAGTGTAATTGCTCACGAAGCTGAGCATTAATTGCAGTCTGAAAAGCCATGGCAACACCGATTCCCATAGCTAATGGTAAGATCAGGAAAAGTTGACTAGAGAATTTCATCATTTTTATCAATATTTAAGTATATTTAAAAACAGTCTAAAGCAATTAAGGTATGTTTTCATAAGCCCATTGATGCAGTCATGTTAAAATAGAAATATTGTGTAAATTGGACCCTGTTCCTTGGCCGTATTAAATCCTGCTTCTGTTCCTTTATCTTTATATATCCACATGCCTTGGTGCGTGCGTAAATGTCCCTATTGCGACTTTAACTCACATGCGGCGCCTGATGGTGCGCTTTCGGCAGAACTCGAGCAAACTTATTTAAAAGCATTGGTGGCCGACTTTGAAACTCAAGTCGAGATGGCACAAGGACGTTCAATTCACAGTGTATTTATTGGTGGTGGAACACCTTCACTCATTTCTGCTAAAGGTTATGCATGGCTATTTGAACAGCTTAAATCGCTGCTTAACTTTGAAGATGACTGTGAAATTACTTTAGAAGCTAATCCGGGAACACTAGAACATGACCCGTTTGCAGGCTATTTAGAAGCAGGAATTAATCGTTTATCGATTGGTGTACAGACTTTTAATACCGATCACTTGCAAAAGCTTGGGCGTATTCATTCAGCAAACAATGCTATGGATGCAATTGAGCAAGCAAGACAAGCAGGCTTTAAGCGAGTTAATGTCGATTTGATGCATGGCTTGCCAGAACAAACACTAGAGCAAGCACTTTATGATTTAAAGACGGCTGTAGAGCAGGGTGCGACACATATCAGTTGGTATCAACTGACCATTGAGCCAAATACTGTGTTTTTCCGAACACAGCCTGTTTTACCTCAAGATGAAGTGTTAGAAGATATTCAAGAGCAAGGTGAAGCCTATCTAAAAGCAAATGGCTTTATCAATTATGAAGTGTCAGCTTGGCGTAAAGAGCAGCCTTCAGCTCATAATTTAAATTATTGGCAGTTTGGTGATTACCTTGCAATTGGCGCAGGTGCACATGGCAAAGTAACCCGACCAGATGGAGTATATCGTTTCCAAAAGACTCGTTTACCGAAAGACTATTTGGCTAAGGTTCCAGCCGAACATTTGCAAATGAAAAAGATTGAAGCAGATGAACTACCTTTTGAGTTTATGATGAACGCTTTACGTTTAAATGATGGAGTAAAAGCTAAGCTATATGAGCAGCGTACAGGCTTAAGCTTAGATCATTTAAATAAGATACTCACTTCATTACGAGCTAGAAAGTTACTAGTAGAGGATAGCGGTCGTTTGGCTTGTACAGAGCAGGGGCATATTTTCTTAAACTCGGTACTCGAAGAGTTATTATAATCAAAGCATTATAAAGAAAAAGCCGCACGATGAGATGCGGCTTTTTTAATTTTAGCGGGTAGTATAACCACCATTTGCGAAAATCGTCTGACCTGTAATCCACCAACCGTCGGTGACTAAGAAACGGACTAATGGCTCAATATCTTCAATTTTAGTAAGTCCACCTAAAGCTGAAGCTGATTTATGGTAAGCGACTGCTTCGGCAGACTCTTGACCATAAAAGAATGGTGTGTCCATTGGTCCCGGTGCAACAGCAGTCACAGAAATTTGGCGATCTCCAAATTCTTTCGATGCAGCGCGGGTGTAATGCTCAACAGGTGCTTTTAAACCTTCATAGGTTGAATAGAACCCTGTGTAAGCAGCAAGAAGAGAAGTTACGATTGAACAGATTTTTCCGCCGTTATTTAAATGTCGACCTGCCGATTGAATAAAGAAATAGGCAATTTTTGAGTTGATATCACTCATGTTATCAAACTCTTGTTCGGTGGTTTCTAAAAACGGTTTTTTAAGGACTTTTCCGACGGTATTAATCGCAATATCGATACCACCAAAATGTTGTTTCGTATCTATAAACAGTTTTTCAATATTTTCAATATGAGTTAGATCTGCCTGAATTAGAATTGCATCTGCACCCAATGCTTTAACATCTGCTAAGGTCTGCTCTGCATCTGCCTGAGTTTCCGAACTATTATAATGAATTGCGAGTTTTGCACCCTGTTCTGCAAATTTACGACTAATAAGTCCGCCTAGGTTTTTAGCACCGCCAGTAATCAATACAACTTTATCTTTGAGGCTATGAGTTGTCATGATGATTGTTCCTATGATGAATTGTTTTAGCGTTTTTAAGTCTAGATTGGCAGTAATTTGTGATCAATTATGCTAGTTTGGTTTAACTATTCAGAAAATACGAACAATTAAAATGGATCGGTTGCAGCAATTTTATATTTTTACAGAAGTCGCTAAACGACAAAGCTTTAGTGAAGTAGCAAATCAGGTTGATCTACCTCGCTCGACAGTGACGAGTGCCATTCAACAGTTAGAAACTCACTATGGAGTACGCTTATTTCATCGTACTACCCGTAAAGTCAGTCTTACTCAAGATGGCCAACGAATATTGCCAGAATGCCAAAACCTGTTGTTTGATTATGAACAATTAGAACAGTTGATCCAGACACAAAAACAGCATTACCGTGGCACATTAAAAATTTCGATGCCTAGCCGGATTGTGCATCAAGTGATTATTCCTGAGCTGCCTGATTTTTATCATCGTTATCCGGATATTCATTTACAGCTCAATAGTTCTGATGACCTGACTGACTTAATTGAAAAGGGAATTGACTGTGTTGTTCGGGTAGGAGAGCTAGATAACAGTAGTTTAATTGCAAGATTTATTGGTCATTTGGTGATGGTGAATTGTGCCAGCACGCAATATTTACAAGATTATGGTGTTCCTGAGCAGTTAAATGATCTTGAACAGCATAAATTAATTAATTACGCAGGAGCTGTAGGAGAAAAGCAGGGAGAATTTATATATCAAGGTGGAACTGTGATGATGGATAGTGCTTTAAGTGTGAACAATACCGAGGCCTATATCGCCGCCGCTTGTGCAGGTTTGGGAATTATTCAACTTCCTTATTATGATGTTCAGGATAAAATTGAACAGGGGATTTTAGTTGAGGTACTGAGTGCTTACAGTGCACCATCGCTTCCACTTAATATTTTGTATCCCAACAGGAGTTATATTCCAAAGCGACTAGAAGTTTTTATGAATTGGGTGGGGGAAGTTTTAAATCGCAAATGTATCGTCATCTTTTAGTCATAAAAAGAAAATAGGATAACAATAAAAAAAGCCTCCCGAACTGAGAGGCTTTTTAGAATTTGGTGGGTCGTCCGCGACTCGAACGCGGGACCAACGGATTAAAAGTCCGCTGCTCTACCAACTGAGCTAACGACCCAAATAGGTTCAAAACTAATAAGTGGTGGGTCGTCCGCGACTCGAACGCGGGACCAACGGATTAAAAGTCCGCTGCTCTACCAACTGAGCTAACGACCCTGAGCGAGAATTAAGTAAAACCTTGTTTTACTTGGATGCAGGAGAAAATCTATAATTTTCTTTAGCATTCAAACTCGAACTGACTCAGAGAGAAGTAACACTTCTAAACACTGTATCGTTTTGATGTCGCGTATTTTAGCAAGTTATTCAACTAACACAAGAGGAAATTTAAAAACATTTGCATGAT
This sequence comes from Acinetobacter sp. 148, assembly GCF_031196675.1. Taxonomy (NCBI): domain Bacteria; kingdom Pseudomonadati; phylum Pseudomonadota; class Gammaproteobacteria; order Moraxellales; family Moraxellaceae; genus Acinetobacter; species Acinetobacter sp. 148. Next base: position 177,937 of record NZ_JAVIMT010000021.1, on the reverse strand, counting down.
TGCTTATAAAAAGCACGATTTCCTCTTGTTTAGCTAAAAAATAAACTAAAAACGGTATTTATACGCCTGAATATTGTCAAAAATTTCAGTTGTGATATCACAATAACTGCTTGCACCAGGTAATAAAGCGAGTAAACGTTCAGAAGTTTTGCTTGGATTAAACGCTTCTTCCTTCAGTTTATTCTTCTGATATTTAAATGTACCTGTTGTTTCGACCTTTTTTTGTACACGTAAAAATACAGGTACTGCATAGGTAGGTAAACATTTCTTAAATACGGTCACCATTTCGGTTAAATCAGCATCATTTAGCTCTTCACCATCTGCGAGAGTGATCGCTGCCATACCGGCACGGCCATTAGTATTTGGAATTTCTACCCCATAAACGACAGCTTCGGCAATTTTGTCGTATTCGCATACCATGTTTTCAACTTCAGTCGTTGATACGTTTTCACCTTTCCATCGGAAAGTATCACCTAGACGGTCAACGAACTGTGCATGACGGAAGCCGATGTCACGGACCAAATCACCTGTGTTGAAATAAGAATCGCCTTTCTTGAAGACATCTTTCCAGATCACAGACTTGTTCTTTTCAGGGTCGGTGTAGCCATCAAATGGCGAGCGGCTGGTAATTTTCCCGATAAGTAGGCCAACTTCACCTGCTTTTACTTTCTGGCACCAGCCATTTTTATCGCGTATTGGTTCGTTTTTCTCTTTATCGAACTGGATAATGGCATATGGAGTAGGAGAGAAGCCTACCGTATTGTCAAAGTTGAAAATATTACTAAATCCAACATTGCCTTCACTCGATGCATAAAGCTCAAGTACTTCTTTAACACCAAAGCGTTGTTTGAACTTGTCCCAGATATTTGGGCGCATACCATTACCAATCATTTTGGTTACACGATGGTTGCGGTCAAGCTCGGTGACAGGAGCATCCATCAAGTAGCGGCAAAGTTCACCAACATACCCAATGGCAGATGCATTAAATTTTTGAACATCTTTCCAGAATGCGCTAGTTGAATATTTACGTCGAATCGCAAGTGTTGCACTGCCCGCGATAACACCACACCAGCAAACCACCACGCCTGTTGCATGGTAAAGCGGTAAGGTTACGTACATAACGTCATCTGGGCCTAAGTTTAAGATATGGCCATAAGTACCATACGCTAATGTCCAGCGACTGTGTTTGAAAATAACCGCCTTTGGTAAACCTGTTGTACCTGATGTGTAGATATAGAACAGACCATCGTTACCAGTGACAGAACGGGTAGTAGACGGATTGAATTTTGGAAATTGATCAATTTGGTCCGCAAGATTGACATAGCCTTCAGGCGCTGTACCCGAGTTTTGACGTGTTGCCTGATCTGCGAACCAGTGGAAGCGGTCTTTAGGTACATTTAAGTCTTGACGAATTTCATCAATAGCAACTCGGACTTCTTCACCAGCAATAACGGCAATAGGTTTTACAAGATTGATGCTATGAGCGAGAACCTTACCGACTTGAGATGTATTTACAAGTGCAATTGTCACACCAATTTTGGCTAAACCAACAATTGTTGCAATCAGCTCAGAGCGGTTTTCAATCATTACAGCAATGACGTCCCCTTTACGCGCTCCGAGAGAAAGGTAGTAATGGGAAATCTGGTTTGCCCATTCATTTAAAGCTTCATAAGAATAACTTTGATCTTCAAATAATAATGCCGTGCCTTTCGGATTTCTTTTAACAGCTTTTTCAAAAGCAATACCCAAACCTGTTGGAGTATTTGATGTTCTTAAATAAGCCTGTTTAAGACCATTTAGGATATGGGGTACTTTGGGAATGAAGCTAGGAAGTCTTGTGGCAACATCACCAAGCGTAATGATATCGGTCTGTGTTGTCTGGCTCATATCAATCCTATTTATTTTTCGATCAATCCAAAAAGGTTGTGTGGGCAAAAAGTCCAATAGTTTTCATGGTTCACCATGCTTTTAAAACTTTTCTTCTAGTGCAATCAACCTAATTGGCTAAAAATAACAAAAAAAACCTAGTCATCGAAATGACTAGGTTTGTTTAAATTAGCTGCAATTGAGCAAATGGCTTACTCAGCTACAGGATTAGCTTTTTTTGGCGGACGGCCACGAGGGCGACGAGGGCGGCTCGGTTTGTCCTTATCTGCCTTAACGTCTTCTGATTCGGCATCAGTTGTTGCTTCAGTCGGAGCTACTGTTTCTTCAGCCGCTGCTTTCGCTTTGCTTGCTGCTTTTGATGGCGCAGGTTCCTTTGCCGCAGGAGCTTCAGCTACTGTTTCTTCTGTAGCTTTTTCCTCTGCAGGAGCAGCTTCAGGTTGTACGACTTCAGTTGACTGATTAAGTTCAAGCGGTTGCTGTGCTGGTTCAACTGTTGCTTGTGTTTCAGCAGTTGGAGCAGCAACGGTTTCTTCTGCTAAAGGAGCAGGAGTAGCAACTTCTTCTTGAGCAGAATGTTGTTGTTTCACTTGCTCAAATGCTTGTTCCGCAGCAAGTTTTGCTAAACGACGGCGCTCACGCGGGTCATTTGCAACACGTGGAGCTGGTGCTTGCGGCGGAGTAAGCGGAAGTACTGGTGCAGGTTCTGCTTCTTCAGCCGGTTTGTGGCTTGGAAGTTCTGCATCACGAGTTACCGGCTTTTTCTCTTCTGTTTCAGCAGAAACTTCAACCACTAACGTACTTGCGTACTGTTCTGCAAATTTCTGCAAAGCACGATTAAACGTTGGGACTAGACCAAATTGTTCAATCAATACGGTGCAATCTTCACCATACACATGACGGATTAAACTACCGATTGTGTGTTGTGCCAAAGTTGGAATTTGCGATGGCGCAATAGATGGCGCAGCTGCCTTAGCGTGTTTAGCCTCACGTTGCTGACGACGACGCATACGAGGGTCATTGCTAGCACGTTTGATTTGTGGCTGAGCAGCTTCTTGGCTTGGCTGAGCTTCTTCTTTGGTTTCAACTACAACAGCTTTCTCGGCTACAACAGGAGCTGGAGTTGGCTCTTGAGCAACTTCAGTAGAAGTCGTTTCAACTCGCTCAACGTGACGACGCTCAGGTGTAAGTGCAACAATCTCACTTTGACCTTGATCAACATTGATGATTAAAGCAGTGTTCATGACATCATGCTTAGGTGCATCAATCACATCAACCTTAATTTGTTTTTCATCAACAACAACCGGTGTATTTTGATTTTCATTTAATACACTTGGATCGCGGTGGCGATTTGGACGGTTTGGACGTTGTTGATTATTACGGTCACGACGTGGCACAGCATTTTCAGTGTGTTGTACATCATTATTTTGATGTTGCTGATCTTGCTGCTGTTGACGTTTTTGCTGACGTTTTAACTCACGTTGTTCTTGGCGTGACAATTGAACCACTTCTTCATGAACTTGATGTTGCTGTTCATGTGATTGGTGATGTTGTTCACGTTGCTCTTTATGTTTACGCTTTTTGTTGTTCTGACGTTGTTGCTGAGATTTATCATCTTTTTCAACATGTTCACGAACGTCTTGTTTCACAGGTGACTGTGAAATATAAGCGTTATTTGATTGAACTGGCGCAACTTCTGCAACAGCAGGTACGGCTACTTGACCGAACTGTCCGCGGCTTACTGCGCCTGTATTCACCATTTGCTCAATCGCAGCAGCAGCATTTTGTGCTGAACGAGATTGATCAACTGTTTGCGCTTGTTTTTGAACAAACAGGTTTTCTAACCATGCACATGGGCTTGCTGCTTTTTGAGCAGAAGGTTGTGCTACAGGTTGAGTTGCATGATTTGCTTTTTTCTGAGCCGCAGCATGAGTTGAAGCTGTAGCAGTTACATGAGCATGGCCATGATCTGCTTCTTCTAAATGCCATTCAGAAGACTCATAACCTAACTCTTTCTCGCTAGAACGGGTTGCTTCTGTACGTTCATAGCTAGATGGAGCAAAGCCATCTGGGTTATATGCAATTTCGTAATGTGGAGTTTCTAAGTGCGGGTGTGGTAATACAGTTACACGTACACCAGAAGTTTGCTCTAAATACACCAGACTATGGCGTTTTTCATTAAGCAAGAAGGCTGCAATTTCAACTGGAACTTCAACCTGAACTTCACCATGACGTTCACGAAGTGCAATCTCTTCAACTTTACGCATAATTGAAAGGGAAAGCGAACGTAAGTCACGAACCATGCCTGTACCATGACAGCGAGGGCATACATAACCTGTTGCTTCTTCAAGCGATGGACGTAAGCGTTGGCGGCTCATTTCCATTAAGCCAAAACGAGACAATTGACCGAACTGGATACGGGCACGATCGCTTTGTGTTGCTTCACGAAGTTTTGCTTCAACCATACGTTGATTGCGTTCTTTAGTCATATCGATGAAGTCGATAACAACTAAACCGCCAATGTCACGTAAACGAAGCTGACGAGCAATTTCTTCTGCTGCTTCAAGGTTAGTATTCAGTGCAGTTTCTTCAACATCATGTCCACGAGTCGATTTCGCAGAGTTAATATCGATTGAAACTAAAGCTTCAGTCTGGTCAATCACAATTGAACCGCCAGAAGGAAGTTTTACTTCACGCTCGTAAGCAGTTTGAATTTGGCTTTCAATACCAAAATGAGCAAACAATGGCTCGTTTAAAGTATAAGTTTTTAATTTGTCTAATTGGCGAGGCATCACTGCTTTAACAAAGTTATATGCTTCGTTATAAGCCTGTTCGCTATCAATTAAGATTTCAGCAACGTCATCACGTAAGTAATCACGAATTGCACGTGTTACTACACCCGCTTCTTGATGAACAAGCATCGGAGAAGGGCCTGAGCTCGCTGTACCTTGAATTTGTGCCCATAGGTCAAGCAAGTGTTGTAAATCGAGCTGTAATTCTTCTTGAGTACGCCCAATACCAGCAGTACGAACAATAACGCTCATACCACGAGGTACATTTAAAGAAGCTAAAATTTCTTTTAATTCTTCACGTACTGAACCTGAAATTTGACGGCTAATACCACCACCTTTCGGGTTATTTGGCATAAGAACTAAATAACGGCCTGCAAGGGAAATAAACGTAGAAAGTGCTGCACCTTTATTACCACGTTCTTCTTTTTCAACCTGAACTAAAAGCTCTGTGCCTTCAGTAATAAGTTCACGAATGTTTGAAGTTTGACGTGGGTCTGCCTGAAAATAGCTGTTAGCAATTTCACGCATAGACAAGAAGCCTTGACGACCTGCGCCATATTCAACAAAAACAGCTTCTAAAGATGGTTCTACGCGGGTGACATGGCCTTTATAGATATTGGATTTTTTCTGTTCTCGGGTACGATTCTCTAAATCAAAATCGTAAAGACGATTACCAGTGATAAGTGCAACGCGAACTTCTTCGGCATGAGTTGCATTAATCAACATACGTTTCATGGGTGTGACACCTAATAGTGACTCACACAAACAAACCAAACAAACTTAAAGGTTCTGAACGAACATCGAACATGACGGATCATTTCCCAGATCTCAAAATACTTGTGGTCTGAGTCATCTGTTACCGGCTACATTTAGCCTTAGCTTCGATTCTCGTCTGTGATGTAGGCAATACTGCTTCAACCTTTAAATCGGAATTCCTTTTTGCTTCACTGGCGGGTGAGCGGTGCATTGGTTAATGACTTTCACTGTCATTGGGCGCGAAGTGACTTCTTTATTGGAAGTTTGATACGGAATGCTCATCGTATCGGTGCTTTCGGCAGTTCCAATGCATCAACGCTTTAGCCTGAAGGCAACATTAAGGAGCGATTTGTCTGATGTGTATCAGTTTACGTTCCATAACCAACTAGAGTTGGTAACATATTTTTTTGAACAAACTGAATTAAACGCAACAGTTTGTCATTTTGCCGATATAATAAGCCTTCGGCGTCGGCATAATTCTTTAGGACCTGTCCGAGCTGGTGATGAAAGCATCATTTTGATTGAGGTTTCAATCAGGGAAATTTCCCTTTAGATGTTCACTTACGGTGGTATCCGTGCGCTGACTATATCAAACCTTGCAGCATCTGCCTATGGGCTAAGCTTAGATTTCTTGTGAAAAAACTAAGCTAATCGGTCATTTATTAATCAAATTTCGTAAAATTTCAGGTTTAAATATTAGTATGAATTCTACACAGCAATGGCAAAGTGTCACTTGGTTTGAGGTGGATGAGCATCAAGCAGGACAACGAATCGATAATTTCCTGTTTTCACGTTTAAAGGGTGTGCCAAAGAGTCGAATTTATCGTTTGATTCGTGAAGGTCAGGTTCGCGTGAATAAAAAACGTATTAAAGCCGAGACCAAACTTGCAATTGGAGACCAGATTCGTGTTGCGCCTATTCGCTATGAACAAAAAGATGAAACTGCTGTTCCTGTAAGCGACAGTGTGGCTCAAGGTTTATTAAGCCGTGTGGTCTATGAAGATGAAGGACTATTAGTTGTAAATAAACCATCAGGTATTGCTGTACATGGCGGTAGTGGCGTAGCTTATGGTTTGATTGAGGCACTACGCGCGGCAACAGGTAAAAAGTATTTAGAACTGATTCACCGTATTGACCGCGATACTTCTGGCCTAGTTATGATTAGTAAGAAGCGTAGCACTTTAAAAATGCTACAAGATATGTTGCGTGAACACAAAATTCGTAAGACCTATGCAGCGATTGTAAAAGGTCAAGTGAGTCTTGATAAACAGCTCATTGATGCTCCTTTATTTCGTTATGAGTTAGCCAATGGCGAACGTCGTGTACGTGTATCTAAAGAAGGTAAGCCAAGTAAAACCGAATGGGTAGTTGCAGAGCGCTTTAAAAATGCCACTTTAGTTCATGCATCTCCTTTATCAGGGCGTACCCATCAAATTCGTGTACATGGTTTAAGTATTGGACATCCGTTGGTGGGCGATGATAAATATGGGCACAACACTGCATATACGGGGCCTGAAGCACGCCGTTTGTGTTTACATGCCATGCGTTTGGATATTCCGGGTTACCCAACGATTGAAGCACCGTTGCCAGAAGACATGACCCAGTTATTAGAGGCTTTGAGAGTAGCAAAATGAGTCTGAAAACCGAATTAGTGATTTTTGACTGGGATGGTACTTTATATAATTCTGTTGGTCAGATTGTGGCAAGTTTACAGCATGCGGCAGAAGAGCATAAGTTAACTCTGAGTGATGAAGCCGCAAAGAGTATTATCGGTTTAGGTTTGCCGGAAGTGATGCAGACCTTATTTCCAGAAGTACCTGATTTGCATGATTCGATTTTAAAAGCATATGGCGATCACTATATTGCCAACTCGACAAATGATGCATGGTTTGAAGGTATTTCTGAACTACTTCATGACTTAAAAGCTCAAGGTTTAAAACTTGCAGTTGCGACGGGTAAAAACCGTCGTGGATTAGACCGTGTGATTGCAAAAACACAGAGTACTCATCTGTTTGATGTTACTCGAGCAGCCAATGAAACCCGTTCAAAACCAGATCCGCTCATGTTACAAGAAATCTTGACTGTAACTGGAGTAAGTGTCGAACAGGCAGTTATGATTGGTGATAGTAGTTATGACCTTGAAATGGCTCAGCGTTTAGGTATGCCTCGTATTGGGGTGGGCTATGGAGTGCACTCGGTCGAAGTTCTACAACAGTTCCAACCTTTAACCATTGCTAAAGATGTACCTGAGCTGCACAACTTTTTAAGAGAGTATGCAAAGTTATCTACTGTAGACGTAGCATAATTTAAAATGATGTAAGAAGGAGGAATTTATTCCTCCTTATTTTTAAAACTAAAGAACAATAAGAAGAGAAAAAATGAGCCGCTCTATTCGTCTATTAAATCTTTTACAGCAACTCCGTGAATCTCGTTATCCCGTTACTGCTCAAGTCTTGGCTGAACGCTTGGGAATTAGTATTCGCAGCATTTACCGTGATATTGATAGTTTACGTGCTCAAGGTGTCAGAATAGATGCATCGGCAGGTTTGGGGTTTCAGCTTAAAGAAGACATTTTATTACCACCGGTTACTTTTAATGAGAATGAAGCCGAGGCTCTATTTTTAGCTTTAGAGTGGTTGAAAGACGTTCCAGATCAGGCAATGAAATCGGCAGCTGTTTCAATCTATTCTAAACTTTATGCGGTTTTACCAGAGCACCGGAAATATTTGATCGATGACATGACGCTAGGTGTTACACATTACTGGCACCCGGTTGATGAAGCTTTAGTAGAACAAGTACGTTTAGCGATTCGTAAACAAGTAAAGATCAAAGTCGATTATTGCGATGAACACAAGCGTATAAGTCAACGTTCTCTTTGGCCTTTTGCTTTAGGGTATTTACATGACAAAGTTGTACTTGCTGCTTGGTGTGAATTACGGCAGGCCTTTCGCCATTTTCGGATAGATCGTATTCATAACTTGCAAATAAGTGAGGAAATATATCCTGAATTTAAAAAACATCTGTTTCAAAGATGGTGGAAACAAGAAATGCAAAGGACTACTGACAAAAACTGACAAAAGGTATTTGTAGACTAGGAATCACGATAAACAAGGAGCAATAAGAATGAGTCTTAAACTTTATACTAACAATGAATCGCGTGGTGTCGTTATAGACTGGCTTTTGGATGAGCTTGGCGTGGAATGTGAACGTATTGAAGTAGCATATCGAACCGAGATGAAATCACCCGAATATTTAAAGCTTAATCCGTTTGGGAAAGTGCCTGTATTGGTAGATGGCGATGTCGTTATTTATGAATTAGGTGCAATTTGTGCATATCTGGCAGACAAATTTAGTGACAAAGGTTTGGCACCTGCTTTAGATGATCCGAAACGTGGTTTGTACTATCGTTGGCTTTTTATGATGGCGGGTCCTTGGGAAGCTGCTGGTGTCGATAAAGCTTTAGGAATAGAAATCGCACCTGAGCAAAAAATGTTTGTGGGTTATGGTGATTATAACGATGCTTATCAAGCTTTAGTTCAAGGAATGAGTGAAGCAAATCCGTATGTATGTGGTGAACAATTTACCGCCGCAGATGTAAGTGTTGGAGCCATGCTATTATGGCAATTAAAAATGAAAACGATTGAATCGCACCCAGCCATTACACGTTATGTTGAAACGATCAAACAGCGCGAAGGCTTAAAACAAAGCAGTATGGGCCAACTGTTGTAAGTATAATTATTCTTAAAAGCCCCCAAAATGGGGCTTTTTTGTTTTTAAATAAAGGTCTTAATTGGTAAGAAAGCCAGCAGCAACGTTAATACAAATCGCTAAAATGGTCGTGTTGAAGCCAAAAGATAATACAGCATGAAATAAGTTTAAAAGACGCATATGTTTGTTGGTAATTGAAACATCGGCGGTTTGTGCTGAGGTGCCAATGATATAGCTAAAATATAAGAAGTCAGGGTAGGTCGGATGTTCGGTACCCGGGAAGTCTAACCCACCGTTCTCTTCATTTCTGGATAGAGCCATATAAAAGTCATGGGCATAATGCAAAGCGAAAACAGTATGCATGAAAAGCCATGCTGAAATAATGGTGAGTAAAGCTAACGCTACATGTCCTAACTTTTCATAATGCCCAGAAGGGAGCTGGGAAAGTTGTACCAAAATCGCAACTAGACTCATTGTGATGGCCAATAAAACAATGAGCATAATGACCCATTTACTTTCGTCCTGTTTTTTGGCTTGCTGTTGCATTTGTGAATGGTCGGCACTTCTCATCAGTTTCCAGACATGGAGTAAATATAAACTGATTGAGCCATTCCAGCTTGCTAATAAAATGGTAGACCATTTCCATGAAGTGAGCCATGCCAATAAACTTGCAACAACCACTCCAAAAATTAAAGCAATAAAGAAGTGAGGGCGGTTTTGTACACTACGTCCTAAATGCTGAAATAGTCCAACCATCTTGTTAACTCTCCTTGCTGTTATCTTAAATATATTTTTTACTGTTTGGTTAATTTAACATTAAGTTTTATATAACCTTTATACTTTAGATCGTCATTTTTGTTTTTATTAAGTGTGACAATCTAAAATATAATAAAAATTATCTCAAATTAATTAATCGATAAAAGATATTAAATAAATTTTAATTTCATTTTTTTATACATGCATTTAAATTTTCTAACTCATTTATTATTTAATAATAAGCGTAAATATACCTAAAGTGCTTAATCTAGATTTTTATCAAGATGAAATACTTTGTTGAGTTGATCAATAAATCTTTTTACACCGACTGACTCTGTATTTTTACGATAACTAACAAATAAATCTAAAGAAGGTAATTCGACATCTAGAGGGCGAACTACAGTGTTAGAAACCCCTAAAGGCGCGACATAGGCAGGTAAAATAGTACAACCTAAGCCTGAACCAATAGAGTTTATATTAAGTAAAATGCTATCGGCCTTTTGTACAATATTGAGGTCAATACCATGAGTTTTAGTAAACTCTAAAATTGTATTGTGTAGTGTATTAGATTGTTCAGCTGCCGGAATAATAAAATCAATACCATGCAAAGCTTTGACCGGAATACGGTCATATTTCGCAAGTGGATGGTTTCTTGGTAATAAAAAAATTAAAGGTTCTGTTAAGACAAATTGGCTTTGGATTTCATCATTTTCAGTATTATCACGGGTAAACGTGATGTCGAGTTCACCTCTTTTTAAGGCTTTGAGTTGCTCAGCGTTATTTAAACTTGATAATTCAATGGTGAGGTCAGGGTGTTGTAAGCGCAGATTTGGAAGTACGTATGGAAAAATTTTCATTTCTGCGATGGGGACGAAACCGATACGTAATAATTGTTGTTTAGCCTTTGAGACTTGGCGGGCCATCGCTACTGCTTTATCAGCTTGAGCAAGCGTTAAACGGGCATGCTCTAAAAATACTTCACCTTCTTCTGTTAACTCAACTTTACGTTTTGTTCGGTTTAAAAGTCGTACCCCGACATCTTCTTCTAAATCTTTAATTTGTTGGCTAAGGGAGGGTTGAGCAGTATAGAGTTTGAGAGCGGCCTTACTAAAATTTAATTCTTCAGCAACTGTAATGAAATATCGAAGATGGCGTAATTCCATAAGACTAATCCAAAAAATGTCTTACTATGATTTAAGCAAAGTATAAAGCATAAAACTATATAGCGTGAAGGTGCTTTAGGTATTTATAAAATAAATGAAAATTTATAAATCATTATGAAATTAATATGAAATTTTATTTAATTATTAATTTGTAAAATATATTAATTCATATTCATAACCAAAGTGATTTTAAATTTAGAAAAGAAATTTAAATTACTTTTCAGGAATTCACTTAAAGTTTTCTCATATTATGAAAAAAAGTATTGTTAATTTAAGAATTGAGAATCTTAATTTCTAACAAAAAATGTGTAAGGAGTATTTTGTTAATAAATGTTTCGGTTCATCTTGCTATATTTTTTTAGTTTTTTCAATGCATGTGCTGCTTGGTTTAATAGTTTATATATGAAGCAAAATTGATAAAATTGAGCAGTTTTAAAAATAAGAGATTAACCACAAAGAAATTAGCTCACCTCTGTTGTAAGTCTTTGCTTATTATATTCTATTGTTATGTTATACAGTAGCTTTTAATAAGAATAGTAATTAACGAATCACAAACTCAACACATCTAAACATTTTTTTGTGGCACTTTAGATTGATCTATGTCGGCTGTGACAAAAATAAAAGGGATATTTATATGATAAATAAGTGTAAGTGTCATAGCTTAATTTATTTAAATCGCTAAGATAGAAAACTGAATGATTCATCCTCCTGATGCTACAACCATAGAATAAGCCCATGAAAGACAAGCCGACATTAACTTATCAATTGCCGACTCAGTCCTGTTGGACGCATACATGGATAAAACCGCCTTTTTGTCATCCTGAACTGGGCCATGAAAATGACACCCGTTTTTATAATCAGCAGCCTAGATCGCCTGCACGAGGATCGAAAGAGTTATTGCGTTGGTTAGTCACTCGTGAGTCTTATACTTGGAATGTTGATATTCAGAATGAATATGATGTTCGTATTAATACACCAATTGCTTTACCACAAAACCGTCCACATGCGGATTTAGATGATTGGCAAGTTTGGTTTGTAGGGCATGCTACGGTACTCATTCAAATTGGACCTTATAACTTTATTACCGATCCGGTATGGTGTGACTACGCAAGTCCTTTACATGGTCGTGGTCCACGTCGTGTATGCCCAGCGGGTTTTGCTTTAGAGCAGTTACCTACCATTCACGGGGTATTGTTGAGCCATAACCATTATGACCACATGGATTTAGCAACGCTTGAGTGGCTTCATAAGAAGTTTGCTATGCCGATTTATACAGGGCTTGGCAACGGATTTTACTTACCTAAAGAATTCCATGTAATTGAAATGGATTGGTGGCAGGAAATTCCTTATCACGAATTAAGAATTGTTTATACACCTGCTCAGCATGGCTCGGGGCGGGGTTTACGTGACCAAAATAAGGCACTTTGGGGCGGTTTTTCGGTTTTGGCGAAAACAGGACATTGTTTTTTTGCGGGTGATACCGGTTATGCGGGCCACTTCAAACAAATTCATACGCGCTATGGCGCGCCGCGTGTGGCCTTACTTCCAATCGGAGCTTATGAACCCCGTAAATTAATGAGCTATGTTCATATGAATCCGCAAGATGCAGTTCATGCACATTTAGATTTACAAGCACATCGGTCTGTGGCAATTCACTATCGAACTTTTCAGTTAACGGATGAAGGGCGTGAAGATCCTGAACATGCATTAGCTCAAGCCATTAAAGCTTCATCAAAGCTTGCTAATCCTTTTTATTGCATTCGAGAAGGGCATAAATTGACTGTCTAAAATTCATTGTTTTGTATTAAAAAAGCCAGTTCAATTTGAACTGGCTTTTTATTATTTTGGCTTAAATTAAGCTAAGTCAAAACGGTCAAGATTCATGACTTTAGTCCATGCAGCAACAAAGTCTTGAACAAATTTTTCTTTACCATCCGCCTGAGCATAAACTTCGGCTAATGCACGTAAGATAGAATTCGAACCAAAGACTAAATCATTACGTGTTGCGGTAAATTTCACTGTGCCTGATTTACGGTCTTTACCTTCAAATACTTCACTTGTTGAATCAACAGGTGCCCATACATTCGACATGTCGAGTAAGTTTGTGAAGAAGTCTGTGCTGAGTACACCAACTTGCTGAGTGAAGACACCATGTTGAGAACCATCCCAGTTAGTGCCTAGTACACGTAAACCACCAATCAATGCAGTTAACTCTGGTGCAGTCAAAGTCAGTTGTTGTGCTTTATCAATTAATAAGACTTCAGCTGGTGTGTTGACTCCCTGTTTTTTCCAATTTCTAAAACCGTCAGCAAGACCGAGCAGTAACTGGAATGATTCAACATCGGTTTGACTTTGTAATGCGTCAACACGACCAGGGGCAAACGGAACGGTAATATTGAAACCTGCTGCTTGAGCAGCTTGCTCTACACCAACATTACCAGCTAACACGATTAAATCCGCCAATGACAATTGGGTTGATGCCTTGAGCTCTTCAATTTTAGTTAAAGTCTCAACAGCTTTTTTGTTTACTTCCCACTCACGTTGTGGTGATAAAGCAATACGTGCACCGTTTGCACCACCACGTTTATCTCCACCACGGAATGTTGATGCAGATGCCCATGCAAGGGAAACCAACTCACCAGCAGGTAATCCTAGAGCAACGATTTTTGCTTTTGCATCAGCAATGCTTGCAGAAGATGGTGTAGCGCTAGCAGCAGGTAATGGATCTTGCCAAATTAAATCTTCAGTAGGAACTTCTGGTCCTAAATAACGTGCTTTTGGTCCCATATCACGGTGAGTTAATTTAAACCAAGCACGAGCAAAAGCATTGGCAAAGGCTTGTGGATCGTTAAGGAAACGACGAGAGATCTTTTCAAACTCAGGGTCAAAACGTAAGGTCAAATCTGTAGTAAGCATCGTTGGCTTACGTTTAATTGATGGGTCGAAAGGATCTGGAATAATGGCTTCAGCATCTGCTGCTACCCATTGAATTGCGCCAGCAGGTGAACGTTCTTGTACCCATTCGTATTTGAAGAGGTTTTCAAAGAAGTAATTGCTCCATTGTGTTGGCGTTTGTGACCAAATAACTTCTAAACCTGAAGTGATCGCATCTTTACCGACACCTGTACCATAGCTGTTTGCCCAACCAAAGCCCATTTGTTCAATTGGTGCACCTTCTGGGTCTGCTTGTACATGGTCAGCAGGGGCAGCGCCGTGAGTTTTACCTAAAGTATGACCGCCTGCAATCAAGGCAACAATTTCTTCATCATCCATTGCCATGTTGCCGAAAGTGGCACGAATAAACGGTGCTGCTGATCGTGGGTCACCACTCGCTTGTGGTCCTTCAGGGTTCACATAAATTAGGCCCATTTCGGTTGCAGCAAGATTACTGCCCGCCAATGCTTCAGAGTTACGATGAGCTAACCATTCTTTTTCATCGCCCCAGTTTACATCGTTGTCTGGTTCCCAAACATCTTCACGACCGGCACCAAAACCAAAGGTACGGAAACCAGAAGACTCAAGTGCGATGTTCCCGGCAAGAATAAATAAATCGGCCCAAGATATTTTTTGACCGTATTTTTGTTTAACTGGCCATAGTAAACGGCGTGCTTTATCTAAACTTGCATTGTCGGGCCAACTATTTAATGGAGCAAAACGTTGTTGACCACGACCGGCACCACCACGGCCATCGCCCATACGATATGTCCCGGCAGCATGCCACGCTAAACGGATAAATAAGCCCGTATAATTTCCCCAGTCGGCTGGCCACCAGTCTTGGGAATCGGTTAATACATTTTTGATATCGGCTTTAAGTGCGTAGTAGTCGAGTTTTTTAAATTCTTGACGGTAATTAAAATCTTTACCGAGCGGATTAGAGCGTTCTGAATGTTGATTAAGTAAGTCAACACGTAATTGATTTGGCCACCAGTGTAAATTAGCCGTGCCACCACCGACTGTTACTTGCGGTTTTGAGTTATGACCTGAAAAAGGACATTTTGATTCGTTTGACATGATTATATTCTCTCTGGGTAATATTTATTGAGCTCTTAATAAAACTGAAGGCTCATTTTCCTGGACTTCTGGGTTAAAAAAATGATGCGTATCGAATAAAGAAATGAGAGAACAAATGGTGAGAGAAACCGTTTTAAAAATTTTTCACTGTTATGTCAGCTCATCAGTTTTATTCAACAATACATGAGTTTCCTTTGTTTATTATTCCTTCAATTTACTGCATGAAGGCTAAAAAACAAGAGGGAAAATGGTTCAAATTTTGCAAATAATGACGCATGGCATGAGCTCCTTAATCATTGAAACATCGCAATATCTTTCAATTTCTTTCTTTAAATATACTAGAATCTGATTGTTTATTTTTCAAATGGATTAAATTGTCCATATTAATTGGTAAAACCGATTTTTAGAAAAAATAAAGATTAGGAGTGTGCTAAGTGGGAACTTAAAAATGAAGAGAAAATTTAAAAATAGATGAATTGAAAAAGGAGAGCTTTTTGACTCTCCTTTTTTAAGTATTTATACGCTTACAAGGCGGTTAGATTTAACCATATCGGCTAGACCGTGAGTTTTAAAGTAGTACTCAAGCCAGCTTTTTACAATAAGCGGATTATTCATTTTCATGACATCATCAAGCAGCTTTTGGGCATCTGACATTGGGACATGGCAAATTGCTTTTCGGACACGCAAGATGTTACTTGAACTCATCGAAAGGGTATTGAAGCCCATGGCCATCAGTAAGATTGCCGATAACGGATCACCCGCCATCTCACCACAAATACTTACCGGTTTTTGGTATTTATGACATTCCTTCACGAGTCGAGTTAAAGCCCGCAAAATAGACGGATGGAAGTGTGAATAGACGTTTGCGACATGCGGATTATTACGGTCCACAGCAAGTAAGTATTGAGTTAAGTCATTTGAACCAACCGAGAAGAAATCGACAAGTTCGGCGAACTCATCAATTTGTAGTAGTACACTCGGTACCTCAACCATAATCCCGATTTTTGGTTTAGTAATTTTAACTTGTTCTTCTTCTTGCACTGCAATCCAGTCACGCTCAAGTAAATAAAGTACTTCTTCGACTTCACTTACTGTCGTTACCATTGGCAATAGGATATGCAAATTATTTAAACCAATACTGGCTTTAAGCATTGCCCGGATTTGTGCTGAGAAAATTTCCGGATGGTCGAGCGTGAAACGAATACCGCGCCACCCTAATGCCGAGTTCTCTTCTTCAATACTGAAGTAAGGTAAGTCTTTATCGGCACCAATATCTAGGGTACGCATGACTACCGGCTTATTGGCAAAGTGACTCAACTGTTGGCGATAGATGGCACGTTGTTCTTCTTCACCTGGGAAACGTTCCCGTAACATGAATGGAATTTCACTACGGTACAAACCCACACCTTGAGCGCCACGTTGTACACCGCGGACTACATCGATCATGAGGCCCGTGTTCACAAACAGTTGAACAGAGACACCATCTGGTGTAATCGCTTCTTTGGTCTCATATTGTTTGAGATCTTTTGCGATTTGCTCGTCTTCTTTTTGAATTTCTTTATAACGTTGACGTAAACGACGTGGAGGGTTTACAAAAACACGGCCCTGATAGGCATCCACAATCATTTCTGCATCATCAAGCGTATTTACAGGCAGTTCGGTTACGCCGACCACCGTTGGAATCCCTAATGCACGGGCAACAATCACCATATGCGAATTGGCTGCGCCTTCTGACGTCACAATCGCTGCGATATTATCTACTGGTAATTCTACTAGCGCAGCGGTACTAATTTCTTCACCAATTAAAATACTGTCTGGGCTAAGTTCACGATGGCTTGAATCTTCTTCTTGTAAGCACGCTAGAATACGTCGCCCTAAGTCTTTAAGGTCAGAAACGCGTTCACGAAGATAATCGTCCTCCATTTGTGCAAATAGGGCAGTGTGTTTTTCAATTACACGGCGCACTGCACCTTGTGCCCAATGCCCATCACGGATCAGTTCTTTAATTTCTGCAGGTAAGGCATTTTCATCTAGCATTCTTAAGAATACGCTAAACAAAGCACGTTCTTCTGCCATGAGCGAGTCATGCATTTTTTCATCTAAAGAACGAATCTCTGAACGTACCGATGAAATAGCTTGATCTAAAATGCGGAGTTCATCGCTGATATCTTCTGCTTCGCGGTCAGGTACTGAACCTAAGTCGGCAGGCGGATATAAAATAATAGCGCGACCTAAAGCCACCCCACCTGCACCGGAAACGCCTTGAAAGGTCTTATAGGCAGGTCCATTGCTTGGCTTGCGAAATACATCAATATTTCCAACCGCATGCGCATGTGCAATAACACCTGAGAGCTGTGCACATAAGGTGACTAAAAATGATTCGGCTGCTTCACTAAAATCTTGAGGAAGTCGATTTTGGACAACTAAAACACCCATAACCTTACGGCGATACATGACGGGTACGCCAAGGAATGAGTTATAAATTTCTTCGCCCGTTTCAGGTAAATACAAAAAGCGTTCGTGCTTTGGCGCATTGTCAAGGTTAACAATTTCTTCACGTTGCCCAACCAGACCCACCAAGCCTTCACCTAACTGCAATGAAACATGCCCAACAGATTCTGGATTTAAGCCTTTTGAGGCCATCAATACATAACGTTGATTGCGTTCATCGAGTAAATAAATAGAGCAAACATCCACTTTCATGGCCTCAGCAACCTGATTGACCATAATGTCTAACGATTCATGCAAACTCACGGACGCATTAATCTCTTGGACAATGCGTCTTAGAGTGTCGAGTTGCATGTTTGACATGGATGTATACTCCAGTATTTTTTTAGACTATGAATGTATTTATAACAGCACTTTTAATAAAAATCATTTGCTAGATAAATGATTTTTAGGGTAATTGTTGCACTGGCAACTGTGTACACAACTCCACCATGGCTTTACGGTAAACATCACGTTTGAAGTTCACCACTTGACCAAGAGGATACCAATAGCTAACCCACTGCCATTCATCGAATTCAGGCGGGTCGGCGAGGTTTAACTGAATGTTTTTTGCAGGCGCAGTTAACTTCAGTAAAAACCATTTCTGTTTCTGTCCGATACATACGGGGTCAGAGTCTGACCGAATATACCGATGTGGCAAACGATAACGCAGCCATCCTTTGGTTTGCGCAATAATCTGGACATGCTCGGGCAATAAGCCGATTTCTTCTCTCAGTTCTCGAAAAAGTGCCTGTTCAGGGGTTTCTCCAAACTGGATGCCTCCTTGTGGAAATTGCCAAGCATTGTGACCAATGCGCTTTGCCCATAAAACCTGTCCATCATCGTTTGCCAAAATGATCCCGACATTGGGTCGGAAACCTTCTGAGTCGATCATTTGGCTACCTAAATATTGTCTATATCGTTGACTTCGATCACGGGGACAAACACTTTTTTATGTCCAGCTCGAAAAGATCAAAGTAAAATGTTTAAATTGTTACGATCTTAACGAATTTCTATCGACTAGCGGAGATAGATTTACATTTTTTTTCTTAAATTTCAGTTTAAACGAGAATTTTCATGAAACTGGCGTTGTTTGATTTAGACCATACCTTGTTAAATACCGATTCAGACCACTCGTGGGGTGAATTTTTAGTCAATGAAGGTTTGGTTGATCCGGTTCATCATCGTCAGATGAATGATAAATTTTATGAAGACTACAAAGCAGGGCAACTAGATCCATATGCTTATAATGAGTTTGTTTTCGGCTTTCTAACAAAGCATGACAATAACTACTTAACTGAGCTTCATCAGTTGTTTATGGAAAAAGTGATTCGTCCTCAAATGCGACCAAAAGGTTTTGATGCAATCAAAAAACATCAAGATTTAGGCCATACCATTGTAGGTATTACAGCAACAAGTGATTTTATTACTGCGCCGATTTTCCGTGAATTTGGAATTACTGAAATCTTAGCAACTAACGCCGAGGTTGCTGATGGTAAATATACAGGTAAAGTGGCGGGTTTAGCGTGTTATCAAAAGGGCAAACTTGCACGTCTTGAGGCATGGCTGGACGGTCGTAGCGTTTCTGAGTCTTGGGCTTATTCAGATTCAATTAATGACCGTTTTTTACTTGAATATGCAACGCATGCGATTGCAGTTAACCCTGATGATCGTCTTGAGAAACTGGCTCAAGAACACAACTGGGAAATTCAGGACTGGTCGATTTAATTTAAAGCAAGAGCTTCCTAGAAAAATGTAATATTCCGGAAGCTCTCTAATAAATTATTTAACTTTCTCTGTGGCATGCCAAATATTTGAATCAGGATTTTGTTGATGCCAAAGCTTGAATTGAGCTCGCCATTGTTGAAAAGGAACCGATAAAGTAGGTCGTGGGTCATCACTTAAGCTATAAGCCATGCCTTCTAGCAGCCATTTAGGTTTAGTTAGCATTGCTATATTTCCCCATTCTTCTGCTTGTCGATGATGAATAAGCTCATGAGTGATATAGAAATCTTTCCAGTCTCGCGGTGCAACCAATAACCCCAAATTACCAACCGCTTTAGCGGCTGCTTTTTCCATACCAAAGGTATTTGCACATTGTGGAGTTGAGCAAAAAACCATAATGGGTTGTTGATGAAAAGCACCTACTTTATTTTGGGTCTCTTTTAATGCCTGATTATAAAGTGTCTTTGCAAGAGGCTGTGTCTTTGGATCATCTACACAGACTTGACCATCACAATGTAACAATGAAAGGTGATGGGCGAAAATAACACGTATCGGTTTAAACCAAATAAATGTAACTAGAACTAAGATAGCTAAAGTTATAAATATATATAAACCGATTTTAATTATCTTTGAATATTGATTCTTCACGCTCATGAATCTTAAGTGAAAAGTATAATGATAGTAGAGTAAAGGGTATATATTTGTAGTATTATTTCTAATCAATATATAACTTTATTAATTAAAATAGCATGACTAAAAATAAGCGCACTAAAAGTAAAGGTAGCAATGGTTTCTTTCAAGAATTTATAGATCAGCTCATTACCGCTATTTTTGGTGAGTTACTTATTTATATCATTGCTTTACTGTTTATGAGTGCACTTGGCGGAATTATTTTCGCTGCTATATGTTTCAGTTGGGGCGTTCTATTTTTACTACTACCTTTCGCGGCTTTGATTTATATCCTTGTTAAAAAATATAGCCATTAATACCGTTATTCTTGCATCATTTTAATCAATTCCTGCATGGCTCTAGATTGAGTACGTGCAGGATGCCATACCATGCCTAACTGCCGGTTCATCTCGACATTTAAATCAAGCTGCTGCATATCTTGATTCAGCAGAGTTTTTGGTAAAACTGACCAACCTAAACCAATAGAGACCAACATACGAATTGACTCTAGTGGGTTATTGCTCATGGTAATTTTCGGTTTAAGGCCTTGTTTTTCAAACTCAGCCAAGGTGATTTGGGCTGTATAAGTCTGTGCGGCAGGCAGCAAACTTGGATATTCAATTAAATCTTGTAAGGTCAAATTCTTTTTTTGAGCCAATGGATGAAATGGAGCAGCTACAAAAACTAAAGGATCATTCCAGATCGTAATATAGTTAAGACGCTCATCACCTGAGGGTGGGAGTGTTAAAAAAGCTAACTCTAAATCGCCAGCAAGTACCTGTTCGTGTGCTTGTTCGGAATCAACAAAATGTACGTCTAGCGTGACTTGAGGAAACTGCTGAACAAAGTGTTTAAGCGGAGCAGGCAAGTGATGCAAACCGATGTGATGACTCGTCCCGATTTTTAAACGACCTTGTATTTGGGTTTGCTCATGACTTAGCGTGTGGTGAATATCTCGAAGTTCATTTAACCAGCTTTTAACTTTTGGTAATAATGAATGCGCAGCATGAGTTGCTTGAACCCCACGGCCTGCCGATTCAAATAACTTTACGCCAAAGTACTCTTCTAGGCTATGAATACGTTTGGTGACAGCAGGTTGGGTAATAAATAGTTGATCCGCAGCCACAGAGATCGAACCTGTTTCCATAACTTTTACAAAAGCTTCAAAGGCTGCAAGATTCATAATACAACTCTACTTGGAATAGAAAAATCGAGAGAGGCTAAAGTTGCCAAGCCAAAATCGTATCATGCTTGCAGCTCAACGTTCTATAAAGTTGTGATTTAGCGTATTAATCTTAATCTAAGCAGTCGTCTCGTTTTCGCTTAAAGCTGATATACGGCGGTCTTTTGCTGCCCATACTTTTTCATGAAAGAAAAATGCAAAAGCTTGTACTGTTGGTTCTAACATACTTAATGTTAAAGCCATCCAAATATTACCCGTTACAAAGTAGGCAACTAACATGGCTACCGTAATATGCATTATGTAGTAACTTAAGGTTTTCTTTAATGTACGTTGATTATTAACAACGAATTTTTGAATATTAGCCATAACCATTCTCTCTACCTGTATTTGATATTTTTAGTATAGAGATGAGAGTATAAGATTAAAAATGGATTATGCAAATGATAATCATTAACAAATCCGATTTATATATTTTGACCGATATTAAAACATTCAGGAATGATTCCTAAAAGTTTTCTAATTTATAAAAATGATAAATTAGATTTATGTAAAACTCTGGCTATAATCGAAGAAAGATTAGAATTACCCAGTCCAATGGAGCAAGACGACATGGCAGGCAAAACTTTATATGACAAATTGTGGGATGACCACGTAGTTACTCAGCGTGATGATGGTTCGTGCTTACTTTATATCGACCGTCATTTATTGCATGAAGTAACAAGTCCACAAGCATTTGAAGGTTTGCAACTTGCTGGTCGTCAACCATGGCGTTTAAGTGCAAACGTAGCTACCCCAGACCACAACGTTCCAACCTCTAAAAAAGAACGTGATCAGGGCATCGCTGGTATTGAAGATGATACATCTCGTATTCAGGTTCAGACCTTAGATGATAACTGTAAGGCATTTAATATCGTTGAATTCGGTATTAATGATATTCGCCAAGGAATTGTGCATGTTGTTGGACCTGAACAGGGCTTAACTTTGCCGGGTATGACGGTGGTGTGTGGTGACTCACATACAGCGACTCACGGTGCTTTTGGTTGCTTGGCACATGGTATTGGGACATCTGAGGTTGAACATGTGTTAGCGACACAATGTTTGGTTCAGAAAAAGTCTAAGAATATGTTGGTTCGCGTCGATGGCGTATTGGGTAAAGGTGTAACACCAAAAGATGTAGTGTTAGCCATTATCGGTAAAATTGGTACCGCTGGCGGTACGGGCTATGCAATCGAATTTGGTGGTCAGGTATTCCGTGATATGTCGATTGAAGGACGTATGACGGTATGTAACATGGCGATTGAAGCGGGTGCTCGTGTGGGTATGGTTGCTGTTGATGATAAAACCATTGAATACGTAAAAGGTCGTAGCTATGCACCAAAAGGTGAGCAATGGGATCAAGCAGTTGCTTACTGGAACACATTGCATTCAGACGATGATGCTGTGTTTGATGCAGTTGTTGAATTAAATGGTGCGGAGATTGAACCACAAGTGTCTTGGGGTACTTCACCTGAGATGGTTATTCCTGTCTCGAAAGCTGTACCAACTTTAGAACAAGCGAAAGATGACGTACAACGCAATGACTGGACACGTGCTTATCAGTATATGGGCTTAAATGCAGGTCAGGCATTAGCTGATATTCAACTTGATCGTGTCTTTATCGGTTCTTGTACGAATTCACGTATTGAAGATATTCGTGCTGCTGCTGAAGTAGTTAAAGGCCGTAAAGTGGCACCTAGCATTAAGCAAGCCATGATTGTTCCGGGTTCTGGTTTAGTCAAACAACAAGCTGAAAAAGAAGGTTTGGATAAAATCTTCTTGGAAGCTGGCTTTGAATGGCGTGAACCGGGTTGCTCAATGTGCTTGGCAATGAATGCAGACAAGTTACAACCGGGTGAGCATTGTGCATCAACCTCGAACCGTAACTTTGAAGGTCGTCAGGGTAATGGTGGTCGTACTCACTTGGTCAGTCCGGCAATGGCAGCAGCGGCTGCGATTGCAGGTCATTTTGTTGACGTTCGTTCATTTTAATTCGGTCTGGAGCAAACCATGAAAGCTTACACAGTTGAACAAGGTATCGTTGCACCATTAGATCGTGCCAATGTTGATACAGATTTAATTATTCCAAAACAGTTTTTAAAGTCGATTAAACGTACAGGTTTTGGCGACAACTTATTTGACGAACTTCGTTATTTAGATGAAGGCTATCCAGGGCAAGATAACTCGGTACGTCCAAAAAATCCGGATTTCGTTTTAAATCAGCCTCGCTATCAAGGAGCAACCGTGTTAATTGCACGTACCAACTTTGGTTGTGGTTCAAGCCGTGAGCATGCACCTTGGGCATTAAATGAATATGGTTTCCGTACCGTTATTGCGCCAAGCTTTGCTGATATTTTCTTTAATAACTGTTTTAAAAACGGTATGTTGCCAGTCATTTTGCCTGAAGACATTGTTGATCAGTTATTTAAGGAATGTGCTGCGCAAGAAGGATATCAATTAACAATTGATTTGGCTGCGCAAGAAGTTCGTACACCAACTGGCGAAGCATTTAAATTCGAAGTAGATCCATTTCGTAAGCATTGCTTGTTAAATGGTTTGGATGATATTGGCTTGACACTTCAAAATGCGGACGCAATCCGCGCTTATGAAGAAAAAACCAAACAGGTTCGTCCTTGGGTATTCCAAGAGATAAATTAACCTTTCGGTACATTTTAAACATAGTCATGGCGTCGTGTTCAAACTCTTGCTAACATGCTAAAGCATAACAACAGCTTAAAATTATGCACTAGATGAGGATTGGGCTTGAACAATGAAGAGGAACGTTACTCATAGCTTTTTGTTGAGCCTGTGCGCGATAACACTAAGTGCTTGTCAGAGCACTTACAATGTAGTGGATACTGTTCGTATTAAGCAGGCTGAACAAGAAAATTTGGGGCAGAATGCAGCAATATATTGTTCGGGCGCAAAAAGTTGCGAATTTGAACGGCTAAATGATATTACTGTTGTTGATGCACAGACACGTCGTATTAGTAATCAGGCAATTCATCAAGGAATTGTGAGATTAAATGGTTCGGTGTTAAGTCAAAGCAATAGTTTGTATCTATCTGTGCCTGCCAAACAATATGAAGTGGTGATTCGTTACTATCCGATTTCTCCAGATCGGGCTGAAACGATTCATGTTATTCACCAATTCAAAGCTAACCATCGCTATATGTTTAAAATGTACCGAGACAAATCTAACCGTTCGGGTAGTTTGCTAAATGTTTCTGTACCAGATCCATTATGTGTTGACTTAGAGCAGGATGGGCGGGTAATTCGCCGTTTTTGTCGACCATTTGATGTCACCACAGGACTAGGTGAATTTCTCGAACAGAAAAAACTAACACCACGGCAGTCGTAACGCTGTCTTGTCTTTGAAAATGGAAAACTTCATGTCTAAACAGATTTTAATTTTGGCTGGCGATGGGATTGGTCCTGAAATTGTTGGGGCAGCAGAAAAAGTATTAAATAAAGTAAATGAAAAATTTAATTTGTCGTTGACTTGGGAACATGGCTTGTTAGGTGGTGCAGCGATTGATGCTCATGGAGAGCCGTATCCAGCCGTAACTAGCGAGCAAGCAAAGAAGGCTGATGCCATTTTATTAGGTGCTGTTGGCGGACCAAAGTGGGACACTATTGAACGTTCTATCCGTCCTGAACGCGGTCTTTTAAAAATTCGTAGTGAACTTAACTTATTTGCTAATTTGCGCCCAGCAATCTTATATCCACAATTAGCCGATGCTTCTAGCTTAAAACCTGAGATAGTTGCTGGTTTAGATATTTTGATTGTTCGTGAATTGACTGGTGGTATCTATTTTGGTCAACCACGTGGTATTCGTGAACTCGAAAATGGTGAGAAACAGGGCTATAACACTGACGTTTATGCTGAAAGCGAAATTAAGCGTATTGCAAAAGTTGCTTTTGAACTTGCAGGATTACGTGGCGGTAAAGTGTGTTCTGTAGATAAAGCCAATGTTTTAGAAGTAACAGAGCTTTGGAAGCAAACGGTCACAGATTTACAGCAAGCCAATTATCCAAATATTCAGCTTTCACATATGTATGTGGACAATGCTGCCATGCAGCTTGTACGTGCGCCTAAACAGTTTGATGTAATCGTGACAGGTAACTTGTTTGGCGATATCTTGTCTGATGAAGCAGCAATGCTTACCGGCTCAATTGGTATGTTGCCATCGGCTTCTTTAGATGAAAATGGCAAAGGCATGTATGAACCTTGTCATGGTTCAGCGCCTGATATTGCAGGGCAAAACGTTGCAAACCCGTTGGCAACCATTCTTTCAGTTGCGATGATGCTTCGTTATACCTTCCGTGAAGAAGCTGCTGCTAAAGCAATTGAAGATGCAGTAGGGCAAGTACTTGATCAAGGTTTACGTACAGCCGATATTATGTCTGAAGGCATGACTAAAGTAGGTACAGCCGAGATGGGTGAAGCAGTCGTTGCTGCTCTTGCCTAATCGCTATTTTGCTAAAAAACGCAGCTTAAAGCTGCGTTTTTTTATGGTTGTGTTTAGCAAGCTTTACCTTCGTATTGAATAGACTCGGCAATGTCATTTTTGAGCTTAAAAATAACCTTGCAATTAAAGTTAATATCATAAGAGTTGCCGCTCAAATTACCTGATTGTATGGGAACAGAACCACCTCTCATATCTACATTACTCACCATTGGAATTGGGATGCTTAAGGGTCTTAAAATCGTATAAATAAGTTGATCAGAAGTTTTTTGTGGTGTGCGGGCGACTTGAAAGCCAAGACTCCGTAAGTTGAGATCTTGCTGAATCGTTGTAGATGATTTGCCTATAAAATTTTTTAAATATTCTTGCAAATCTACAGATTGGCGTGGATGACTAGCACAGCCGTTAATATTAAGCAGCATGAATGAAAGCAAACTCATTTGACATAAGGTAGATATATTCATTTTTTCTCTATATAGAATTATATTTATCATTAAAGAACAATAGGTTGGATTTGCTAACTTGTAAAGTAAAAAAGCAGGATTATGATAAATAGAAGGTAAGTTTGCCTTTAGACTTATTCTTATATTTACAGACTAATAATAATTGCCCAAAACTTAAGGAAGAAGAGTATGAAAAAAATAGTTTTTGCCTTTTTGTGTTTCGGAATAACCACGGCTTATGCTGATAACTGTGATAGTGCTCGTAATACTTATGATGATATTTACTGTACCAATAAAATCTATGCGAGTGCTGATGCAGACCTGAATAAGAATTATCAGGCATTAAGAGCGAAATTAAATACAGTACAAAGAAATACGCTTAAGAAGTCGCAGCTTGCTTGGATACGCCAACGTGATGCTGAATGTACAGATTCTAATAGAAATAGCGTAGACGTGCAGTGTCGTTTACAGACAACGCAAGAAAGAAACCATTGGCTGCAAGAAAGATTGCGTGAATGCCAAACGGTGGGATGTAAAACCAGTCGATTAAGTGAATAAAAAACGCAATAAAAAAGCCACATGATGAAGTGGCTTTTTTGCATTCACTAATTAGCGAGCACGGTACGTAATACGACCTTTGGTTAAGTCATATGGAGTCATTTCGACTTTCACACTGTCGCCAGTAAGAATACGAATATAGTGTTTACGCATTTTACCAGAAATGTGTGCAATAACTTCGTGACCGTTTTCAAGACGTACACGGAACATCGTATTAGGAAGCGTTTCGGTGACAACGCCTTCGAACTCAATGAGTTCCTCTTTATTGGCCATAGCCTACCTGATGATCAAATTGGAAAGGCGCAAATTATAGTCAATTTATTTAAAAAAAACAAGATAGACATCTTCTTGTGAAAGCATCTGGTTAAAGTATGACTAATAAAAAAAGATGTAATTTTTTTCACAAAAGAACTCTAATTCTGTTGTCAGTTTGGTCAATCAACGCTAATCTAAAATCATAGTTATTAGGGACTGTTCATGCATAAAGAGTCAACAGCTCCTAAGTATCAATGAAGTATCTACATGGAAGGGCACTGCGTGGGTCAGCTAACAGATGCATCAGTTGTATTACGTTTTGGCTATCAAGCAATTCGTCGTGCAGGATTGCCAACAGAAGAAATATTAACTAAAGCGGGAGTCGCTTTAAATCAGGTCGATACAAACGCACGTACTCCTTTAAGTGCGCAGTATGCCTTTTGGACTGCTGCTCAGGAAGTCAGTAAAGATCCAGACATCGGTTTGCATTTAGGTGAGCATTTACCTTTGTACCGTGGTCAGGTGATTGAACATTTATTTATTAGTAGTGAAACTTTTGGTGAAGGGCTTAAGCGAGCTTTGGCTTACCAGCGACTCATTAGTGATGCATTTGATGCAAAACTGGTGGTTGAAGATGGACGGTGCTATTTGACCAATGGTGAGCAGGTAGGGGCAGACAACCTTGTTAATCGTCATTTTTCAGAATGTGCGATTTCAGGTGTGCTCAGATTCTTCAAATTTATTACCGAAGGCCAGTTTCATCCAATCTTCATTGATTTTAATTTCAGTGAAGGTGCCTCTGAAGATGAATACTTCCGCGTCTATGGCTGTCCGGTAAGCTTAGGGCAGAAAGAAACACGGCTATATTTTGACCCTGCCATTTTAGATTTTCAGCTTTGGCAGGCAGAGCCTGAATTACTTCAATTGCATGAACAATTGGCAATTGAAAAGTTACAAGAACTTGCCCGTTATGATTTAGTGGGTGAGGTCCGTCGTGCGATTGGTTCGACACTTGAAAGTGGAGAAACGACGCTAGAAACCGTAGCGGCACAATTAAATATTACGCCGCGTCGTTTACGGACGCAGTTAAGTGAAGCAAATACCAGCTTCCAGCAAATACTTTCTGACTACCGTTGTCGTTTAGCTAAAAAACTTTTAGCAAATACTAATGAAAGTGTTGAGCGTATTGTGTATTTAACTGGTTTTTCTGAACCGAGTACATTCTACCGCGCGTTTAAGCGCTGGACCAATGAAACACCGGTTGAGTACCGTAAGCGTAAGCAACACCGTTAGAACTAAAAATTGGTTAAGCCTACTCAGGTAGGTTTAACCAATGTGGCCCGAGTGGTGGTTGTGGTAAGTCAAACTGCTCGGGATAATAACATTGAATAAAATAGAGACCATCAGGTGGGGCGGTAATTCCTGCTGCCTTTCGATCTTCGGCTGCGAACATTGCATCAATATGATCGATTTCATACATGCCTTGCCCAATTTCAAGTAAGCAACCCATAATATTTCGAACCATATGATGTAAAAAGCCATCAGCTTGAATATCTAAAACCAAATAACGTCCATGTTCAAACAAACGGCAATGCTTTACATGTCGTACAGGTTGATTTGACTGGCAGGCTGCTGCACGGAAGGTTTCAAAGTTATGCGTACCTTCAAATTTGCTGGCAGCTTTAATCATTTTTTGCACGTCTAATTTTTGATAAATATGCGTGACTTGTTTATGTAAAAGTGCAGGGCGATGTGGAGCGTTATATACAACATAGCGGTAGCGACGAGCAGTGGCTTTAAAACGTGCATGGAACTCTTCATCCATCTGTTTAATCCACTGAATTGAAATATCCTTAGGAAGTTGGCTATTTGCTCCCATGATCCATCCACGCTCTGGACGAATTGCATTGGTGTCAAAATGGGCCACCATATTTGTTGCGTGTACTCCTGCATCTGTTCGACCTGCACCGTGAAGTGTGATCGGTTCATCCGCGATTTTGCTGAGTACACGCTCTATAGTTTCCTGAACGCTGGCAACGCCTGGCTGTTGTGTTTGCCAACCTCGATATTGAATACCACTAAATTCAATACCGACCGCATAACGTTGCATGGCTTCACCTCTATTTAATACAGATTTTCATTCCAATGGTTCAACCATTGTTCTGGGGTTGGGTATTTTAAATAGATTTGAAGTGCTTTTGCATAGAGATCTGCATGGCTATGGGTATCATTAATGACAATTTTTGCAGTTTTGGCCCAAGCACTAATTGCATAACGTTGGTCAATACCCCCAAAAGTGACTTGTGTCGCTAAAATTGGTACACATCCACGAGTATAGAGTTCGTCTAATGTTGCCAAAAATTCATCGTTTACGGCGATATTACCTGTACCGAAACCTTGTAATACTAAAAAGTGTGGTGGGGCTGGAAGTAAGTGACGTAATTGCTGTACTAAGTGCTGTGTTGCAATGGGTTGCATCATCCAGTTTAAAATCTGGAAGGAAGCAGCTCGTTCAATTTGGGCGTCTTGTACGATCAATTCATTTTGCTGAGGCGTAAACTCAGCTTCACTACTTAACCCTGAAAATGCATCGAGTTCAGTCGTATGCGTTTTTAATGCAGTCTGCGCGTGGAATACTTGATGGTGGAATGCAAGATAAGCACCCACAGGTAAAGCAATCACTTGTTCTAGTGCAAGATATAAGTTCTCAATTGCATCAGTAAATTCACGGGTGTTATCGCCTTGAATATTGAGTAGCGGATATTGGCTACCGGTAATCACAATATGACAGCTTTGGCCTAAAAAGCGGGCTAGGGTTGCAGCCGCGTAACTAAGCGTGTCTGTACCATGAATAACAACGAAATGCTGATAACCTTCAAGTTGTAGTTGTTGTATGCGTTGAATCAGGCTTAACCAGTCAGGTGCCGTACATGCACTGCTATCAACAATATTGGGTGCGGCAAAGCAGTCAACTGTTAAGTGTGGGGGAATCACTTTTTCAAGTTGAGGCAAGAATTGCTCATAAGGCATAGGAGCTAGAGGTTCACCAATGCAACCAAAAGTACCACCCATATAAAATAAGGCTATTTTTTTCATATTTTTTGCAGGCATAAAAAAGCAGTCATCTCTGACTGCTTATGGTAAATCGAACAGTTCTAAGAAGCTATGCGATTAAGTAAGTTTTTCGCGCGTTGTCGTTGTTCTGTGTTGAATTTTTGCTCATTGCTTGCCAATAAGGCTTGAGCTGCTGGGTAAGCTCCTAACTTGATGTATTGCTCAGCTAGTTTTAGATCAAGTTCATTTTCATCTAACTGTTTTAATTCTGGAAAAGCTTCTACAAGGGGATCTTTAGTTTGATCTGGGGTAGTTTCTTCGCCTACTAGCTCTACAAGGTTTTGAGTTTCAATCTCTGGTGCTGTAACTAATGCAGGCTCGTCTAGCAGAAAATCAAGAGGTGCGATTGAATTCGAGTCTAATGGCGCTTGTTCTACGAGTTGAAGCTCATCTAATGATGAGATCTGTTCCTTAGATTTTACTTCTGGATTTTCATGGGTTAATTCAAGATTAAAATCTAAAGCATTGCTGTTCTCTTGAGCTTCTGGTACTGCTACCGTCTGGTTTTTTTCCTCAGATTCATGCAGAGGCGCTAAATCAAAAGAAAACTCTAAATCAGCTAGCTCATTTGTTTCTTGAGATGGCGATAACTCTGATTTCTGCGTTGGTTGGCTGGTACTTTCGGTAGTCGTGGTTTGCTCAAATGAAAAGTTAAACTCTAAAGGTTCAACTTCAACAGCAGGTTCTTGCTTTACAGGGGTATAGTCTTGCTGCAATTCATCAAAAGAAGTTTCAGAAGAACTTGTTGTTAATTGGTCAAACTGAGCTGTTGCATCAGATGTATTTTTTGGCTCTTGGTATGTTTGAGCTTGAGGAAAATCGATCGCATCTGGTTGTCTGGATGATTCATATTCTTTTTGTCGAGTTTCTGCTTGAGCTGCTATTTCATTTAAACCCAAGCTACGAATATGGCTAATCAACTGTTGAATTGCAAGTTCATCTTTCTGAGCAATATGAATTTCAAGAAGTAATAAATACAGTTCATGTTGAGTATTATCTTTTTTTAGCGCCTGATTGACTTGAGCTTCAGCTGCTGAAAACTGTTTTTCTTGAATGAGCTGTTGGATATTGTGCCGTAAAGCTTCCGGTACAGGATTACTTTGAGGGATAGCAGGAGTATTTTCCTCAATGACCTTGGTTTTGGTTTTTTCACGCGAACTTTTGCTTGATTTAGCACTCGTTTTTTTGCCGGATTTTCTATTTATATTTTTTGGGGAAGTGGCCTCTTGTTTTTGACTATTCTCGCGTTTTTTTAAAATAACGGCGACCACGAGTAATATGATAAACGGAATCACATATAACATTACTTTCCCCTTAAAAAATAAATATTTGCAATATAAAGCGTGCTAACTCTGGTTTTAACTTAATGTTTTTGCTTGTGAGTTTGTTGCTGTGCCTGTAATTGCTGTTGTAACTCTGCCAAACGCGCATTCAAGAGTTGAATACGTTGGTCTTTTAAACTTAAAGTTTGATTTAGTTTAGTTACATTCCTTTGTAATGTAACGGTTTTTTTGCGAGTTGTCATAACTTTTACTGCTAACTCAGTATTGTTTTGACTTTGTTGTGTGCTCTTTTTTGCACTTCCATGAGCAGAATTTGGGCTGTTCTCTGCCACAATGCTCATTTCAGCTTGTTGTAAACGATATTTAGCTCTGCCAGAAGAGGGTTTTGCCAAGTGAGCTTCACTCGATTTAGGTTTTAAATGGGAAGCTTTAGTTGTATTTGTTGTTAAGTTTAGCGAACTTCCCTGACGTAAACGGTTTACATCGCCTTGAATAAAAGCATGTCGATTTTGAGCTTGGATATCTCGCATGACTTTAGCTACAGGTTGTTTAGTTTGTGCTGCAATACGATTGGCAATACTCCATAAAGACTCGTTACGTTGTACGACATATTTACCTGTAGGTGCCGGGCCTTTATAAGCGCTAATTTTTTGCTTTTTCGGCGTATTTTTACTTAATACATTTTTTTGTTGGGCAGTTTTAGATTGCGCTGCTTTTTTGACGGTAGTTGTTTGATTGCCATCACTTGATTTGAGTGAAGTCGAAGGTTGTTTCTCTACAGCCGATGATTCGGTATTCATTGTAGCTATAGTTGGCTGAAGTCTTTGAGTCGAAGGTTTTTCGGTAAAAGGAGCCACAGGAGCAGGGCTAGAACTATTCAAAGCTGGAGCAGTACCAGTGCTAATATTTAGATTATGTTCATTACCTGTGGTTTCTGCCACGGTTGATGTAGTTTCAGTAGGTGTGTACTGAGTACTTTCAGGTAAATTTAATGCGATATCTTTTTCATTTACGATAAATTGCGGTGAAAGTGGACTTTCG
The DNA here is from genome assembly GCF_031196675.1 of Acinetobacter sp. 148. NCBI lineage: Bacteria > Pseudomonadati > Pseudomonadota > Gammaproteobacteria > Moraxellales > Moraxellaceae > Acinetobacter > Acinetobacter sp. 148. Next base: position 145,604 of record NZ_JAVIMT010000021.1, on the reverse strand, counting down.
TTAATGGCGGCTTTTTTTATAGGCGATGGCTTTAAAACGGTTTTAATATGTTGAAGACGGGTTGCGTTACCTTCACTGACTTTTACGACAATATTCAGTTCAGGATCGATAATAGGACGCGATGAGGTAATCACAATAACGCCAGAACCCTGACCATTTTGGCGTGTATAAAAGTTTAGGTTACCCAGAGGTTGATGAGTTACTCCCAAACCATTGAGATCATCTTGAGTGGCCAAACTGACTTGCAATGGGGTATTAGGATCTGCTTGCTGAAAATTCATTTCTGCATAAAGTAATTCCCCAGGTGCAGATTGAATTTGAATAGGATCTAATGTAATCGCATAAAGAGAAGGCGAAGACATAATGGTGAAAATGGCAATTTTTAATTTGTTATATGCAGTCATCTCAATCCATGACCTGATCAGTCGTAAAGTCGTTCAAAATTATACAATAATGGAATGTAAATAAATTGTTAATTTTTTACAAACCAGTTACGAAAAAGCCGATCAAATGTGATCGGCTTTTTATTTTGACTGAATAATTCAGATCAAATTATGAGCTTTTGTATTCTACTAAAATACGTAACATACGACGTAGAGGCTCAGCAGCACCCCAAAGTAACTGATCGCCTACTGTGAATGCGCCGAGGTACTCTTTACCCATATTGAGTTTACGTAAACGACCTACAGGTACAGTTAGGGTACCAGTTACAGCAACAGGTGTAAGATCAGTCATTGATGCTTCACGTGTATTTGGTACAACTTTAGCCCACTGGTTTGAGTTACGAATCATATCTTCGATCTCATCAAGCGGAACATCTTTTTTCAATTTGATGGTTAATGCTTGAGAGTGGCAACGCATTGCACCGATACGAACACAGTGACCATCGATAGGAACGATTTGAGAGTTACCTAAGATCTTGTTGGTCTCAACTTGTCCTTTCCACTCTTCTTTTGATTGACCGCTTTCAAGCTGTTTATCAATGTAAGGAATTAATGAACCAGCAAGTGGTACACCAAAGTTCGCAGAAGGGAAACCCTCACCGCGTTGTAACTCGGCAACTTGACGGTCAATATCAAGAATTGCAGATTTAGGATCATCTAACAAAGTCTTGGTATTGTTATATAAATAACCCATACCTGTTAACAACTCACGCATGTTTTGTGCGCCAGCGCCTGATGCCGCTTGATAAGTCATCGCAGTCATCCACTCAACCAAATTATTTTGGAAAAGTGCGCCAACACCCATCAACATGAGTGATACTGTACAGTTACCACCAACGAAAGTTTTAGTACCTTTCGCTAAGCCGTCTTTAATTACATTAAGGTTAACTGGATCAAGAACGATGATTGCATCATCAGTCATACGTAAAGTAGATGCCGCATCAATCCAGTAGCCATCCCAACCAGTTGCTTTTAACTTTGGGAAAACTTCAGACGTGTAGTCACCACCTTGACAGGTAATAATGACATCCATTTGCTTCAGACTGGTAATGTCTGTAGCTTCCATAAGTGCTGGGGCAGTCTTACCACCAAATGAAGGAGCTTCACCACCTGCATTACTGGTAGAGAAGTAGAATGGCTCAATATGAGCAAAATCATTCTCTTCAACCATACGTTGCATAAGGACGGAACCGACCATCCCGCGCCAACCGACCAGACCTACTTTCATGTCATTTTGCCTCGGTGCGTTAAAATTGTTAAAGGGGGAGTTGAGTGTATCAAAAGTGCTCACAACTGCAAGCGTTACAGAATCAAAACAGCAATTTTATTGAGTAGAATATCTTGTTTATGTTACATACAAAATTGATAAAGATGACAAAAACATTAAAAAACAAATCATCTTAAAAGAGTAATTTCAATGATTTATATCGAAGTACTGGCAGTAGTGGTGATTTGGTTAAGCTTCTGGTCACTTATTCCTCGTGATGAGTGGTGGTTTCGAGGTGCAGATTTTCCAAGATTACAAATTCTGTTTATTGGCTTAATTGCTTTAATTGGTATGTTGTTTTGGCCGACCGAATGGGACGTATGGCGTGAGCTTTTGCTTGCGGTACTCATCGCAGCGATTGCCTACCAACTTAAAATGGTTTTACCATATACGCTGTTTTGGAAAAAACAGGTTAAAAAGGTCAAACAGCATCAGCTAGATCCTAAAAAACAGATTTCACTGATAGTTTCTAATGTGCTCACCCCGAATGATAAATATCATTTATTACTTGAGCATGTACGGACGTTAAAACCTGATTTATTGCTTACTTTAGAGAGCGATACAACTTGGGAAAATGCTTTAAAAGAGATCGAGAAAGATTATCCATACCGTGTGCCCGTACCTTTAGATAATTTATACGGGATGCATTTATATAGCCGGTTACCGCTTAAAAATACTGAGGTTAAATTCATTTTAAGTAATGAAATACCTTCTATTCATACCACGGTAATTTTGCGATCTGGTATGCCTGTTCAGCTCTACTGTTTACATCCTAAGCCACCTAGCCCAACTGAAGCAAAAGATTCAACACTGCGTGACGCTGAGCTTTTAATTGTCGGAGATCAAATTAAAGATCTTGATGAAAGTTGTATTGTGATGGGGGATTTAAACGACGTAGCGTGGTCACGAACAACCCGTTTATTTCAACGTATTAGTGGGCTACTCGATCCACGAGTGGGGCGGCATTTTATTAATACTTTTCATGCGGACTATCCTTTATTGCGCTGGTCACTTGACCATATCTTTCATAGTACAGACTTCGGTTTAGTAAAAATGCAGCGTTTATCTCATATTGGATCAGACCATTTTCCTGTCTATGTCGTTTTACAAACAGGTCGAATATTTGAAGAAATTCACGAGGAACTAGAACAAACTCAAGCCGATGAAGAAGAAGCTCAAGCCGCGATACAAGAAGGTATTGCTAAAGCTGAAAAAGAAGAAAAAATCGTGACTGATGAAATTGCACAGCCTTATAAAGAGAAAAATATATAAAGTGAGTTGTAAGCAATAACGTACAAAGATTTGAGTCTAGGTCCAATAGGCAGGCAGAGTTAAAACCCGTATTCTACATTCATCGGCACACGGAAGCGGGAATGGATAATCCCAAGTAAGGATGCACTAAGCTGATATGGAACGACATCACGGATAAGATGTTAGAACGGAAGCGATAAAAAGAATTATATACCCTGAAAGCACAACCTCATTTACCCGAGTTTTGCAGGACGCAGAACTCGGGTTGATATTTTATAGATATATCATTTAATTCGTTGTAAATAAAACCAATATTTTTAAGGTATTCTTAATTTTAAAATCTACTTAATTATAAGTCATCGTCCATAAATTTTTTTATATATCTGAGCAATTTTTAATGAAAATGGATACAAAAAACTTTTTTGTTAAGTTTTTGTTTTTATAGATTATTGACGGATAAATCTAGGCTTTGACCTATTTAGATATAAATTGGACTTGTTTAATTGGCAAATCTCAATAGAATGTGCCGATCGTTGACATGTTGGATCGTCAACAGGCATTGTTGTTTACTTCGCCGGATCGGCGGGTTGTGATTTGCTTGTGCATTTAAATTTCTGTTTGGAAATTCGTGTACATATTGAGGTTTCACTCTAAAGTAGTGGTCTTCTCCCTCTCATATTTGATACTTTGCGGTGCATAAGGATTGTCTTATGAAGAATTTTAAATTTAGCCTTGCATGGCAAATTTTAATTGCTTTAATCCTAGGGATAGTTGTCGGGGCTGTTTTACATAACCAGCCTGAAATCAAAGATAGTATTGTAAATAATGTTCTTACTCCATTAGGTAAGATCTTTATTAGCCTGATTAAAATGATTGTAATCCCAATCGTTTTCTCTACATTGATTTTAGGTATTGCTGGTGTTGGCAGTACAAAAAGTCTAGGGCGTCTTGGTTTTAAAACCATTCTCTATTTCGAAATTATTACTACTATTGCTATTTTGGTTGGCTTGTTTGCAGCGAATATCTTCCATCCAGGTTCAGGCATTGATATGTCTCAACTGGTACAAACTGATATTTCTCAATATAAGCATACAACTGAAGAAGTACAGTCACAGTCTCATGGTATTATCCAGACGATATTATCGCTTATCCCAACGAACATTATTAGTTCAATGGCGCATGGCGAAATGTTGCCAGTGATTTTCTTTGCTGTGCTATTTGGTATTGGTTTATCTTCATTACCAGCAACAACAAAAGACCCATTATTAAATGTATTTCATGCTGTATCGGAAACAATGTTCCGTGTAACACACATCATCATGAAATATGCGCCAGTGGGTGTATTTGGCTTAATCGCTGTAACTGTTGCAAACTTCGGTTTTGCTTCGCTTATTCCATTGGGTAAATTGGTTGTATTGGTTTATGGTGCAATCTTATTCTTTGCTTTAGTGGTTTTAGGTATTACTGCAAAAATGTTCAGCATCAATATCTTTACTTTGTTTAAGATTTTGAAAGATGAATTAATTTTGGCGTATTCGACTGCAAGTTCGGAAACAGTTTTACCGCGTATTATGCAAAAAATGGAAGCTTATGGTGCGCCAAAAGCGATTTCTAGTTTTGTAATTCCAACTGGTTATTCATTTAACCTTGACGGTTCTACGCTTTACCAAAGTATCGCAGCAATCTTTATTGCACAGCTTTACGGCATTGAAATGTCAATCAGCCAACAAGTGATTTTAGTTGTAACGTTAATGATTACTTCTAAAGGTATTGCAGGTGTTCCTGGGGTATCATTTGTTGTGTTATTGGCGACATTAGGTAGTGTTGGTATTCCTGTAGAAGGCTTAGCATTTATTGCTGGTGTTGATCGTATCATGGATATGGCTCGTACTGCGTTGAACGTTGTAGGTAACGCGCTTGCTGTACTTGTAATCAGTAAATGGGAAAAACAATACGACTATGAAAAAGCTGCTGCTTATGAAGCATCTCTTAAGTAATAGAGAAGTTTTTTAGTCGAAAAAAAACCCGCGAACATCGTGGGTTTTTTATTGGGTTATTTCAATACACTTTGATATAGCTCAAGGGTTTGGTCACACATATCTTTTAAACTAAACATTGTCACAGGAGCGACTGTTTGCGGTTGTTCAATATGATGCTTTACTCTTTCTACTAAAGCTTTTTCATTTTCTGCTTCAACAAGACCTTGCGGGTACACATGAGATAAAATCTCGGCAACACCTCCACGGTTCCAGCCAATGACCGGCGTGCCTACCGAAAGGGCTTCTAATGCTGTTCTACCGAATGTTTCTGCTTGATTGGATAGAGAGAGCACTATATCGCTAAAAGCGAGCCATTCGCGTATATCTGAGCGATGTCCTACAAAGGTAATTTTATCTGCAAGTCCTTTGCTTTGAATGGTGTTTTGCAACTCACTTAAATAGGCTTGTTTTTTTACATCAGCCCCACCCACAACAACAGCATGCAGTTGAGGATATTGTTCACCTAGTTTTTGCATCAGTTCAATTAAACTTTCATGTCCTTTTAAACGAGTAATACGGCCAGGTAGGCAAAGTAAAAATTTATTTTCGAGTTCGGGAAAGTCGTTAAAGACTTGGTTAAACCACTGTGCTGAGGGTTGATAGTTATGCGGAAAAGCAGCAGGGTCAATTCCTCGATAAATCCGGACAATATCTTGTGGTGGACAGTTTTTATAATGGTCTGTGATGTATTTAACTACGCTGTCAGAAACAGCGATCACTTTTTCTGCCTGAGTCATGATCGCACTATAACGATTAACTGAATAGAAACCATGTACCGTGCTAATGAGGTGAGGGCGTTTATTCGCTGGTATTTTTCTTAAAGCGAAGTGGGTTAGCCACGCAGGTACGCGAGAGCGCACATGTACAATGTCTGGTTGGTGCTCTTCAATAAGCTGACGTAATGGACGGATTTGCCACAAGCTCGACAATGATTTTTTATGGATAGGTAACGTTAAGTGTGTGGAACCTTCAGCTTCAAGTTGTAAGACCAAACGCCCGCCATTAGACACAACTAGAGACTGATGACCTTGTGCAACCAGTGCACGTGCAATTTCCAGTGTGCCGCGTTCTACGCCACCGCTATTAAGTTCTGGGAGAAGTTGCATCACTTTCATTATTTTTTGCCTTATACGTTCATAAAAGATGGATCATCCATAGATATATCATCTCAAACTAAATCATTATCCAGAGTTTACTATCGTGATAGCGACATGGATGTCGCTGTTGCGTTGTGTTACAAGGATGTAACATCAGCGGAACAAAGGATTTTTGCTTACTTTTTATCCCTAAAAAGTAAGGTCTGCCTATCCGAAAGTATTTGAATATCACTTTAAATCGAGGCTGGGCCTATTACTAATCTAAAATTATTACAGCCTTATCTTAATAAATCTCTTCATATCCCTCTGGACGTGTTTTAAAGCGACGGTGAAACCACATATATTGAGTTGGTGCGATACGAAGCTGGTTCTCAATAATCTTATTCACACGCGTTGCATCATCGACTTCATCTTCACTTGGTAAATTGTCGACCGCAGGTTCAATCAAAATATGATATTTAGGGTTCTGTACATCGCCATGACGATAAAAATATAAAGGCACAGCAACCGCTTTCGAGATTTTTAATAAACGACGGTGAGCGGTTACAGTGGCAGCTGGCACTCCAAAAAATGGTGCCATAACACCTTGTTTAAGCCCAAAGTCTTGATCGGGACTATACCAAATTGCATCGCCCTCTTTAAGATGACGAATCAAACCACGCATGTCATCATGATCAATTTGTGCTTTATAAATTGTGCCGCGGCAACGATAAATTAGCATATCGAGGAGTGGGTTGTTTTGAGGGCGATACACAACATCCGGCTCGAAATATTGGGCGCATACATAACCACCTGCATCGAGTAAAGTACTATGTGTACCAAGCAATAAAACACCTTTGCCTTGAGCTTGAGCATTGGTAATGTGTTCTAAGCCTTCAATAGTGACACGGTTTTTAAACCAGTAAGGCTTATACCATGCGTTTAAAGTTTCAAATACCCCAAGCATCATATCCACAAAAACTTGTTTTGCTTGTTGCTGTACTTTTTCAGGTGTCCATTCTGGAAAGCAAACTTCTAAATTACGAATTGTGGTTTTACGACGAGATTTTAAATATTTCCAAGCGATATTTGCCAACCCGTGAGCCAAACGCCATTGAATTGCCCACGGTAAAATAGCCAAAAGCATCAGGAAAGTAATCGCAATCCACACACCCCAATATTTAGGCAACAAAAAGGACCATTGAAACTCACCGGGCGTATAAGGCTGCTTTTGGCTCATAATGATATAAAGAATTTAAAAAGTTAAAACTGCCAAAAGTGTATCACGAACTGAATTTATCGTCGTAATACACAGGAGTAAATTGAAGGTTTAGAGGGGATAAAAAATAAAGTGGGTTATCGGCGGTGTTCTAGGAGAATATGAACAGCAAGTCCGGCTAAGACTGTACCCATGACCCAGCGTTGAATGCTTGCCCAAAGTGGTTTTTTCTGTAGAAAAAGAGCAATGCTGCCGGCAGAAAATACAATCAGCGCATTTACTGAAACGCTTACAAAAATTTGTATAGTTCCGAGTTGGATAGACTGCGCTAAAATACTGCCTTGTTGTGGGTGAATAAACTGAGGTAATAAAGATAAATACATAATCGCAATTTTAGGATTAAGTAAATTTGTCAAAAAGCCCATTAAAAATAACTTTAATGGTGAGTCAACCGCCAAATGTTTAATATTAAAAATAGGTGCGGCATTGGGACGTAAAGCTTTCCATGCTAACCAAAGTAAGTACATTGCACCGGCAATACGAATAGTATCATATGCATATGGTACTGCAACAACAAGTGCCGTAATCCCGAAAGATGCGCAGAGCATGTAAAATACAAAACCAACGGCAACGCCACCGAGAGAAATAAATCCTGCGATTTTACCCTGACTAATGGAACGAGAAATAAGATAAATCATGTTAGGACCAGGGGTGAGTACCATCGCCACACAAATGAATCCAAATGCCAAAATTTGAGAGAGATCTAGCACGGAAATATCCTTAAATATTATTATACTGATAGGTATAACATAATTGTTTTGTATACAGCGAATCTTTATTCATTGTCTTTTTGAATCAAAAAATAAGAATAATTCAGTATGATATGAATATCTTGAATTTATAGAAATTTATGAGAAATCTCCATATTGATGCCACAAAAGGTGTCTTAATTTTTCTGGTTGTATTGGGTCATTACCTTGAAAGGTTAATTGGCTGGAACGAACCTCTAAATCAAGCGATTTTAGGGAGTATTTACTTTGTTCATATGCCCGCTTTTATTTTTATATCGGGAATATTTTTTAAAGAAGAGAAAATCCTAGAAAAGTTAATTTACTTTTTATCGTTATATTTGCCGTTTCAGCTTTTATTTCAATTGCTTGATGCTTTTTATAATGGAAGTCTTTGGAATGGTACATTTCAATTCTTATGGTTTGCTAAACCTTATTGGGTGCTTTGGTATTTATTTAGCATGGGAATTTGGACGCTTTTAGCTTTTTTTCCTAAAAAAGACAGCACATCCGGTTCTATTTTCTATTATTTTAGCTTTACTTATTGGATTTTCACCTATCAATAATTATAGTTATTCAATAGGTAGAATTTTCGTATTTTTACCTTTTTTTATGACTGGGGCGATCTATGGTAAAACTATTTTTCAGTATATTCCGCAGTTACCTTATGAAAAGTTATTTGCTGTTATCACATTATTAATAATTACTATTGTAGCCGCTATAAGCCATTATAGTTATTATTGGTTATTTGGGAGTCTATCTTATATTCAGTTACATGTAGATTTATGGCAAGGAGTGCTGATCCGCAGTGTAATTATGTTGCTATCGGCTATGGGTGTTTTGAGTTTATTTGTATTCACTCAAAATTTTAAACAACCTTGGATTGGTTTAGGTCAAAAAACACTGCCAGTTTATATATTGCATGCTTTTGTAATTATTGTTTTGACCCATCAGTTAAGCATTAAATATTCGGTAGAGATTAATATTTTCATTAGTCTTGTTTTGGCTGTCCTAACTTGCATGGTTTTACAGTTACAGATATTTGAACGTTTAATTCGCTTCATCTCTTTATTTGTATATAAGCCTTTTATGAAATTACTAGAAATTCTAAAACCAAAAAAAGGGCTTTAATTAAAGCCCTTTTTATTGATTAACTGCCTTTACTCATTTGCTCAAGTTCATCCCAGCGCTCTAACTTTTCAAGGAGTAATTCTTCAATTTCTGCTAGACGCTGGCTTGCTTTGGTTGCCGCATCGGCATCCGTTACGAACCATGACCCGTCAGCAAGTTTGTCAGAAAGTTCAGCTTGCTCATTTTCTAACTTTTCAATTTCTGCCGGTAATTGCTCAAGTTCACGTTGATCTTTGTAGCTTAATTTGACCTTTTTTACGTTCGTTTGAGCTGCATTTTTTTCAGCTTCTGCTTTAGCCTGAGCTTTTTTTACATCGCCTTTTTGGTCAACGACTCTCTCGTTTGGACGCTGAATCAAATAGTCCTGATAACCACCGATATATTCTGCAATACCGCCTTTGCCATCAAATACCCAAGTTGATGTCACAACGTTGTCCATAAAAGCACGGTCATGGCTAATTAGGAGCAAAGTACCTTTATATTCAGACAACATCTCCTCAAGTAGCTCAAGTGTGACCATATCTAAGTCATTCGTTGGCTCATCCATTACAATCAGGTTCGATGGCTTGAGCAATAGTTTTGCTAACAGGACACGATTACGCTCACCACCAGAAAGTGCTTTTACCGGTGTACGAGCTCGTTCCGGAGAGAATAGGAAGTCTTGTAAGTAACTGAGAATATGGCGACGTTGACCATTTACATCAACGAAATCTGAACCTTCAGAAACGTTTTCAGAAACCGACTTTTCAAGATCAAGCTGATTACGTAATTGGTCGAAGTAAGCAATTTCAAGCTGAGTTCCTGTTTTGACAACACCTTCGTGCTGAACTTCGCCTAAGATCGCTTTAATTAAAGTAGTCTTTCCTACGCCGTTATCACCGACCAAACCAATGCGGTCACCGCGCATAACAATGGCAGAGAAATCTCTAATGAGGGTTTGTCCATCGTAGCTTACGCTTAAATGTTCAATATCAAATACAAGTTTGCCTGAGCGCTGTGCTTCTTGAACGCCCATATTGACTTTGCCTTGTTGGAAACGGCGAGCTTTTGACTCTTCTCGTAATGCTTTAAGGGCACGGACACGACCTTCATTACGTGTACGACGTGCTTTAATACCTTGACGAATCCATGCTTCTTCTTCGGCAAGTTTCTTTTCAAACAAGGCATTTTGTTTTTCTTCAGCTTCAAGTTGCTGAGCTTTTAGGTCAAGGTAACGAGAATAGTTTCCTTCATAGCTGCGTAATATGCCGCGGTCCAATTCCACAATACGAGTTGCAAGGCGGTCTACAAAAGAACGGTCATGCGAAATAAAGAGTAAGGTTAAATTATTTTGATCAAGCAGGAATTTCTCAAGCCACTCAATACTTTCAACATCTAAGTGGTTAGTTGGCTCATCGAGTAATAACACATCTGGTTGGGTAAGTAGGGCGCGCGCAAGTAAAACACGACGTTTACGACCACCCGATAGGTCGGCTAGATCTGCATTCGGATCTAACTCCATTTTACCTAAAATCGTGTTGACCTTATTTTCTAATGCCCATCCATCAAGTTGGTCAAGTTTATGCTGTAAAGATCCCATACGATCGCAAGCTTCCATGTCACCCAGTACACAGGCATCACTTGCTTCATGATAGGCTTTAAGTACGGCAGCGGCTTCGCCTGCACCTTCTGCTACAATATCTGCAACTTTGCCCGATGACATCGGAACATCTTGGGCTAACATAGAAACAGTTAAACCATTTTGGACAGAAACTTCACCAGAATCTGGTAGTAGGCTTCCCTCAATGAGTTTAAGTAAAGTAGACTTACCTTCACCATTACGACCAATTAAACAGACTCGTTCGCCACGTTCTAGGTTGAAGTTTGCGCCATCGAGCAGGGCAGGTCCGCCAAAAGCAAGTTGGACATCCCTTAAAGTAATATAGGCCATAATGTTTTCCAAAATCTCAAATGAGGACTTAAATGACTAAACCACCATATCATGATGATCAAGCGTCATTTTCCGCACCCATTGAAGATTTGCAAGTGCGAATTGCATTTTTAGATGATTTAGTTGAGGAATTAAATCAGCAACTCGCGATTCAAACTTTAGAAATAGCTGATTTAAAAAAACAAATGCAATTACTTTATCAACGTGTGGAATCTGCAGATTTATCAGAAGGTGTTGCACCTTTTGATCCATTAACGAATAAACCACCGCATTACTAATTAAAATGGCAAGCGTTACGCTTGCCATTTATTTTCAAAAGTGCAACTTAAAATCCGTGTAAAACGATTTTTCCTTTGGTTGAACCACTTTCAATTTGCTCATGAACCCGTGTTAAGTTTTCAGCATTAATTGGGCTTAAAACCTGAGTCACAGTTGTTTTGATTTTACCTTCATCCACCAGTTTACTGACTTCATTTAGTAGCGCACTTTGTTTTTCCATATCTTCCGTTTGGAACATTGAGCGCGTAAACATAAACTCCCAGTGGACTGAGACAGACTTAGATTTAAACGGTTTAATATCTAACTGATCAGGGTCATCAATAAGTCCAAAATGACCTTGTGGAGCAATTAACTCTACAATATCTGATAAATGTTGATCTGTTTCAGTGGTTGAGAATACATATAAAGGTGCACTTAAACCTAATTGTTTAATTTGTGCAGCTAAAGACTGACGGTGGTCTAATACATAATCAGCACCTAGTTGTTCTACCCATTCTTTTGTTTCGGGGCGTGAAGCTGTAGCAATAATCGTGAGGTTAGTTAATTGCTTAAGAAGCTGAATGGTAATTGAACCTACCCCACCAGCTCCACCAATCACTAAAATAGTCGTATTAGCAGGCGCAGTCTTTGGAACTTGTAGACGATCAAATAACATTTCCCAAGCTGTGATTGCTGTTAAAGGAAGAGCCGCAGCTTCAGTCGCTTCTAAAGTTTTTGGTTTATAACCGACAATACGTTCATCAACTAATTGCAATTCACTATTACTGCCTTGGCGATTTAAAGCACCTGCATACCAAACCACATCACCAATTTTAAATTGAGTAACTTTATCGCCAATCGCTTCTACCGTGCCTACAGCATCCCATCCAAGAACTTTCCAGCCAGATTGTTCAGCACTTACATTTTTACGTATTTTGGTATCGACTGGATTTACTGATACAGCTTGAATACGAACAAGTAAATCATGTCCTTTAGCTACTGGAGTGTTGAGTTCAATATCTACGAGCGCCTCTGGCAATGTAATAGGCCCCGCTTTTTGATATGCCACAGCTTTCATAATCATCATTCCTCTTGTTGAGAGTTTGATCATAACGTAAGCTTAAAAATAGTGACTACAGACAAATAACGCTCATAGTGTCAAAAAGGATACTGTAAAATGGCAAAAGCTAGACATTCAAGTTTTGACTGCTCACCAGGTTGTTCAGTTGAGGCCGCAATCAGTTTGATTGATGGCAAATGGAAATGTGTCATTCTTTGGCATTTATTAAATGAAGGAACTTTACGATTTAATGAAATTCGTAAACGAGTTCCAAGTATCACACAAAGAATGCTGACCAATCAGCTTCGGGAATTAGAACAAGATGGCATTATTCACCGTGAGGTTTATCCTCAAGTGCCTCCTAAAGTGGAATATTGTCTAACTGATTTAGGACGCGGGCTTGAGCAGATACTTCTTGCTTTAAAAACGTGGGGAGATGCGCATCTGGATCAGTTTGGTAAGTTAACTACTCTTGAAACTGAAAAGAGCGCCTAAATATTCTGCCTAGATTGTTAAAAATATCTATGAGGAAATGTTGTAGTTTTTAGCCTTGTCGGTTAATTGGACATTATTTTTATGATGTAACTTGCGTTTTCTGGTCAGCTTATGCAACTCTAATAAAAGAGATTAATAGGTTTTGCTATGGACAATATCGGAATTTGGGTTACCGTTATCATTGTTCTTTTCGTGCTAGGCTCCATTTTTGGTTTAAGAGTGAGTCCACGTGAAAAGGCGCTGGGAATTATGCGAGACAAAGCCCGCAAAATGGGGCTACATCCACGTGTAATTGCTGCACCTGAATGGACACATGTCCCGATGGCAACTGAAAAGCGTGCCAGCATGGTTGCTTACTATAGTGTATTGATCCCCGATGCTCGTTTACCGCTCATGCGTGCTCGCGTTATAGACGGAAAATTAAAAGTTGTGCAAGGCGATGAGAAATTTAATGATTCTCCCATTGCATTAAAAGGGATTTATGCTATTGATATGCAGGCAAACTGTGTAGGCCTTTATTGGGATGAGGAATCGGACCTGAAAGCTACGCAATTAGATGAGATGAAGGCTTATCTGTTGGCCTTGGCTGAAGCCTGATTTTTAAATTTATTGGTATAGGAATAACATTTTATATGGCGAATACCTCGCGCTCTGCATCTCAAAGCACAGCATCTTCTGCCTCTGCTGCACATAAACGTGCCTTAGTGATTGTGGAGTCGCCTGCCAAAGCGAAAACCATCAACAAATATTTAGGTTCGCAGTACATTGTTAAGTCTTCTGTAGGTCACGTACGTGACTTGCCAACAGGCGGCAGTAAAGCAACAGAGAAAAAGCCGGCTGCCCGGACCAAACTCACTGAGGCTGAAAAAGAACAAAAAGCGAATCAGGCTTTAATCAATCGTATGGGCGTCGATCCGGAACATGGATGGCAAGCGCATTACGAAGTTCTGCCTGGCAAAGAAAATGTTGTTGCTGAACTCAAGAAACTTGCTAAAGATGCAGATGCAATCTATCTCGCAACGGACTTGGATAGAGAAGGGGAAGCAATCGCTTGGCACTTACGCGAAGTGATTGGTGGTGACGATAGCCGTTATCATCGTGTGGTATTTAACGAAATTACTAAAAATGCCATTCAAGAAGCATTTAAACAGCCAACACGTCTCGACTTAAACCGTGTTAATGCACAACAAGCACGTCGTTTCTTGGACCGTGTAGTAGGCTTCATGGTTTCGCCATTACTGTGGGAAAAGATTGCCCGTGGTTTATCGGCAGGTCGTGTACAGTCTGTAGCGGTAAAGCTTGTTGTTGAACGTGAACGTGAAATTCGTGCTTTTATTCCAGAAGAATATTGGCAAGTCTTTGCAGACACTAAAGCTAAAAAAGATGACATTCGTCTTGAGGCTGTAAAACAGGCGGGTAAAACGCTTAAATTAAAAAATAAAGCTGAAACAGATGCCCTGTTAGATGTATTAAAAGGCGCTGAATATAAAGTTGCCCAGCGTGAAGATAAACCAACTAAGGTGAATCCAAGCGCCCCATACATCACTTCGACTTTGCAACAGGCTGCAAGTACACGTTTAGGTTTCTCTGTAAAGAAAACCATGATGTTGGCGCAGCGCTTGTATGAAGCTGGTTTCATTACTTATATGCGTACTGACTCAACGTTTTTGAGTGATGATGCTGTAAGTATGGTACGTGCGCATATTGAAAGCCAATATGGCGAAAAATATTTACCAGCTAAGCCAAATCGCTATGGTAATAAAGCAGGTGCTCAAGAAGCCCACGAAGCTATTCGTCCATCAAATGTTGCGCTAACTGGTGATCAACTTGCTGGTGTAGAGCGTGATGCTCAGCGTTTGTATGATTTAATTTGGCGTCAGTTCGTAGCTTGCCAAATGACTCCGGCAGAATATTTATCTTCAACTTTAACAGTTGAAGCTGGCAATGTTGAGTTAAAGGCAAAAGGCCGTACGCTTGTATTTGATGGCTTTACTAAAGTTCGTGGTGCCAACAAATCTGATGACGATATCATTTTACCTGCAATTAAAGTGGGTGAAGTTTTAAAGCTAGAAAAGCTAGATCCAAGTCAGCATTTTACCAAACCACCAGCTCGTTTTACTGAAGCATCTTTAGTAAAAGAACTTGAAAAACGTGGTATTGGTCGTCCGTCGACTTATGCTGCCATTATTTCTACGATTCAAGAACGTGGTTACGTTAAGTTAGAAAATCGCCGTCTCTTTGCCGAGAAAATGGGTGAGATCGTAACGGATCGTCTTGATGAAAGTTTTAATAACCTAATGAACTATGCATTTACAGCAGACCTTGAAGGTCAGCTCGATAAAGTTGCAACAGGTGAGCGTAACTGGAAAGAATTGCTAGACACATTCTATGGTGATTTTAAAAAGCGTCTGACCAATGCTCAAGGTGAGCAGGGAATGCGTCGTAACCAGCCAGTTGAAGTACCAGCAGTACATTGCCCTGAATGTTCACGTCCAATGCAGATTCGTACGGGAACAACAGGTGTATTCTTAGGGTGTTCTGGTTATAACTTGCCGCCTAAAGAACGCTGTAAAGGGACCTTGAACTTAACGCCAGTTGAGTCTTTAGCAGCGTTATCTGATGACGATAGTGCTGAAACAGCAGACTTGATGTCAAAACATCGTTGTCCGAAATGTAGTACAGCAATGGACAGCTACGTCATTGATGGTGGCCGTAAGTTACATGTTTGTGGTAACAACCCGGATTGCGATGGCTATGAGCTTGAAGAAGGTGAGTTCAAGATCAAAGGTTATGATGGCCCAACCATTCCATGTGATAAATGTGATGGTGAAATGCAGCTTAAAACTGGCCGTTTTGGTCCGTATTTCGCTTGTACAAGCTGTGACAATACTCGTAAAGTCTTGAAAAATGGTCAACCTGCACCACCACGTGTAGAACCAATCAAGATGGAACATTTGCGTTCAACCAAGCATGATGATTATTTTGTGTTACGTGATGGCGCGGCTGGTCTGTTCTTGGCTGCAAGTAAGTTCCCGAAAATTCGTGAAACACGTGCACCAAAAGTTGCTGAGCTTCGTAGCGTAGCTGATCAACTTGATCCAAAATACCAGTTTATTTTACAAGCTCCAGATGTAGACCCTGAAGGTAACCCAACCATTGTGAAGTTTAGTCGTAAGAACCAATCACAATATGTGGGTTCTGAAACACCAGAAGGTAAACAAACCAAATGGAGCCTAATTTATCAAGACGGTAAATGGATTGAAGGCTAAATAAGACAGATAAAAAATGCTAGCTCAGCTAGCATTTTTTACATCTACAACAATAAAAGAAAATTTTAATTTTTATGGGGAAAAAGAATGTGGAAAAACATTCGGATTTTATGTCTATTAATTGTTTTATTAATCGTTGCAGTTCAAGCGTGGCGTGACCAAAACCAAGACTGGAATCAGCCTATTGTGGTGATATTACACCCAATAAATGCAGATGGCTTACAAACCACACAAACTTATATTCATCAGTTACAAAACACTGATTTCCAGGCGCTTAAAAGCTATTTAAGTGAATGGTCGCAACATTATCGGGGCCAATCAGCAAACTTTGAAATACGCTTGGGGCAACAGTTACAACAGCGTCCGCCTGAGGTGCCACAAAATGCCGGTATTTTTCATGTGGTTTGGTGGAGTTTAAAGTTTCGTTTTTATGCATGGCGACAACAACAGCCTGAAGATAATGGAGCATCGCTCAAACTTTATTTAAATTATTACGATCCCAATTATCAAAAAGTTTTGGTGCATTCGACTGCTTTAGAAAAGGGCCGTATTGGTAGTGTTAATTTGTTTGCTACACGTGGGCAAGCATCACAAAATCAGGTTGTAATCGTTCATGAGCTATTGCATGGCTTTGGGGCAAAAGATAAATATGATTTAAAAACAGGTCAGCCCATATATCCATTAGGATATGCACAACCTGAAAAAGTACCTCTTTATCCACAAAAGCGAGCAGAAATCATGGGTGGTCGAACACCATTATCTGAGCAGATCAGCAAAATGCCAAGTGATTTACAAGAAACCGTCATAGGTTTACCAACAGCTCAAGAAGTGGGGTGGCTGAAATAAAATTGTGGATAAATACTATTTTATCCACATCAATTGTTAATAAACGATGCACATCTTATACAGACAATAAATGTGAAGTGCATCACTATAATGACATTATATAAACTTCCTAATACCTGATAATAAGAGTCGCCGTCATGAAAACTGTAGGTAATGATTTGGTTCGTAATCAGCTACATGCTGATCGTAAATGGTATCTAATATTAGGCTTTGTGCTCATTATTTTCGGTTTGGTGTTATTTAGCTCACTGCCATTTGCTACATTTTCGGTTGTGTTTCTGTTTGGTATTTTAATGATGGTGGGCGGTGTATTGCATTTAATTGCTGCCTTAAGTGTATTTAAAGGCAGTAGCCGATGGCTGTGGGCACTTTTTGGAGTGCTGTATTTAATGGCAGGCTATTATGCATTTTCTACGCCTGTTACTACGGCTGTGGTTTTAACAAGCTTATTATCAATTGCTCTGATTATTGCGGGTGTAATCCGCACTATAAATGCATTTTTACTAAGACCAATTGCAGGGTGGGGCTGGACCTTATTTTCAGGATTATTAACCCTCGCTACAGGTATTTTAATTTTAGTTTCTAAAGATTCTCCGTTTTGGGTGTTGGGAATGTTTTTAGCAGTAGATATTTTATTTCAGGGCATTAACTTTTTAGGGCTCGCTTCTGCGATTAAGCATTTACCTTCTAGTTCAAAAACGGTTTCTTAATATAAATAACGAACAAAAGAGCACTTAGGGTGCTCTTTTTTGTTTTTAGTGAGCGAAGGTCCATCTCATGGCATGGGTCTGTTAAACTAAGCCTTGGTGTTTTAGCGATATGTGTTATGAGTCTTGCAAAGTTAATTAATGAATTAAATGCTCAGCAAAAAAAAGCAGCGACGACTACGGCTCAAAACTGTCTGGTTTTGGCTGGAGCGGGTTGCGGCAAGACAAAAACTATTGTTGCTCGCGCAGCTTATTTAATTGATCAAGGTTTGCCTGCAAATCAAATTCAGATTTTAACGTTCACCCGCCGAGCTGCGAGTGAAATTGTTGCAAGGGTTGAACAGCATGTTGGGGCACAAGCCAAAGGTCTTCGTGCATCCACTTTTCACACCTTTTGCATGTATTTATTGCGTCGTAATCCGCAAGCGTTTGGTTTAACCCAATTTAGTATTATTGATCGTGATGATCAGTTACTCATGTTTCGCTTATTGAGAGGCAAAGACAAAGATAATGTTTTGCCTAAAGCGGCAGAGCTGTGTGATTTATATTCTTATACCCGAAATACGCAATCTAAGCTTTCTGAAGCGTTACTCAAGCAATTACCTGAAGCATATGAATATAAATCACAAATTGCTGAGTTAATGAAAACCTATGAACAGCGTAAAAGAGAGCGTAATTTTTTAGACTATGATGACATTTTGTCGATCGTCGCTGTTCATTTACAAAACTCAGAAGTATTGACGAACTGGGTTGCTGGTTTCTGCCAAGCTTTGTTGGTTGATGAGATGCAAGATACCAACCCTTTACAGTGGGCACTTTTGCAGCCACTGATTGGTAAGGTGAAATTATTTTGTGTGGGAGATGACGCCCAATCGATTTACGGTTTCCGTGGGGCCGATTTTGAAAACATTCATTCTTTTAAAGAACGTATTCCAGATGCAGTGATTCATACCTTGGATCTGAATTATCGCTCGACTCAAGAAATATTAGATTTATCAAATTGGTTACTCGCTCACAGTCCAATCGATTACCAAAAACAGTTACAGGCACATCGTGGCAAAGGACAAAAGCCACAACTCCATTTGTTTGGTAATGAATTTGAAGAAGCCAACTGGATTGCACAAGACTTAATAGAGCGACACCAACAGGGTGCAAATTGGTACGACCATATGGTGTTAGTTCGCTCAGGCTATAGCGCACGCTATTTGGAAGGAGCATTTATTGCCGCTGAAATTCCGTATCGTTTTATTGGTGGCGTAAAGTTACTTGAATCAGCGCATGTAAAGGATGTGCTCAGTTTATTGCGTATTGTGAGTAACCCACAGGATGACTTGGCTTGGATGCGCTTTTTAACCTTATGGGATGGTATTGGAGATGTGGGTGCCAGCAAGTTAGCGCAAGAGTTAATGAGCATTAGTGAGGTCGAAGAGCGTTGTCATCGTTTGGAGCGTCATGGAAAAGTTCCTTTACAGGCTATTTTGATTTTGAAACAGCTTGATGTGTTACAGCAGCATGTTGAGGCAAGCATTGGTCTAGCACTTGATGCATTAAGTGAACAGTTAGAGCAAAACTATAAAACTAAAGACTGGTCACGTCGTGCTAGGGATTTTGATTTAGTCAAACAACTTGCGCGTAAACATGCATCTCTTGGTGAGTTTCTTGAAGAATATGTGCTTGAACCAATTTCAATTTCTGAAATTGAAAAAGCGGGTGATGATGATTTAGTGACCTTAATTACAATTCACTCCGCTAAAGGTGCAGAACAGAAAGTGTGTTATGTGCCACATGTCTCACCAAACCAATATCCCTATGCGCGTGCACAGGGCGATTTTGATGAAGTCGAAGAAGAGCGCAGAGTATTGTATGTTGCATTAACACGTGCGGAAAATGAATTGATTTTGACGAAGCAAAATCTCAATACATGGTCACAAGACACGTATGACGAACAAGGCCGCAAAATCGAAAGCTATTTTCTAAATGATTTACCTGCCCATTTGGTTCAGGCCAAAATTCATCGTCAGGTGCCACAGCCATTTGCCAAAAAGCAATGGAATACTTCACGAACAGTAAACTTAGGTTTTGGTATCGATCTTGACTAAATTACTGTATAAGACACTGTGAATACTCAAATGTATATTGGCCTTTCTTTTGATGGTCAATGAAGGTTGGAAAATGAAAATATTAGTTCGTAATTTAGATCGTTCAGTGACTGAAGCTGAAGTTTTAGAGCTGTTTAAAGCTTATGGTAAAGTTGAGTCTTGTGTCGTTGTAACCGATAAAGATACGGGTAAATCAAAGGGCTTTGGTTTTGTCGAAATGCCGAATCCGCGTGAAGCCATTAAAGCAATCAAAGGTCTAAATACACTTAAAGTAAAAGGTTACGGTATTCGGGTTAAGGCAGCTGAAGAGTAAGGCTTTTATGCAACAATTTTTAGCTCTTTCTGTGGTTGCTCCAAGTGGAACCCGTATAGCTCAGGGAATAAAAACACTTGAAGTTCGTTCCTGGGTCCCTGCACAGCTGCCTCTTAAAGATCTATTCATTGTTGAGAACCAAAATTTTTTAAAGAATGATGGTGATGAAGAAGGGGGAGTTGCCGTCGCTTTGGTCGATGTTGATTCTATTCACGTTTGGCAAAACGATGAGATTGAACCTGCCTGTGCCACCGGTTGGAGTGAAGGATATTTTGCTTGGGTTCTAAGTAATGTGCGTCCTATGAGGCGGCAGTTGAAAGTTCCGGCTAAACGTAAAATTTATCAAGTCTCTCTGGATTTACCATAAATAACGTTGATTTTATCAATGGAGTCGTTAAGCTAAGAATAGCCATATAGATGGCAATTTTAGAACAGGAAAGTTTAGTTATGTCACGTGTTGCTCGTTATCATGCCGATCGTACCAATCAAAAACTCTATTTTGCACGCCTAGCGTGTCAACAAGCAGAGCAAACTGATCATGTACAGCAGGTACAAGCGTATCGTGAAGCAGCTGTATTTCATTTACATGGTGCGATGTTGGCATTTTTGCAAGAATTGGTACGTTATTACCGTTTAAATGACTTGCAACCGACATTAAAATCTATTGAAGAGCATATGGCGGCAAAAGGACAAGTTTCTCCGGAAGTTTCTGTTTTGCAGCAATTGGCAAAAGATGGCTTCGTTGCAGAATTAAAACGTGCTTACCGTATGTGCCAATATGCACCGGAACCAACTGAACCGACACCGGAAGAAGAAACTTCTTCTAATTTGATCATTAAAGTGACTCAGGGACCACAATCATGGTTACCTGATGTGAAAATTTTGCGTGAATGGCATAGAGAGTTAAGTCATTTAATTGATGGTTTTCGTAACGAAATGGTCGAGTTCTAAAATTAAACTATCTGAGCGCTTGAAATTTAATCCCAGTGCGCCTATATAAATAAGACGAGAGATGCAAAGTGCAAGGGTGCTTTGCCACCATGTTGAAACATGGAGGAAGTATATGTCTATACAGCAATTGAAAGAGTTATTTGGAAATCAAGAAGCAGTGTTGGAATTGGTCCAACTAGAAGGTGGTGAGCTCGCCTTGCGTAATGCTGGTTCTGAAAAAGAGCCCTTGGTTAAAATTCAGTTTAGTGATGAACTAAAGGCAATATTAGGTGAACAGACGCCTATAGTTGCACAACATATGATTCAAGCTGCTTTGTTTGGGCTGTTAGAAAAGCAGGTCAATGAATGGCAGGCTGAAGTTGTGGATGAGCAGCCTAAATTCTTAAGTTAAAAAAAGCGTACTCTTGAGTACGCTTTTTTGTATGCATTAATGATGTGTGGACTGATGCGCAAGTTCGATTTGATTTAAAATATGATGGCTCATATTCTTAGCCATTTCTTCTTTCGCATAGAATACTTCACCAATGTGTTCGTCTCTAATCACTGCGGCTTCTTCTTTACTTTCTGCACAAATTAAAACCTGAATTTGAGGGTTCAATTGCTTCGCAATATCTACAATCCGATGAATATCTAAAATATCCATAGGTGAAATTACCAAGAGTCGTGCGTGCATGATATGTGCTTGAATTAAAACGCCAGGTTCGGTTGCTACACCACTTACAGCTGCAATATTTGCCTGACGTAGTTTTTCTACGATTTCACGATTCTCTTCTGCAATTACGACTTTAATATTTTGATTAATTAAATTTTCAGTAATACGTCGTCCAACGCCACCATACCCTACAATCACCACTTGATCGCGTAGATAAGATTGATCGACTTCATCGGGCAGCATGGCTAATGGGTCGCCACTACGTTCAAGAAGTCGTGCTAAATGAGAGCGTTCACGAATCCAACGTTGTACCGGCTCAATTGCCGAGAAGATGAAAGAGTTCAGTGTAATTGAGAATAATGCGCCTGCTAAAATTAGGTTTTGAGCTTCTAGAGTTAATAGACCTAAAGAGACACCAAGGGTAGCCAAAATAAATGAAAACTCACCAATTTGAGCAAGGCTGGCCCCGACTGTTAAAGCAGTATTGATTGGATAGCGGAAGAATAAAACCAAGGCCATTGCAGCAAGTGTTTTACCCACCATAATAATTGCGATAACAGCCAAGATATGTAGTGGACGTTCAATAAGAATATGTGGATCAAACAACATCCCTACTGAAACGAAAAATAAAATCGAGAAAATTTCACGTAGTGGTAGCGTTTCTTCTTCTGCGCGATGGCTAAAATCTGATTCTTTAACAACCATTCCGGCAAAGAATGCCCCTAATGCCATTGAAACTCCAAAGATGGCATAAGAACCATAGGCAATCGATACAGCAGCAGCGACTACAGTAAGCGTAAATAGCTCTCTTGAACCTAAGCGAGCAACAAACTGCATAATAATAGGCACAACGCGCTTACCGACAATCAGCATAAAGGCGATAAAGCCAATAACCTTTAATAGGGTGATTCCAAGAGTTAGCCAGATGTTACCTTCTGTGCCTGCTGGAGCTTTTCCGCCAAGTAAAACAGCTGTAGCTGGAAGAAGTACTAAAACAAGTACCATGACTAAATCTTCAACTAACAGCCAGCCCACAGCAATTTTGCCGTTTACAGAATCTAGCAGACCACGGTCTCCTAAAGCTTTTAATAATACAACTGTACTCGCACATGACAGGCTTAAGCCAAAAACGAGTGCGGAGCCAAAGCTCCAGCCCCATAACATTGAAACGCCAATACCCAGTAAAGTTGCAACAGCAATTTGTAAGATTGCACCTGGCAAGGCAATGCGGCGAACAAGTAAAAGATCATTTAAGGAAAAATGCATACCAACGCCAAACATGAGGAACATTACACCAAGTTCAGCAAGTTGGTTTGCAAGATGAATATCTGCTTCAACACCAGGAGTATTAGGACTAATAATAATTCCGGCAATGAGATAGCCAATAAGAGGGGGAAGTCGTAGTCGGGCGGCAATATAGCCAAAAAACAGGGCAACGCCGAAACCAACAGCAAGTAAAATAATTAAATCTACGTCATGCGGCACTAAAAACTCCTTTTACGTGAGTTAGGCTAAAGACAAGCATAAAAAATGCCAAGGCGGAATATGTGGAAAGTTTAACAAAAAGGCTGGTATAAAAAAAATGCAAAAAAAAACGACTTCATAAAGAAGTCGTTTTTTTCGAGGCTAAAATTATTTGATTTTAGCTTCTTTGAAAATCACGTGTTGACGGATTTTTGGATCAAATTTTTTGATTTCCATTTTTTCCGGCATAGTACGTTTGTTTTTAGTCGTGGTATAGAAGTAACCTGTACCAGCTGAAGAAACGAGGCGAATCTTATCACGCATTGCTCAGACTCCTTAGATCTTTTGACCTTGAGCACGAAGGTCTGCAACAACCTTTTCGATACCCAATTTGTCAATAATACGCATACCTTTAGTGGTTAAACGAAGACGTACAAAACGTTTTTCGCTTTCTAACCAGAAACGGTGGTGGTGCAGGTTCGGCTCGAACCGGCGCTTGGTTTTGTTGTTGGCGTGTGAGACGTTGTTACCAACGACTGGACGCTTGCCGGTAACTTGGCAAACCTTAGACATGGTGTAACTCCATTGATTTAGCCAACAGCAAATCTGTGGCCAGTCATACTAAATGTAAACGGATGAATTCATTCAAGGGGCGTTTTATACCAAAAATACGATTAAAAGACAAGCGAAATTGGTAAAAACGAGGCATGATCTAGTATAACAGATCATGCCTTGATCAGTTAACGCAACAAGGTTTTCGAAATGAAGCGATGAATCGGTTTATTGAACGGCGGAAGAATATATTTCAAGCTATAAAGTTTTGGATTTGACATGACCGAACGTTCATGTGAAAGCCCAAAAAAGCCCTCCGGTCCGTGATATTTACCCATACCTGATGCACCAATACCGCCAAAAGGTAAATCATCTTGTGCTACATGGGTAATCACCATGTTAATTCCGAAATGCCCTGAATGAGTATGCTGAGAGATATAATCGGCGCGTGCTTGATCATAGTCAAAATAATACATCGCCAAAGGACGTGGTCGACTATTAATAAATTCGATGACTTCTTCTATTTGGTCATATTCTAAAATTGGTAGAACAGGACCAAAAATTTCATTTTGCATAATATCCATTGCAGTCGTTACACCAGTAACCAGAGTCGGTGCAATTTTGCGGACATCATCTAAAATTTCATTTTGAGGATTAATTTCAATAATACGAGCACCCTGATCACGGGCATTTTCTAGATAGCCCTGAATACGGTTGTACTGCTTATCATTAATAATAGATGTGTAGTCTTGATTGTTACGGAAATGAGGATACATTCCAGCCACAATCAATTTAAAGTTTTCAATGAACTCGGCAGTTTTACCACGCGGCAAGAAAATATGGTCTGGCGCAACGCAAGTTTGGCCTGCATTCCATAATTTACCCACAGCAATACGCTGTGCGACATCTTTCATGTCTACGGAAGCATGTACAAGCGCAGGAGATTTACCACCCAACTCAAGAATAACTGGCACAAGGTTTTGAGCTGCGGCTGCCATGACGGTTTTACCAACAGAAGTCGAGCCTGTGAAAATCATTTTGTCAAAAGGCAGGTGACTAAACGCATCAGAGATCACACCACCGCCATTAACCACAGCAACCAATTCTTGTGGAAAAGCTTCAGAAAGAGCATTTTCAAGAACCTGTCCAAAATTTGGAGAAGCACTCGAAATTTTGATCATGGCATGGTTACCAGCCGCCAAAGCACAGATGAGTGGGCCAACGGAAAGTAGTAATGGATAGTTCCAAGGTGTAATAATGCCAATAACACCCATTGGTTGATATTGTACCCAACCTTTTGCTGGCTGATGTAATACACTGATATGGCGTTTTGATGGTTTCATCCATCCGGTCAGGTTCTTACTGTAATACTTGATTTGTTCAAGACAGGTAAGTAACTCACCAATTTTGGTTTCCATAATGGCACGATTGCCATAATCAAGGTTAATTGCTTCGGCAATCTGATCTTGATATTTTACCAAGACTCTTTTAAGACGAGCTAAACGATCAATACGCTCTTTAGCAGTGGGTACCGGATGACGTAAGTAGGCAATCTTTTGCTGCTCAAGCAAATCATGTAAATGCTTAACATCATAAGGAACCTGAGTCTCTGGATTTGTTTTTGTTTGACTGTTCATCGGTACTTACCAAATATACTGATATACTTATTTTTTAGAGTAAATACTCTAAATAGTCAAGTTGGTTTCTGTGTGCAAGTCTTAACCATATGAATTAACGAAGGTTATTAAAATGTCTCTACCTAAAGCTCTGAAGACAAAAGACCGGATTTTACAAATCAGTTTGCAGCTTTTTAATGAGCGTGGCGAACGGTCTGTCACTACCAATCATATTGCTGCAGAGTTGGGGATTAGTCCTGGAAACTTGTATTATCACTTTCGAAACAAGCATGAAATTATTAAGGAATTAATGCACCAATATCAGGTCGAGACTTTAGAAATGCTCTCTTTACCTGAGGACAGACCATTAACGACCAATGATAAAATTAATTATTTTCAGGTGCTCAGTGGTCAGCTATGGAACTATCGTTTTATTCACCGTGATGTTTATCATTTAGTTGAAAGTAACGAAGACTTTAAAAAGATCTATCCTCGGTTTGCAGGGCAGGTCATGCAGCAAGGGCAAAGAATTTATCAGGCCTTTGTTGATGCTGGGCTTATGAAAATGACGCCATCGGAAATTGAAGCGCTCATTATTAACCTCTGGATTGTCTTAACCAACTGGACCAACTTTCTATATATGTCCGGACACATTAGTGACAATAACCACCTTGAAGAAAAATGGGTTTGGCAAGCTTTACGGCAAATGGTTTTTTTAGAAGGCCCTTATTTAATGGGGGAAAGCCGCGCGACTTATGAGCAATTATTGGAGTCGCTTGGACCTTCGGATCTTTTTGCCAGCTTATCGTCCCTAAAAGATGAATAGTTGTGCTTGTTTATTTAGAGCGCTAGAATACTCGGCTTATCAAAATTTTGTCTCAATTAAGTGATATTAACCAAATGAATATGACCACTGCCAATACAGCCCGTTTACTGATTACTTGTGAAGACAAGCCTGGGATCGTACAGGCTGTATCGAGCTTTTTGTACCATCAGGGTGCAAACATTACCGCGCTTGATCAGTATGCGACGGAAGCTCAAGGCGGACGTTATTTCATGCGTGTTGAATTTGAACTTGATCATTTACAGTCTCGTAAAGATGCTTTAATTCAGACTTTCGCAGCAAATGTAGCGGAACGTTATGGCATGCAATGGCGTCTTGCTTTTGTTAATGATATTAAAAAGGTTGGTATTTTAGTTTCTAAAGTTGACCATGCTTTGCTTGAGCTATTGTGGCGTCATGCACGTGGTTCTTTACCGTGTGAAATTACCCACGTAATTTCTAACCACGAAGATTTACGTGAAGCGGTTGAAAACTTTGGTATTCCATTTACAGTCATTAAAGTAACCAAAGACAATAAAGCAGAAGCTTATGCTCAAATTCATGAAATGATGCAAGGCAATGACTTGTTAGTTCTTGCGCGTTACATGCAGATTTTAAGCGAAGATTTCGTTTCTAAATGGGAAATGAAAATTATCAATATTCACCACTCATTCTTACCTGCTTTTGTGGGCGCAAACCCATACAAGCAAGCATATGAAAAAGGTGTAAAGTTGATTGGTGCAACAGCTCACTATGTGACTGCTGACCTAGACCAAGGCCCAATTATTGAGCAAGACGTTGAACGTGTGAGCCATGATTATAATGTTGAGCAGTTGCGTGAGCTTGGCGAAGATGTTGAACGTAATGTATTAGCTCGTGCTGTTAAATGGCATTTAGAAGACCGAATTATTGTAGATGGCAATAAGACTGTTGTTTTCTAACAACTTATATTCCTTTAAAAGCATGCTTTTGAGCGTGCTTTTTTATGGCTAAAATAAATTTAAAATGTTATAACATAACTAGAGTCTGTTGCTCTATAGATTACTTTTAATATCTAGCTACTTAATTATTCTTTAAGCTGAGCGCGATCTGATAAGTGAAAATAGGGAACTTACAAATTTTAGTGCGTTGTCTAAGCATGAGAAAACTAAGGTGATATCACTTTATCAAGTTAGACCTCGCGATAATGAGGAATGTTTTCATAAAAAAGTAGTTGCAAATGAAAACACTTCTCATTTATTATTGTGGCACTTTATTGTTCTATCCGATGTTTGAAATCGTTTCTATAAATTGAAAACCGAAATCATCATCCATTAGGTAATTAGATTCTTATGAGTCAATCTTCCGCAGCCTTAAACTCTCCCAATCCGATGAAAAAGAAAGTCATCACGGCACTAATTGCGGTTGCAATTGGTCATATCGGGGTCTTATGGGCAGTCAGCCACATTAAGCCTGCTGAACTAAAGCCAATTGAAAAGAAACCTTTACAAGTCCGTTTTGTAAAAATTCAAGAGCAACCAAAACCTTTACCACCAAAACCAAAAGAACCGCCTAAAAAGCCGGAACCTAAAAAAGAAGTGAAAGAGGTTAAAGTTGTCGAGAAACCTGTAACTCCACCTAAGAAAGTGGAAAAAATTCAGCAGGTCAAAAAGGCTGAAACACCTAAAGAAACAGTAAAAACAGAACCTAAAGTTGAACCGAAAATAGTAACGCCAACGACTACTGTGACTGAAAAAGTCGTTGAAAAGCCAAAGCCAGTGGTTCAAGAAGCACCTAAAGCTCAACCTGCTCCAGATCCATCGCCAAAACGCGTTTCAATTGGTGGTTCGGGTGTACAGTGGAGCCGCTCACCACGTTTGACTGTTTCACCAAAAGATTTACAGGGCGAAGCACGCTCGGTTGTTGTACTTATTGAAGCCGATGAGAAAGGCAAGATTACTAACGTGCGCGTAACCCGTAGCAGCGGTATTCCAAGTCTAGATGACAAGGTAGTCCGTGCTGTACGTAGTGCAAAATTTAAACCTTATATGGAAAACGGTGTTGCTTATCCAATTAAAGCAGAGCAACCGTTTGACTTAACCCCTTAAATGAATTTGAGTCCCAACGGCTAACCTTAATCAGGAGTTCGAATATGAACTTTTCAATCTATTGGCAACATGCAGATGCAGTGAGTAAAACCCTGTATTTCATCTTATTGGCAATGTCGATTGCTACCTGGACAGTTTTCATCTTACGTTTGATGGGGACTCGCCAACTAAAACAACAAGCTTATGCTCAACTCTCTCAGGCTATTACTTCGCTCAAAGCAAAGTTACAACCTTTGAGTTTTGAACAACGTAAAGCAGTTGCAGAGCAAGCATTATTGCGTCAGATTTCTGCTGAGAAAGCCAATGCTGATAAAGGTATTTCAGTTTTAGGAACAATTGCTTCAATTGCACCATTCGTTGGTTTGTTTGGTACAGTATGGGGTATTTTCCACGCGTTAGTTGCTGTTGGTAAGAGCGGACAGGCAGGTTTAGCTCAAGTGGCTACACCGGTAGGTGAAGCACTTATTATGACTGGTCTTGGTCTAGCAGTTGCGATTCCAGCGGTATTGGCTTATAACATCTGTGTACGTGCGAATCGTGGCCTTGCTCATGATTTACAAGATCAAGCACACAGTTTGTTAATCGACACCATGTTGCAGCAAGACTCAACTGTAAAGTCTGATGTTAAAACTGCACAGCAAAGTTATGTTGGAGGTCAAGCTTAATGGCTTTTCAATTGGGTGAAGACCACGATAGTGGCATGAATGAGATGAATCTCATTCCGCTAATCGACATTATGTTGGTGTTAATGATCATCTTTTTGGTCACAGCAACAGTTGCCAACCCATCGATTCCATTAACGCTTCCTAAAACAACTGCTGAAATTATTGATCCACCACCAAAAGCAATTACGATTAGTATCAATGCAAATGGTGAAGTGGCTTGGGATACTCAAGTAATTAGCCTTGATGAGCTTCAAAAACGTTTCCAAGAAGCAGGTCAAGGTGCAGTTAAACCGACAGTTCAACTTCGCGCTGATAAAGAGTCGAAGTACGATACTGTTGCTCAGGTAATGTCTCGCGCCAGTGAAGCCGGACTGAGCGATATTGCCTTTGTAAGTGAAAACTAAAATCCAGTTTCACGTAATAAAAAAGCAACCAATTCGGTTGCTTTTTTATTTTCTCATTTATTAATTTTTCATGAGATGTTGGAATTTACTATGTAACTTTAACAGTTTAGGTGGAATTGCAAAGTTGCAGTAACCTTGTGAAGGGTTCTTTTCATAGTAATTTTGATGATAGTCTTCTGCCGGATAGAATGTAGGAGCAGAGGATAATTCAGTCACAATATCAAGATCGTCATCTTTTAATGTCTGAATGGTGTGTTCTGCTGCCTGCTTTTGCTCTTCATTAAAATAGTAAATAACAGAGCGGTATTGAGTACCAATATCATTACCTTGGCGGTTTAAAGTCGTTGGATCATGCGTTGCAAAGAACACATCAAGTAACTGAGAATATGTAACTTGTTGTTCATCAAAGTCGATAAGAACCACTTCAGCATGCTGAGTGTCACCTTGACATACTTGCTCATAAGTTGGGTGAGTTGTATGCCCACCAGCATAACCACTTGTTACTTTTTCTACACCACGTATTTGTAAAAATACGGCTTCGACGCACCAAAAACAGCCGCCGCCAAATAATGCCTGTTGCATTGTTTTTTCCTCTATTTCCTGCCTATTACAATAGGGTTTATCTAGTTAGATTACAAAGTAAAGCGTGTATAAAAAAGTAAAGAAAAGTGCATTACTTATTTCATTTTACTTTAGGTAAACCCTGTCGAACAATTTGAGAGAAATGCTCACTGCTTTGGTCTGCAAATTGTTCGAAATGTTCAGTACGTGGGTTAATGTGTGCAATTTGGTACCACTGTTTCAAGCTAATATTTTGATCGAGTGCTTTAAGATCATATAAATAATTAGGCAAGTAACCAGAGGCAATTAACCGATAATCTTTAGGAAGCTGATATGGGTTAATGGCTTGAACCATATCAAAAATTAAAGTTGTACAATTACTTGTGAGCGTATTGTACCACTTTGGTTCTGCACGTAGTTCATCTGCTTTTTTAAGATATTCTAAAAAGAGCGCTTTTTGCTCAGAGCGAGGCATATTGACCGGGAAATTATAAACTTGCTCTTTACGGATGTTGCTACGCGTGTAGACAATATCTTTTTCATCAGATGCAATTAAGCTCAGTTCATATTTTCTAAAGAAGCCGCCAATTGCTGAAAACTCTTCAGTCTTTTCTTTTCGAATTTCGATCGAAAAAACTAAAGGTTGTTGATTTTTAAATTCGAAACTTACTAGCGTATGGGCAATTTGTGGCCCCATCCAGTAAGAGGTAATGATATTTATGCCATTTAACTGGTTCAGGTCAAAAGTACGGGTTTCCCAGCGGACATCATAGGTTCCATCAGGATGCCAGTTGAAGTTACGGACATTATGCAAAGTAATAACATCGCCGTGTTTTTCGTAACTTAGCATATTGGCAACTTCAGGGTTCCAGTCACGGTCTTGACGTGCAGTAATCGAAAAGTACCAAACTAAAGAGCAGGCAAAAGCTAATAGGTAGATTAAAACGTCTGTACGACGGCTAATAATATGCCCATTAAAATATAAACCCGCCATACTTAAAGCAAAGGCAATCCATATGCCAATAATAATACGGCTGCCTAACCAGCCAAAAGGTTGTTGGACCCATAGGGCTAAGCATACCCAAATGCTGGAAAGCACAATAAACAACGTGAATAAACTATGTAAAGCGCCGAAGAGGAGGGCGATAATAAATTCACGTGTTCCGATATTGTGCATAGGCGACCAGAAAATTATTTTTTATAAGTGGCAAATTCGAATGAAGTTCCTGATTTTTCATCTACTTGCTGTTCGCTTGCAGTTTTGTGAAATTCACTCGGTATTGTTGGATAATGTGCATCACCTTGTACATCTAAGTCAACATGAGTGAGCTCAAGACGGTCTGCAATTGTCAAGGTTTGCTTAAAGATTTCACCACCACCAATAATGAATAAAGCTTGCTTTTCGGTGTTTTTGGCATCTTCTAAAGCAGCATTTAAAGCATCTTCAATTGAATACGCAATTTTTACGCCGTCAAAATGCCAGTTAATGTCACGGGTAATCACCCAGTTCACACGGTTCGGTAGAGCACGACCCATAGACTCAAGCGTTTTGCGGCCCATGATCACCACACCACCTTGTGTGATTTCTTTAAAATGTTTTAAATCGGCAGAGATATGCCATGGCAACGCATTGCCTTTACCAATACAGTGATTTTTGTCCATTGCGACAACGTGGACAACTTCTACATTTTGCCATGCCATAATCTTATTCTCTAAACCGTAATCTAATGAAATTTAAGCCGTCGTTATACTGCAACTGGTGCTTTAATTGCCGGATGTGACTCGTAACCTACAATCTCGATATCTTCAAATTTGAAGTCAAAAATATCTTTAACTTCTGGATTAAGTTTTAATTGGCAAAGTGGTAATGGCTCACGCGTCAATTGTAGTTTTGCCTGCTCAAAATGGTTGGCATAAAGATGCGTATCGCCACCTGTCCAAACAAAATCACCAACACCTAAGTCACACACTTGAGCAATCATATGGGTGAGTAGGGCATAGCTGGCAATATTAAATGGTACGCCTAAGAATACGTCAGCACTACGTTGATAAAGCTGGCATGACAACTTGTTGTCTTGTACGAAGAATTGGAAGAGCGTATGGCAAGGCGGTAAAGCAACTTGTCCAGCCTCATTTGGGTTCCAGCCAGAGACAATTAAACGGCGTGAATTTGGGTTGGTTTTAATTTCATTAATTAACCATTTAATTTGGTCAAAACCATCTTGGTTATAAGTACCATCGGCATTTTTGGTTGCGCCGAAATTACGCCATTGATGGCCATAAACTGGGCCAAGCTCATGTTCTGGGCGGCCGAAACGGGCAGTTTGTTCTGCTGTTGCCCATTCATCCCAAATGGTGACTTTATTGTCTTGTAAGTACTTAACGTTAGTATCGCCTTTTAAGAACCAAAGTAACTCAATCACGATAGAACGAAAGTGAACTTTTTTTGTGGTGAGTAAAGGAAAACCCTTAGAGAGATCAAAACGCATTTGATGACCAAATACAGAACGGGTTCCTGTGCCTGTACGGTCGCCTTTGTCACCGCCATTATCAAGGATATGTTGTAGAAGGTCTAAATATGCACGCATAACACTCTCGAGTTCGGATTAATTTCCATAAAATAAAAGGGGAGACGGTTCATGGATTAATAAACCGTGGAAGATAATAGCATGCTTTAACGATAGGTAGGAAAGAGAGCTACATTTACTGTTTAAAAACGTTTGGCCCGATTTTGATAAATCGAAACAAGAAAAAATCCAACCAGTACAAAGCCTAAAGCTTGTAGTGTTGCGATCCAATTGTGTTGAGGGGGCAGTAACCACATTATAATAGCTACAATAATGAGAGGGTAAATTCTAAGCAGAAACTGGAGCTTAAGTTTATATGAACTGTGCTCTGGAATTTTTGTTTGTAAATATTGCCCGAAGTGAAGCCCGGACCCTAACACGAGACTAAGAACAGTGTAAGTCGGCGATAAAGGTTGGACTTGATTGGCTGCATAAATTGCAGCACAAACGACAATAATGAAGATGAGTTTGATGTGACGCGGTGCGTTATACCAATAAGCCAACATAAAAATGAGCCTATTTGTTAAATAACGATTGTGGTGAAAAAATAAAAGCAGCAAGCGCCATAAATGCGATTCCTTGAACGCCCCAGATCAATAAGTTAGGCATGGTTTTTACAAAGATAAGTGCAAATAAAAGAGCGATAGGAACCCACGTAAATAGGCGGTAAAGTAAACCAGTCGGGTTACTTTGAGCAAAATGCAATTTAAAGTAACGGCAGATTAAAAAAATAACCCCAGTTCCTGTAAACATTAAAATGGTATCTAAAGGCAATGGTTGATATTGATATAACCCAATACAGATTAAGAGGGTAATAATTAAAATGATTAATTTTTTAAAAGTGGGGACTTGCGTATTAAACCAGAATTCCAGCATGGCGAATCTTCTTTCTTGGGAGATAAAAACTGTAGCATAAAAAAGAGGAGCCGAAACTCCTCTGATTTAGATGTTAACTGTTCTTTTGAGGGCCCCAGTCATAAATTTTCTTTTGGTAGGCATACCACATCATCCAAAGGCCTATCAGTAGCATTGGAACGGTGAGGATTTGTCCTTTCGTCATCCAGCCAAACAAGATGAAACCTTGGTCGGCATCCGGTTGACGGAAGAATTCCATCACAAAGCGTGCAACACCATAACCCATTAAAAATAGGGCAGATACAGCCATACGTGGGCGTGGTTTTGAACTAAACCACCACAAAATAATAAAGAGTAATAGCCCTTCGCAAAGTGCTTGATAGATTTGTGATGGGTGGCGAACCAAATGTAATGGATCGGTTGGGAAAATCATTCCGAATGGATAATTTGGATCTGTGACCGCACGGCCATATAACTCTCCGCCAATAAAGTTACCAATACGTCCGAACATTAAGCCTGTCGGTACACAAGGGGCAATAAAGTCGAGTGTCTGGAACCATGTTTTTTGATATTTTTTACACCAGAATAGCATTGCGATCATGACGCCTAAGAAGCCGCCGTGGAAGCTCATACCACCTGTCCAGACTTGGAATAACCAGATTGGGTTTTCAAGGAATTTATCAAACTCATAGAAAAGCACATAGCCGATACGTCCGCCGAGTACAACACCTAAGGCACCGTAAAACACCAGATCGGAAACCATGTCCGATGTCCAGCCATCACGCTGTTTGGCACGGTAGGAAGCAAGCCCCCAAGCACATAAAAATGCCAATAAATACATGAGTCCATACCAATGGACTTGAAGAGGTCCTAGATGTATTGCGACCGGATCGATATTAGGATAGGTCAGCATTGCTGCTCCTTGATCTTACGTTTTGACAGATTGTAGCGGAATGATGTGAAAAATGTTGTACATTCAATGTGTAAACATAGGGAACAAGAATCAATGTGTATTGTGGCTTTAGCATGGCATGTTCTGGATGATATGCCCTTGTGTCTGATTTCAAATCGTGATGAATTTTATCATCGACCAACCGCATTGTTGCATCAATGGGAACATACGCCAATCATTGCAGGGCAAGACTTACAGTCGGGTGGCACTTGGATGGGTGTTACGCCGCAGGGCCGATGGGCTGTGTTAACCAATTTCCGTGATGGACGTGATAAAAAACAATATGAGACCTCTCGTGGTCATTTGGTTCAGGCTTTTTTAGAGTCTGATTTGTTACCGATTCGCTTTGCTCAGCAATTAGAACAACAGCAACAGAACTTTGCTGGTTTTAACCTGTTTATAGGAACTGCTGATCAGGCGGTCTATATGAGTAACCGCGGTGAGGCTCCTCAAGTATTAGCCAACGGCGTATATGTGGTTTCGAATGGATTAATGTCCGATCACTGGGAAAAAACCAGACATTTACGCACACGTTTTACGCAAGAGTTTTTGCCTATGCATCAGCACAAAACAGAAGAGTTAAGCTTGCAGCATGCAGCGTGGAATATTTTAGAAGATGAGCGTAAGGTCACCACAGCATTGTTGCCAAACACGGGCATTCAGCCGGAAATGGAAGAATTATTGTCATCGACTTTTATTCAAAGCCCCGTATATGGAACACGGTGTTCGAATTTTTTAAGAATGACTAATAATGAATGGATATGGTTGGAAAAGACCCATCAAGGTGAACATAGTGGTCAAATTGTGCAGCAACAGGTGCTTTTAAACCGTTAGAAAAATGCCGATCAAGTGATCGGCATTTTTTTGGTAAATCAATTAACCGGCAATAATGCCGCCATCTTTACGAGTAATCACAACAGTTGCTGAGCGTGGGCGCGCAGTTTTATTGCTTGGGTCTTTTTGTGTGGCAGGCCAGTTACTTTCTGGTTTCGCGTAACTTGGTGAATCTTCACCAGGGTGCTGAACATTAATGAAAATTGCTTTGTAGTCAGGAGTCATGGCAATACCAGTAATTTCACATTGCTTTGGTCCGACTAAGAAACGACGTAATGTTGCGTCTGTAACTTTGGCACCTGTTATGGTCTGCTGACCATTTGAAGTTGTTGCTGTACTACCATCACCGATTTGACCCGGCAGAGCTGCAAGCATCATACAGTTAGTAACATCAGTGTAAGCGCCGTCATCGGTTTCAATCCAGAGAACGCCACGTGGGTCAAACCACATACCATCCGGAGATGAAAAATCATTGTTATCTGTTAAGCCGGATAAGTTGATGTTTGAAGCCATTGATGCTTCTGCGCCAAATAGGTAGATATCCCATTTGAAGGTTTCAGCAGTCGTTTTGTCATCCGTTTCTTTAAAACGGATAATATGACCGTTTACGTTTCCTTTTTGTTCTTTTGTGCCTGCATATAGGTCTGTATAGTTGCGTGGGTTAGCTGCATCAGTTGCATAGTCTTTACCACGATTTGAGTTATTGGTGAGTGTGACATAAATTTCACCATTTAATGGATTGATCGTACACCATTCTGGGCGGTCCATTTTTGTAGCGCCTACAGAATCTGCTGCTAAGCGTGCAAATGTAACAACGTCTGCCTGTGACTTAAACGGGTAGGTGGTGTTGCTTTCATTTAAGCCATTTTTGCCATAAGCAAGTTCAATCCATTGACCTGAACCATCGTTATTAAACTTAGCAACATACAATTTGCCTGCATTCATGTATTTGTCGCCAGCTGTATAACCACCGTTTATATCTTTGGTGTCCCACACAGCGGTTGAAACAAATTTATAAATGTACTCACCACGAGAGTCATCACCCATATAAAATGCTAATGGTTGACCTACTACGGCACGGCAAGCACTGTCTTCATGTGCGAAACGGCCTAATGAAGTACGTTTAACCGGATTTTGGCGTCCATCAAATGGATCAATCTCAACCATCCAGCCAAATGTATTTGGCCCATTTCGGTAATCTTGGGTAGCTTGAGCTGCTTTTACATCGGCATTCCAGCGATCATACAAGTCTTGTGACTCTACTTGACCAATTGCTGTTTCCCAGCCGTAACGCGAACTTGTGCCTAAATAAATTTGTCGCCCTTGTTCATCAACGTTAGGGATTAACTCACCATTTTTATCTTTTAAGTAAATGATCTTGCCATCTTTATCTTTTTTAGGTGCACCTTTTTCATCTTTCTCATACAGATAAGGTTCATCTTTTTTAACGCCTAAACCATAACGTTTTAATGCAATTTTTTCTGCATCTGTACGTGCATATTCATCGCTACCCGAACGTTGGAAATAACCAATAAAGTTTTCTTCAGTGGTTAAATAAGTGCCCCAAGGTGTATAACCGTTACCGCAGTTATTATGAGTGCCACGTGTTTGACGTCCAGCAGGTGAGAAGCGAGTTGCAAGCAGGCTTGAACCCGCTGCAGCACCTGCAAACTCCATAACTGTAGAAGCTGTAATACGACGATTAAAAATAGAGTTTTTAACAATCTCTACTTTTTGAGTGGTTGGATCTTTTTTAATATGAATTACAGAAACCCCATGTGCATTGGTTTCACGAATGACTTCATCTTCAGGGCGACGTCCATCCACTTTTGTAGGACCTTTGGGATGAAGGAAGGTCTGATTAATATATTCGTGATTCATCACCAACAAACCTTGTGCTGACACAGTCTCGTCAAAGCGGTTTGTTGATGTGTTTAAGCCAAAATAATGCATGCCGTCATGGCAGTCGCCAGAGCGAAACTGGAAGCTTGGGCCAGATGGAATATTATTGTCGTCCCAATCTCCAACTCTTGGATTGATTGAGTCACCTAAAGCGTAGATAACATTGGCTTCATAACCTTCCGGTACAGTCACAATATCATTTAAATTTTTAGCTACAGGCGTAAATGTGAGTTTTTCCGGTTTTTTATTTGGGTCTACAGGTGTGGTTCCACCATTATTAGAGCCAGAGTCATCATCGTTATCATTACAGCCTGTTAAAGTAGAAGCTAAAGTCAGTGCTACTGCACCGCTTGCTGCTTTGGTGATTAAACTACGACGACTGATGTGTTGTTCTAAAATGTCACGAAAGTGGATATTGTCAGAAGTATTATTATCCAATTCTTGGTCTTCATGATATGGCGTCAGCTCTGTCATGGGAAATTCCTAAGTAAATAAAGAGATTGTTCTAAAAGTCTTCATGAGCTTAGTTTGTGAATGTGACGAGGCCTTGACGTTTTGATGATAAGTTAATGAAATATTTGACCGTTTAGTGAAAGGTTGAAGGAATTTTATTTTTTAATGAAACTTTAAAAATAAAAGAAACCTGCATAAAGCAGGCCTCTTTTATAGTGTTGAAAGAAATTATTTCTTCACAACAGATGGTGCAATTGGGTCGGCAGTGATATAGCCAACTGCTGCTGCAAATTTATTACTGTAATTTGTATTAATTGCAGTATCAATTTGAGCAAGTAAATCTGCGCTAATACCAGTACGAACACCATCTTTTTCTTTATAGAAACGGTTCCATTCGTCTCCAGGATGCTGGAAGTTACTCATGATGTAAGTCCACCCGTTTACCTCGTCGACTGCATGTAGACCCGTCGATTCAGCACCTGCCGGTGTAGATAAAATACGGATGAGCTGTTTGGTATCAACGTTATAAGCCCATAAGAAGTTATTTAAGTGGTTACCAGAGTCTTCACCGATAAATAAAGTGCGAAGTTTTTCTGAGAACTTCAAGTTATCAGGGCTAGCAATTTGCTCTGGGTCAGCGGTGTTCCCTAAGCTGTCAAAGCTAATATCTTTACCTTTAATGAGAAGGTTAGATTGGCTAGGTACCCACTCACTATTGATTGCAACATTTGAGCTGTCTTTCTGGCTACCAGTTAATGTGTGCTCCAAAATACCACCAGCAGTGATTTTCGGGAATTTAACGTTGTGCTCAGCAAGATAACCGCTACCACCTTCAACCATTGAATCGACAATATTAGCTAAAGCTGAATAAGCTTTTTTATCTGCAATATTGACTGTTGTGCCTTCGTTTTTGGTCAATGCCATTGAAGCACCCATGTAAGCAGCATAACGGTGTGTTTCAAGGAAAGCCGCTGCAAGTTTAGTTCTGTCGCTATTATCTTTAAGCTTGAGATATACGCCAGTTTTACTTAAATAAGTAAATTTAAAACCTTGAGCTTCTAATTCTGCTTTTTGGGCAGCTTGTTGTAGTTTTAAACGCTCTTTTGCAGCTTTGGCTAAAGCTTGTTGCTCAGGAGTACCTTTGTCGCCTGCATCAATAGCCTCTTTCTCTGCTGTTGTTGCGTCGCTTGGATATTTAGCAATTTGTAGAACTGACTCAAAAATATCAGTTCCTTTAATGCCGCTCTTGATGAGGTTTTCAATCTCGGCACTTGTTGCATGACCAAGTCTGATCCAAGAAATCTGACCAGTCGTTGTATCACTAAGTATCGTTGTATATTTTGCAACGTAGAGTGTACCTGCAGATAAATCTTTCTCCTTATCTGCAACGAACATAAATAGTCCACCGTTGGTATAGTCATCACCCATTAACACAGTGCGGTTATCAGGGAAAACCTGTACAAGTTCGTGTGAAATACGGCCTAAACAATAGTGCTTTGTAACGCGACCAGTACCATCTGCATTTACGGTAATTTCTGGCAAGTGGCCATAGTTATATGGATTGGCAATGTTTTCATCGCCATATATATTTTTACTGAAGGCTTTAAGTGTTGAAAGTGATTGACCTAATTTTTGGTCAAAAGCATCTGGTTCGTATTCTTCACTAGAAAGATGAGTTCCCCATGGAGATAAACTTGCACCACAAGTAATCCATAGCCCATGTGCACTTGAAGTATCAACGTTATGGTATTTAATTAAAGTTAAGTGACCTGTCTTTGGATCTTGATCTAAAGTTAAGACAGCAATCGGAGATGATAATTTACCGTAAGTATCACCACCATTTTGGTCTTTTGATAGATATTCAAATTGAACCACATGGAACACTGGGTTACCGGTTACACCTAATGCTTTCTTGTCAGCATCTGTGAAATCTTTGCCTGTTGCTTGTTTGAAACTAATGAGAGAACTACCATCTGGGCAGTCAGAGAAGAATTGACGTTCTTTACCTGCAACTGATTTATCAATAATTGGCTTATTATTAATATCGTAATAACCACCCGCGATGACTTTTCCTCCTTTACCATCAGGCACTTCTGTACCTGTTAAGAAGAATGGTTTGTAAGCGAGTTGATATTCTGTTTTGCTGCCGTCTTCCCATGAAATAGCAAGTTTTGATGCACATGCTGTTGTGGCAATATCTGCTACCGTTGAAGGAGCTGGCATTGAAGTGAACGTTGCATTCTTAAAGTTAATTGGCTTTGACGGAGTGACAATAGATGAGTCGTTATCGCTATCGTTACAACCTGCTAACGTTGCTGCCGTAGCCATCGCACCTAATGGAAGAAAAGGGATCCCCGTAAACCATTTTAAAATATCGCGACGTGTTGGGTGGTTAGAAGCAGTGGTCATAATAAATCCGTAACTTTTGTGTGTATATTTGTTGAGTCGATTCTATGGATTGAAAATGACACTTTTCTTACATTTTTAAGTCACTTTGAAGACAGTTTATTGCTTTGTAGATTAAAAAGCGTTCTACATAAAAAAAGCCTGAACTTAGAAGTTCAGGCTTTTTTATATTATTTTTATTCAGCAGAATGGGTTTTTCTCTTTTCAAGAATTTTGCCGAAGAGTAAGCCTATTTCGAAAAGTAGCCACATTGGAATTGCTAGCATCACCATCGAAATCGCATCGGGTGGGGTAATGAACATCGCTACAAAGAAACATCCTACAATAATAAAACGTCTTTTTTCAGCAAGGCTTTGCGTATTTACCACACCAATCAAAATGAGTAGCAAGGTCGCGATAGGAATTTCAAAAGTGACACCAAACACTAAAAATAGCTTTAAGCAGAAGCTTAAATAACTATTAATGTCGGTCATTGGTGCTACTGTTTCAGGTGAAACGCTAATAAAGAAATGTAATATGGCAGGCAGGGTAATGTAATAAGCAAAAGCGACACCTGCATAAAATAAAATAATACTACCAATCAGTAACGGCAGCGCTAAATGACGCTCTTTTTGATAAAGCGCCGGGCGAACAAAAGACCATATTTCATAAAGAATAAATGGCATTGCCAACATGAGCGCAACAAATAAATTAAGTTTAAATGGCGCCATAAAGGTTGCTGTAACATCCGTTGCAATCATGGAAGATGAGGCAGGAAGTTGTAACCTTAGAGGCTCAGATAATAATTGATAAGTATGATTTCGAAAGGGCAATAAACAAAAAAATAAGAATAATGTTACCCCTACAATCCTAAATAAATGACGTCTTAAAACCACCAAATGATTCATGATTGGCATTTGGTCTAGGTTTTCTTGACTATTTACAGCGGTTGAAGGCAGTTGGTTCATACGGCAATCTTCAATTCAACAGGAGATGTTTCTGAAATATCAGTTTGAGGAGCCAAAGGCGTAACTTTAGTCAGATACGGCACTTTGTAATGGCCCGATATAGGAGTACATTTCCGAATAGGCTTTTGTGTTGTTTTAGCTGTTTCAGTTGCTTCTAAAGTTTCTGAAACCTGCTGTTTTTGTATTTCTTCAAGCTGTTGTTGTACTTTACGTTCTAATGCTTCAATGCGGTTAAGTTCCTCTTGCATTTCTTTGCGGAACTCAGACAGACGTAGCTCCTGATCAATCTCGTTTTGCAGATTCGTAATATAGCGTTTTAGTCGAACATACCAGCGACCTGCAAAGCGTGCAGCTTCCGGAAGCTTCTCTGGACCTAAAACTAAAATTGCAATAATTGCAAAACAGAGTAACTCTGTCATTCCTACATCAAGCATGGGTCAAACCTTTAGCTTTTCACTGATGTGCTTTCAGATGTTTTAACTTGTGCATCAATTGTACGAGGGCTATTTAAAGATGCAGCTTCGTCTTCTTCACGAACTGACTTTTTAAAATCTCTTACTGCACCGCCTACATCTTTACCGATATTTTTTAGCTTAGATGTACCGAACAATAAAATAACGACAATTGCGAAAATAACGACATGCCAAATAGATAAACCAGCCATGATTTTATACCTCTTTTTAGTTCGCTTTATATCAACAGGTTGCCATGACAGGAATGTGACACTTATATTTCATTTTTAAGACAATATTTATAAGTAGACACTTACGACTAGATTTTTAAAGATATTTTTTTGGGAGGATTTATAAATTTTATTGAGCTTCGTTCTTAGACGAATTTACTTGAAATAGATCATACATTTCAAAA
Organism: Acinetobacter sp. 148; assembly: GCF_031196675.1. Classification (NCBI taxonomy): domain Bacteria; kingdom Pseudomonadati; phylum Pseudomonadota; class Gammaproteobacteria; order Moraxellales; family Moraxellaceae; genus Acinetobacter; species Acinetobacter sp. 148. Next base: position 103,855 of record NZ_JAVIMT010000021.1, on the reverse strand, counting down.
CCAAAAGGTGTAGCATAACAAGCTGATTTTGACGAGCGAGAGGAGAGAGCGTGGCATTATTACTGCCTGTATTGGCATTTATCACAGGACTTCTACTTGCTCAGACCTCCATTTCAGAAACCGTAAAACCTATTCTCTCAGCTTGGCTTGCACGACTCCTGATTCCGATTGTGATTATTTACAACATGGTCTTTTATCAATCGGGAAGCTTGAGCTTAATGCTTTTTAGTTTTGGTTCGGCGTTCATTATTTTCTTTGCTTATTTGGCTTTATTTAAAGACCGCTTATTGGCGCTTTGCGTAAGTTATACCAACATGGGGTGGCTTGGTTTTCCTTTCGCTATGGCTTTATTCGGTCCTGAAGCAACTGCTCCAATTGTTGCTTTATATATTGGAATGTCGCTTTTTGGCAATGCTTGGGCTGTGACTGCCGTTACTACGGCACCACAAAGTAAGCTCAATATATTAAAAAAGGTTTTAACTTCTCCGCCTTGTATATCGATATTTTGTGCTGTTGTGCTCAGACTTTTAGGGGCCCAACATATCGAAAGCCCTGCTATACATTGGGTTTATGAGGTTGCTAAATTTGCAATGACTTTTGCAGGTATGTGTGTGCTTGGAATGTGGCTGCGCCGTACCAGAGTTTATACAAAAGATTTAATTTACAGTACAAAAGCTCAAGCATTTAAAGTGGCCTGTGGATTTGTACTTTGTGGATTAAGTTATAGATTTTTACCGATTCCAAATATAAATCAGCAAATTGGAGTAATGTTTTTAATGTTCTGTCTGCCGCCAGCAGCCAATATTGTAGCTCTAGAAACTCATTATCAAGGGACGGGTAGATCTGCTGCTTATATCGCTTCAGGGACGATTGTGAGTTGTGTGTGTATTGCGATTTATGCAGTATTTTTACACTTGTTCGTCTAATTAATTATTTAATTATAAGTTTCCTGCACTTGCTGGTGCGAAGGCGGCATGGATGCCGCCAGTTAGACTGTGGCACAGGGAAGTGCCATCAGTCTAACAAAAGATTTTTGCTTACTTTTCATCTTTGAAAAGTAAGGTTCGCCTATACAAAGTTTAATCTGTTTTAACGCTGTATAGTTTGGCCGTGTGATCAGCCTACTTCTGCAAGCTCTCTCTAAATAACTGCATCGCTTGCCCACGATGACTAATCTTATTCTTATCTTCTTTAGACAACTCAGCACTAGAAACTTGAAGCTCTGGCAACCAGAACAGTGGGTCATAACCAAAACCATTTTCACCACGTGGCGCTTCTAAAATTTCACCATGCCAGATGCCTTGGAAAATTTGTGGCAATGGATCTTCCGCATGAGTCACTAAAGCAAGTACGCACACAAACATACCTTCAATCGCTTCACCATTTTTACGAAATGGCAAAAGGTCATTTAATAATTTGGCATTATTCGCTGCATCGTCACCATGTTCTCCAGCATAACGTGCTGAATAAATACCAGGTGCACCCCCTAAAACCGGAACACAAATACCGGAGTCATCAGCCATAGCAGGTTTCCCTGAAATCTTAGAAGCATGACGCGCTTTAATAATGGCATTTTCAATAAAGCTTAAGCCGTCTTCAATGGCATCGGGAATATTTAGGCGACCCTGAGGAATAATTTCTACAGGCAACTTAAGCTGTTCAAAAAGTTTTTCAAACTCTGCGACTTTACCTTTGTTGTTACTTGCAAGGACTAAAGAGCCCTGATCAAACCAATGTGGGGTAGACATAAGATAACCAAACTTTATAACCAATATTGAACGTGAGCTATGTTACGTGTTTTTTGAAAGGGGATATAGAGCAAAACAAATAGAATATAAAATTAGAAGCTTAAAAAACTAAAACCACCTTATAGGTGATATAAGGTGGTTTTAGTCGAGTAAGTATAAGCTGGATTATTATTGTGCTTGAATCCATTTATCCGCGCGGTCACGTGCCATACGGATTTGCTCTTGAGTTAAGTTTGCAGCAAGAGCCGTCTTTTTACCTTCAGATAAGCTAATCACTTTATTGTCGAGCATGCCATCACGAGTTGAAAGTTCATACCACTGGTAAGCACCTACGTAGTTTTTCTTTTGCTCTTCCATCATCGCAAGGTTGTAGCTTGCACGGTTATCGCCGTTACTTGCCGCTTTTTCGAAATATTTACGAGCCATAGCTTCGTCTTTCTTAACGCCAATACCATCTGCATACATACGGCCAACATTTAATTGCGCAGGTGAAAGACCTTGATCAGCAGCAGCTTTAAACCATGCAAATGCTTGTTTATCGTCTTTTGCTACATCTTTGCCGTATTGATAACGTGTACCAAGATAAAACTGTGCTCCAGCTTGACCAGCTTGAGCCGCTTTTTGAAGGTCATGAATCCCCATTGTGGAGAAGCGCGCAGCTTGGCTCGCAACCGATTGTGGCTGGGCGATATAATCTGCATGAGCCTGCATACTTAGCAGTCCTGCAATTAGTGTGCTAAATAATGTCTTTTTCATAGTGCACTCACTCGATAAATAGCGACTTCACCAAACAAATTCGGAACATGTTTGCTTAACAGGCTTCCCTGCTGGTTTCCATTGACGGCGAGTCGATTAATAATTTGTATTTGATTTTCTGCACATAGTGCTTCGAAATCTTTAAACGTACATAAATGAATGTTGGGGGTGTTATACCACATATATGGTAGAGCATCCGATACAGGCATCATCCCTTTTAATGCTAGAAAAGAGCGAGTCTTCCAGTGTGCAAAGTTTGGAAAAGTGATAATGGCCTGTTTACCCACACGCACCATGTCTCTTAATAAAACATCGGGTGCATCTACGGCTTGCAAAGCCTGTGCCATAACCACATAGTCAAAAGACTGGTCGGCAAAACGGCTTAAACCGAGATTCAAATCTTGTTGAATAATATTTAACCCGCGACTGACGGCAATTGCAATCTTTTCTTGATCAATTTCTAAACCATAAGCACGAATTTGATGCTTTTGGCTCATATGAGCGAGTAATTCACCGTCACCACACCCTAAATCGAGTACGCTAGAGCCGGGTTTAATCCACTTTTCTGCTAGTTGTTGATCAATACGCATTAGCTTGCCTCCAGTGAAGTCGATTTTAAATGTTCTTCACCGCCTAAGAAAGCGCGCAGTGTTTTGACATACAGTGGAATCGGGAATAAGAACGAGTCATGACCTTGTTCAGCATCAATATCAAGATAACTTACCGGTTTATGATTGGTAATGAGAGCATCTACAATTTCTTGTGAGCGGCTTGGTGCAAAACGCCAGTCAGTGGTGAATGAGACAATCAGGAACTGGCATTTGGTTTTACTCATCGCTTCTGTAAGCGAGTGTCCGTATTCACGCGATGGATCAAAATAATCCAAAGCTTTGGTCATAATGAGATAAGTATTGGCATCAAAGTTACGACTAAACTGTTCACCTTGATAACGGAGATAACTTTCGACCTGAAACTCGACATCAAAACCGTACATAAACTTGCCGGATTTTAAATCACGACCAAATTTTTGTTTCATGGCTTCTTCAGAAAGATAGGTAATATGACCAACCATACGAGCCAAAATTAGACCACGCTTCGGATAGCTATCATTTTCCAAATAACGGCCATGATGGAAGTCCGGGTCGGACAAGATGGACTGACGTGCCACTTCGTTAAACGCAATATTTTGTGCTGAAAGCTTTGGCGCACTGGCAATAACGACACATTTTTGTAAACGGTCAGGGTAGTCTACCGACCATTGTAATGCCTGCATGCCACCCAAAGAACCACCGACCACCGCATACCAGACACTTATTCCTAAGCGGTCAGAAAGCATGGCTTGAGTTTTGACCCAGTCACGGACCGTTACTAACGGGAAATCTGGACCATAGGGACGATTGTCATTTTCAGGATTTGGTGAAGTTGGACCGGTTGATCCACTACATCCGCCAATATTATTAAGCGCAACTACAAAAAATTTATTTGTGTCGATTGCCTTGCCCGGGCCAATACAGCTATCCCACCATCCAGCTTTTTTATCATCTTCATGGTGATAACCCGCTGCATGATGATGTCCGGAAAGGGCATGGCAGATTAAAATCGCATTTGATTTATCTGCATTTAAAGTGCCGTAAGTTTCAACCATTAACTCAAAGCGCGGTAAAACACGGCCACATTCAAGATGTAAGGGTTCTTCAAATTGGAACTTTTGCGGAGTGACTAACCCCACTGAGTCAGCTGGAAAAGACACGGGAACATTTCGCCTTTTAAATCTTTCAGGAATAAAAAGAAAGGATACCAAGCTAGGTATCCTTTCCAAAGTCTTTTTTTTAATTAAACAGCGGCGGCAACAACCTGATCTGTACTTAAAACACCTTGATCAATCAAACGGTTGGTACATGCAATAATAGCTTCAATAGATGAAGTGACTGTGTTGTCGTGAACACCTGCACCAAATGAGCCTCTGCCTGTACCTTTCACTTGAAGTTCAATTAAGGTTAATGCTTTGGCATTTGCACCTGAACTAATACTGCGTTCTTCGTAGTTCAATACATCAATTGGTAATTGAAGTGCATTTAAGAATGCAGAGATAGGACCATTACCTTCGCCACGTAATTGTTGAGTTTCACCTTCAACATCAATCTCAAGTTCAATAATTTGAGTACCATTAATGTCAGATAACTTATAGTTTTTGACCGTGTAATGATGGTTTTTCACTTCAACATACGTGTCTTTAAATAAAGTCCAGATTTGTTTAGCACTAATCTCTGTACCATTCTCATCAGTATATTGTTGAACAACCTGACTAAATTCGATTTGTAAACGACGAGGCAATACAACGTTATAGTTTGATTCTAATAAGTAAGCGATACCGCCTTTACCAGACTGACTATTTACACGAATGACAGCATCGTAGTCGCGGCCCAAATCTTTCGGGTCGATTGGTAAGTACGGCATATCCCAGATTTCTTCGTTTTTCTGGTATTCAAAGCCTTTTTTGATTGCGTCCTGATGCGAACCAGAGAATGCAGTAAATACCAAGTCACCTGCATATGGATGACGAGGGTGTACAGGTAAACCAGTACATTCTTCAACCGTTGCAATGACTTCATTAATATTAGAGAAATCTAATTCTGGTGCTACACCTTGGGTGTACATGTTCAATGCGATAGCAGCAACGTCAACGTTACCGGTACGTTCGCCGTTACCAAATACGCAGCCTTCCACACGGTCGGCACCTGCCATAATGGCAAGTTCTGATGCAGCAATACCACAGCCACGGTCATTGTGACAGTGAACGGAAATAATCACGCCATCACGACGTGCCAAATTACGATGCATCCATTCGATTTGGTCTGCATAAACATTTGGTGTTGAAACTTCGACAGTCGCTGGTAAGTTCAAAATAACTTTATGATCTGGACGTGCATCCCAAATTTCTGTAACCGCATCACAGACTTCTTTTGCTACTTCTAATTCAGTTGCAGAGAAGCATTCTGGACTGTACTGGAAAATCCAGTCAGTTTCAGGATATTGCGCAGCATATTCTTTCACTTTCTGAGCTGCATTCACCGCCAACTGTTTTGCGCCATTAACGTCTACATTCAACACTTTTTGACGGAAGGTTGGAGAGTTAGAGTTATAAATATGCACAATTGCGCGCTTAGCACCTGCTAAAGCTTCGAAAGTACGCTCAATTAAATGGTCACGTGCCTGAACCAATACTTCAATGTATACGTCATCAGGAATATGATTTTCTTCAATCAACATACGAGTAAAATCGAAGTCAATTTGAGACGCAGAAGGGAAGCCGATTTCAATATGTTTAAAACCGATTTTTACAAGCATTTTGAACATTTTGAACTTTTGTTCCATGTTCATCGGTTCAAAAATTGCTTGGTTACCATCACGTAAATCCGTGCTCATCCAGATTGGCGCTTTTGTAATTTCATTATTTGGCCATTGGCGATCTGGTAAATCGACTCGCTGGTACATACGGCGGTATTTTTTGCTAGGGTCAGCCAACATCATGAGAAAACTCCTTATCTCGTAGCACGGTTGCTCTAGGTGTCGTGAAAAAGGCAACGTTCTACAGTTATATATGGTATCTAATACAGAAAAATTAAAGGGAATTTGAAAAGGTCTGCTCTAAAATGCAGACAAAAATTTATACGCGCGCGAGGCGCAGCATCAGGAGTTCGAGATGATGTCTTGCTTGAGTAGGCTGGGCAAACAAGTGATTCGTTTTCATCTATAGACCATGTAATAGTAAGTTTGGTGGTTTGCTAATATGCTTATTGTTTAGATATATCACATCTAAACAATGATTACACGTTGTGCAAAAGTCTTATACACATTTTAATTTCAGTGTTCAGAAAATAATTTTCTAATTTTGCATTGTTCTATATTTTATCGAAAATAATTTTCATTATTTTGCCTTATTGAGATAAAAATAATTGATTAGACTAAATAAGGCAAAAATAAATAGAGTTATAGTTCAGCCCACTTACGCATCAAGTTATGGTAAAGGTTGGTCAGTTTAATGACTTCGCTATGATTGTCACCTAGCTGCATTCTTAGGTTTTGTACTGTTTGATCTAGGTTAAAAAGCATATGTCGTTCGGCATCATCACGCACCATACTTTGCACCCAGAAAAAAGAAGCAATACGACAGCCAGAAGTAATTGCTGTCACTTCATGCAAACTGGTAGATGGATATAAAATCATATCTCCTGCTGGAAGTTTCACTTCGTGATAACCATAAGTGTCTTCTACGACCAGATCACCACCTTCATATTCTTCAGGTTCGCTTAAAAATAAAGTACATGACAAATCGGTTCTAAGTCGTTCGTTTGTACCACGTATACGACGGATAGAGTTGTCTACATGAAAACCAAAAGACTCCTGATTTTCATAACGATTAAACAGGGGAGGGATAATATCAAGTGGTATTGCAGCAGATAAAAATAATGGGTGAGTGCCTAATGCCTCAAGAATAATATTACTCAGATGGTGAGTAAGCGGATGATCTTCAGGTAATTGCTGATTGCGTTTTACAGTTGCAGAGAGTGTACCAGCGGTTACTTTGCCATTGACCCATTCAATTTTGTCCATTTCATTACGAAAATATTGGACCTGCTCTTTACTCAAGACATTGGGAATATGATGGATCACGGTGATACCTGCGAGTAATAATAGTAGAAAATTAAAATAGCCTCTAACAAGAGAGGCTATTTTATATTATAAACCATAAAAATATTATGGGATTCTAGGTTAACTTAGTATTTAAAGTTAACTGCTAGAACTGCACTACGGCCTTCTGCTTCTGTTGCATAGTGAGAAGCGTAAGCTTTAGTGAAATAGCGCTTATCAGATAGGTTGTTGATATTTAATTGAAGATCAACATTTTTATTTACGTTGTAACGTGCCATCGCATCGTAACGTACGTAAGATGGAACCCATTTAGTATTTGCTACATCACCATATACTTTGTCAGAGTAAACAGCGCCAGCGCCTACCGTCAATTGTGGAAGTACTTTATAGGTAGTCCATAACGTAGCAGCTTGCTTAGGTACGTTTGGCATTTGGTTGCCATTATAAATGGATTGGTCAGTACATTTTCCGCTACGACAAGATTTACCATTTTTGGTTAGTTCACTGTCTAAATAAGTGTAGCCAGCTGAAATGTTCCATTTATCAGTAATTTCACCATTTAAGCCTAATTCAAAACCATCAACTTTACTTTCACCTACATTTGCATAAGTAGTTGGGTCGATTTGTACACGTGTATTTTGTTTTTCAGTACGGAAAATAGCAGCTGTTAAATTTAGGTGGTTATCTAGGAAATCCCATTTCGTACCGATTTCAAATGTTTGTGCCTCTTCGGGATCAATCATTTGATTATTGGCATTAATTGTTTCGCTATTATCCCCCCAACCTGCATTTAAGCCGACTGGACTAGCTGAGGTTGCATAGCTTGTATAAATTGAGCCATTCTCTGTTGGTTTAAATGTAATGCCCGCTTGATAGGTCACGAAATCTGAATCATTTTTTGCTGTATAGGCCGCTGCACTAGAAGTGGCTAAGAAGTTTTGTTCAGCTTCAAACTTATCCCAACGTAGGCCAAGATCTAATAACCATTTTGGTGTGATCTCAATATTGTCGAGTAAGTAGACAGAAGTACTTTCTACAGTTGCATCAAAGTCTGGGCGTGCTTGTAAACGGTCAACAAATGGCTTTTGAGTTGGACCATTGAGCGAAGTACACCAATTTGTTGATAAGTCTGAACAATCGCTATAGAAGCCAGTACTAGAAACATTACCTTTGGCATCAATAATGTTATAGCCGCCTTTATCAGTTTTTTGTTTGCTGTACTCTGCTCCTACATTAAATCTGTGCTTTAAGAAGCCAGTATCAAATTTACCTGTAAGTGCTAATTGATCGGTAAATGTCTCACTATCTGTAATAGCTGAGTTCAAACGATGCCAAACAAGACCTTTGCCAACATTACCTTTTGAGTCATCTGGGTTTGTCCAGACATAATCATTTTTTGATTTGGCATACATGGCCGTATTAGTAATAGTTATATTGTCGGTAAGGTCGTGTTCTAATTTAATTGTACCGATGTGATTTTCTTGCTTTTGAAAATCTCGATCTTTCCAGCCGTAATATGTACCTTGTTTGACTTCAGCCGGTTTACCTTGAGCTTTTCCAAGAGATGAATCCCAATAAGGAATACCTGAATCAGGTTTATCATCAGTTTGTAAATAATAGTAGCTCAAAGTTGCACGTGTCGGTGTATCTAAGCCAAAAGTAATACTTGGTGCAATACCAACACGTTTATATTCAGCCCCATTACTTTGGCCAGCCTTTTCATTTTGATGTCCCAAAACAGCTACACGTGCTGCAATGCCATTTCCAAAGTCTTTATTACCATCTAAAGTGATACGTTGGTAGTTATCAGTACCAGCGGCTACTGAGCCTTCTAGAAAATCACCCTTTTTAGCTACCTTGGAAATCATATTGATGCTGCCACCAACTGAACCTGCACCACCCATTGCTGATGCAGAACCTTTGGTTACCTCTACTTGCTCGACCGCAAACATTTCACGGTTTTGTGAGGTAGAGTTGCGGATACCATCAATATACATAGAGCTTTCTGAACTATAACCACGGATGAAAGGTCGATCACCATTCGGATTACCGCCTTCACCTGCACCTAAAGTAATGCCAGGAACAGTACGCAATGCATCTGCTAAAGTTGTTACTTTTGTATCTTCTATAAGTTGTTTTGAGATAACTGATACTGATTTAGGAGTATCTAGAAGGGGAGCAACGAATTTAGAGTTTGCTGATTGATCAACCTTTAAAGATTCTTCTTGAGTCGCTTTAGTATGGATAGTTGGTAATTGCGAAACTGCTTCTTGCGCCATCGCAGTTGTTGCAATCATCGAGAGCGATGAGGCGATTGCAGAGGAAACAATTTTTTTACGTGTTCTAATCAATGACATGACTTTCAGGACTTAAATATAAACGTTATGCGAATAATAATAATTCTTATTTATATGTACAGTTTGTGTTAATTGGATTTGCCGATAGAATTGTGAAGGAAATGTGAAAGTTTTAATCACTTTTAGTTGCAAAATGGTCCTAATTATTTGATTAAACTTAACTGTTTGGAAAATCGATAACTTTATTAAAATTAATTGTAATTTTAGATTTGTAAAGAATAGTTAAAAAATTACTTTTGCTTAACTTTGCATTAAAAAAAATTAAAAAATCATAAAATTACTGTGAAATTTCCTAAAAATACGTCCTTCAATTTTATGATCTGATCGGTTAATTTTGTATATCTTGAAAGTTGTCATATAATACAGCACTTTTTTAAAAACTGTTCCTACTAACTAATTTTTATCGAGGAAGCCATGCAAGTAACGACTGAAGCGGTTTCGGGCGTTGCCCGTCGTTTAAATGTTTCTGTACCGACGAGCCGTATTAACGAGCAATTTGAAGCTCGTTTGAAGCGCACTGCCAAAACTGTGAAGATCAACGGCTTCCGTCCGGGCAAAGTACCTGCAAACGTTGTTCGCCGCGAATACGGTGCAAGTATTTATCAAGAAGTTGTGAATGACATCATTCGTGACAGCGTATTTGAAGCAATTCAACAAGAAAAAATCAATGCGGTAGGTATGCCGAACATTGAGAAAGTTGAACATAAAGAAGATGCTTTAGTTTTTGAAGCAACTGTAGAAGTTTATCCTGAAGTTGAAGTAAAAGCATTTGACGGTTTGGAAGTTGAACGTAAAACAGCTGAAATTAAAGACGCTGACGTTGACACCATGATCGAAAACTTGCAAAAGCAACGTCAAACTTGGGCTGTAACCAAGGGTATGGCGAAAAAAGACATGCAAGTGACTTTTGACTTTGAAGGTTCTATCGACGGTGAGAAGTTCGAAGGTGGTTCTGCTGAAGACTTTAAACTTGTGTTAGGTTCAGGCCGTATGATTCCTGGCTTCGAAGACGGCATCATTGGCATGAAAGCTGGTGAAGAGAAAGTTATTGATGTAACTTTCCCTGAAGATTACCAAGCTGAAAACTTAGCGGGTAAAGCAGCTCAGTTCAAAATCACTGTGAAGCAAGTTGAAAAGCCTAAACTTCCAGAGATTGATGCTGAATTCTTAAAAATCTTCGGTGTTTCTGAAGAAGAAGGCATTGAAAAATTAAAAGCTGACGTTCGTAAAAACATGGAACGTGAAGTTCGCAATGGCTTACGTAACCAAGTTAAACAAGCTGCATTTGATGCTCTTGTTGCTGCTAACGAAATTGAAGTTCCAGCTGCAATGGTTGCTCAAGAAATTGACCGTCAACGTCAACAAATGGTTCAACAATTCACTCAACAATTTGGTGGTGCAGGCGCGCAATCTTTTGACAAGAGCATGCTTCCTGACGAATTGTTCAAAGAACAAGCAGAACGTTCTGTTAAGCTTGGCGTATTGGTAAGCAAAGTATTAGCTGATGCTAAACTTGAAGTTGACCAAGCACGTGTTGATGCTTACATCGACGACATGGCTTCTTCTTATGAAGATCCAACTGAAGTGATTGAATACTTCAAAAATGATGCTCAACAACGCGCTCAAATTGAAGCTGTTGTGTTAGAAGATCAAGTTGTTGATCACATCTTAGCTTCTGCTAAAGTGACTGACAAAGCAGTATCTTACGAAGATTTATTGAAAGAACAACAAGCTCGCCGTATGGGCTAATCTTTTGAGAAGTCAGGAAAAGGCGCTTTAGGCGCCTTTTTCATTTTTAGGTATATGGTTAATTTGAGTACGTCTTAAGTACTTAGGTATAAATAATATAATATTTCAGTGCGAACCTTTTGCAATTTGAGAAATTATCCCGCATATTGTTGCCATAGGTTAAGTCACAAAAAATTTAGGAATAAATAACGTATGTATGTTCCAACAATTGAAAATGCTTTAGTTCCTGTTGTGGTTGAACAATCTTCTCGCGGCGAACGTTCTTTTGATATTTATTCACGACTTTTACGTGAGCGCGTCATTTTTCTAACTGGTGAAGTTGAAGACAACATGGCAAATTTGATTGTTGCCCAAATGTTGTTCTTGGAAGCTGAAAACCCAGATAAAGATATCCATCTTTATATTAACTCGCCAGGTGGTTCGGTCACTGCTGGTATGGCGATTTATGACACGATGCAATTTATTAAACCTGATGTAGTGACATACTGTATGGGGCAGGCTGCATCTATGGGCGCATTCTTATTAAATGCTGGTGCTAAAGGTAAACGCTATTGCCTTGAAAATGCACGTGTAATGATTCACCAACCATTAGGTGGATTCCGTGGTCAAGCATCAGATATTGAAATTCATGCTCGTGAAATTCTATTTATTAAAGAGCGCTTGAACCGTTTGATGGCAGAACACAGTGGTCAAGACTATGACACGATTGCTCGTGATACCGATCGTGATAACTTTATGACTGCACAAGCAGCAAAAGAATATGGCTTGGTCGATCAGGTATTAAGTAAGCGTCCATAAGGGAAAATATTAAGTGGCTTGAGTTGTTGGAAAACGCCTCCATATAGTCATTTAACCCTATCGCTTGCCCTCATATTTAAGATTCTATTTGTGGAGAGAATATGTCCGAACATCCTCAAGGACAAAAACATTGTTCATTTTGCGGTAAAACGCAGTCTGAAGTCGGGAAACTGATTGCGGGCGAGGACGCATATATTTGTAATGAGTGTGTAGATGTCTGCTTAGACCTTGTACAAACCAGCCAACAGGTTGAAGCAGGTGACTGGGCGAGCAAGGCATTGCCAAAACCACATGAAATACGTGCTGCGCTTGATCAATATGTAATTGGTCAGGATCTCGCCAAAAAGACATTATCTGTTGCCGTTTATAACCATTATAAGCGTTTGAAAGTCGGGCAATCTGGTCATGTGTCTAAAGATGTGGAAATTGCTAAAAGTAACATTCTACTGATTGGGCCTACCGGTTCAGGTAAAACATTACTTGCTCAAACATTGGCTCGTTTGTTAGATGTGCCGTTTGCAATGGCAGATGCGACTACTTTGACGGAAGCGGGTTATGTTGGCGAAGACGTTGAAAATATCGTACAAAAACTTTTGCAAAAAGCAGATTACGATGTAGAAAAAGCTCAAAAGGGTATTATCTACATTGATGAAATCGACAAAATTACACGTAAATCTGAAAATCCGTCGATTACTCGTGACGTGTCTGGTGAAGGTGTACAACAAGCTTTGCTTAAGATGATTGAAGGTACTGTAGCTTCAATTCCACCACAAGGTGGACGTAAGCATCCACAGCAAGAGTTCATCCAAATTGATACCTCAAATATTCTATTTATTTGTGGTGGTGCGTTTGCTGGACTGGAAAAAATTGTACAACAGCGTCAAGAGAAAGGCGGAATTGGCTTTACGGCTGATGTTAAAAATAAAGATGAAACCAAAAAACTTGCTGAATTATTCCGTCAAGTTGAGCCAACTGATTTAGTTAAATTTGGTTTAATTCCAGAATTCATTGGCCGTTTACCAGTGATTGCAACGCTTGAAGAGCTTGATGAAGAAGCGTTAATGCAAATTTTGACTGAACCGAAAAATGCATTAACTCGTCAGTATCAATACCTGTTCAATATGGAAAATGTTGACCTCGTATTTGAAGATTCAGCTTTACGTGCAGTGGCTAAGCGAGCGCTTGAGCGTAATACCGGAGCTCGTGGCCTACGTTCGATTTTGGAAAATGTTCTACTTGAAACGATGTATGACTTGCCAAGCCGTACAGATGTAGGAACAGTTTTCATTAATGAAGCAGTTATTAATGGTGAAGCTGAGCCTGTCTACAAGTCAGAACGTCAGCCTAAAGAAGCAGTAACACATGAAAGTGTTGCCAAGGCAGATTTAAAAGTAATTGATTCGAAGTCTGCTTAGATTTCATTCATCTAAAAAGCATGAATTGCCTCGGTGATTCATGCTTTTTTTGTTTTCAATTTATGTAGGTGGTGTTAATCTAAAAAAACAAAATACGCATAGTTTTGCGATATAGAAAAATCAAAAGAAAACGCTTTGAGGGATGTCATGCGTTATTTAATTATTGCTTTAAGTTGTGCCGCATTACTTGCAGGTTGCCAAAGTTCATCACACTTAGAAAAGAATTCAGGTGAGCTGACCGCCACTTTACCTAAAGTTGATGTTGATAAAGAACCCGGTTTATTGGATCAATATCGTTTAGGGGGCTTCACTGTAGGGGGATGGGTAAATCAAAAGTTAGGTCAGACATTTGCGCCAGTTAAACCCCAAAATGAGCAGGCAGCAGTTGTCTATCTTTACCGTCCAGACACGAAATGGAATCGTCAAGAAATTGCAGCCATCAATTTATTTGTAAATGGAAAACGAATTCCAAGTTTATTGCATAACCATTATTACTGGATTGAACTGCCAGCAGGAACTTACCGTATTTCAGCGAGCCGCCCTTTGTTGGGGATTCATTTTCAAGAACCTAAATATATCGATATTACGGTAGATGCAGGCGCATCTTATTATTTGAAGTATGATGAAGAAAATAAAATGGACCGTAGTGAGCACACGGGTCCATTTATGTTAATGCAAGATAATATTGGCCGTAGAGAAATTGCATTTACCGAGCTTAAATCTTCTAGCTATAATTTTGTTGCTGAAGATGCTTCAGGAAAAATACGTCATAAACCCCAAGAATTAAAACCTGCTAAATATAATGAAAAGTCAGATGTACATCTGATAAAACCATTTAAATTGTGGAACCCTTTAACTTGGTAACAATTTGAGGTCGATAAAGAAAAGTTAAGACTTTTCTTTATCTTTCATTAAGGGTGCAATAATTTTTAGCATTTCTTCTTGCATATGATCTCGTGCTTTAGGGTCATTAAAAGTTTGCTGTCCCAATTCCATCATATATTCTGAAATTTGCCCCATAATCTGTACGTTTTTACGGGTAATTGATTGGCCTTCTGGGGTTTTCAAAAACTTTAAATTTGCTTGGATTTCTTCTTCGGTATAAGTTTTTAAATAAATATCTTGTAAGGCTTGAGTCGTTTTAGGGCTACTAATCAGCTGGTTACTCGAATCTTTTAAAAGTAAGCCTAACTTTTTCGCTGCCTCTTTTTCTTTCGGGCCTAAAGTTTTGATGCCCGTAATATTGCTAATGATCTGTTCAGCTTGTTGATCATAGTAAGGCGTTAACTCATTGATTGATTCTTTCAATAGATAATCAATTTGGCTCATTTGCATGAGTTCTTTCACTGAACTTAACTTGGCAGGAGAAGCAAATAAGCTTGTAGTAATACAGCTTAGACAGAGACTGATTGAAAGATTTTTAAGAATAGGGCGAATAGTCATGAAATGACCTATATGCAGTGTAGGGCGGGTGGGTGTATTCATTAATAGCACAGATTGGCGAACCAATTGTTACAATTCTTTTCAATTTCAAAAAAATATTAAAAGGCATAAAAAAAGCACCGAATCCGGTGCTTTTCTTGATTAGCCAGCTGCGGCATCGATTACTGGAATTTTACCAATTTTCGCTTGCCAGATTTTTGGAGCTACTGCGTGAATTGAAGTACCGTTTACATCAACTGCAACAGATACAGGCATATCTTCCACTACAAATTTGTAGATTGCTTCCATACCCAAGTCTGCAAATGCAACCACTTCAGCTTCGCGAACAGCTTTAGATACGAGGTAAGCTGCACCGCCCACTGCCATGAGGTAAGTTGCTTTGTTGTCCTTGATTGCTTCAATTGCTGTAGGACCACGATCAGCTTTACCAATCATACCGAATAGACCAGTATGCTCGAGTACTTTACGTGTGAATTTGTCCATACGTGTAGCCGTTGTAGGGCCAGCAGGACCAACCACTTCATCACGTACCGGATCAACAGGACCAACGTAGTAAATAAACTTACCTTTAAGATCAACCGGTAACTCTTCACCGTTATCGATCATTTCAACCATACGTTTATGTGCAGCATCACGACCTGTGTACATTGTACCGCTAAGAAGTAATGTGTCGCCCGGTTTCCAAGAATCCATTTCTTCTTGAGTAATGGTATCAAGGTTTACACGTTTAGATTGTGAAGCATCCCAAGTTACAGATGGGTAGTCTTCAAGTTTTGGTGCTTGAATATGAGCTACACCTGAACCATCAAGCTGGAAGTGAGCGTGACGAGTCGCAGCGCAGTTAGGAATCATACCTACTGGTTTGCCAGCAGCGTGACATGGGTAGTCTTTGATTTTAATGTCAAGAACAGTCGTTAAACCACCAAGACCTTGTGCACCAATACCAAGAGCGTTTACTTTTTCAAAGATTTCGATACGAAGTTCTTCGATTTTGTTCTCTGGTCCACGGCGAAGTAATTCGTCCATGTTGATTTCTTCCATGAGTGCTTCTTTCGCAAGCATCATGGCTTTTTCAGCAGTACCACCAATACCGATACCGAGCATACCAGGAGGGCACCAGCCTGCACCCATAGTTGGAACGGTTTTAAGAACCCAGTCAACAATCGAGTCAGATGGGTTAAGCATCGCAAGTTTAGATTTGTTTTCTGAACCGCCACCTTTAGCAGCAACAGTAATATCTACTTTGTTACCTGGTACGAGTTTGTAGTGAATAACGGCAGGGGTATTGTCTTTTGTATTTTTACGACCAAATGCAGGGTCAGCAAGTACAGATGCGCGAAGAACGTTGCTGTTTTCAAGGTAACCTTGGCGAACACCTTCATTTACTGCATCGTCTAAGCTCATTGTTAAATCAAATTTAACATCTAAGCCCACTTCAAGGAAAACGTTAACAATACCAGTATCTTGGCAAATTGGACGATGACCTTCCGCACACATGCGAGAGTTAATTAAAATCTGTGCAATTGCATCCTTTGCAGCTTTGTTTTCTTCGCGATCATAAGCACGGCTCATCGCTTGGATAAAGTCTTGCGGGTGATAGTACGAAATAAACTGTAGGGCGTCCTTGATTGATGTAATCAAGTCATCTTGTTTGATAATCGTTGTCATACCAAAAAATCTCTTGAGCGGGCTGTTAGCTAGCGGGCTAAATTATATGACAAAAAGACAATCTTGTGGGGGATTGGTTGATCTTTTGACCGAAAGTCGAATAACACAAAGGCTAAGTTATTTAAAATTAAGAACAACCTAGAATCAGGCTTATTTTTTAAAAAATAAAAAAAGCCATTTGAGCGGATATCAAATGGCGAGAGGTAGAAAAGATTAAATGATATTAATTATTTGGCAGCAGCTTGCTGCTCGGCCTGAATGGCTGTTAATGCAATAGTAAAGACGATGTCATCTACTAAAGCACCACGAGACAAGTCATTGACTGGCTTATTTAGGCCTTGCAGCATTGGGCCAACGCTAACTACATTTGCTGCACGTTGTACTGCTTTATAGGTTGTGTTGCCTGTATTTAAGTCGGGGAAAATAAATACATTGGCACGGCCAGCAACGCGTGAGTCTGGCGCCTTTTGGCGTCCTACACTTTCAACTGAAGCTGCATCGTATTGGAGTGGACCGTCAATCAGTAAATCAGGACGACGTTGCTGTGCAATTTGAGTCGCTTGCTGTACTTTCTCAACATCAGCACCCGTTCCAGATGTACCAGTTGAGTAGCTGATCATGGCAATACGTGGGTCAATTCCAAACGCTTTTGCAGAGTCAGCAGACTGAATCGCAATTTCGGCAAGCTGTTCGGCTGTAGGGTCTGGGTTAATTGCACAGTCACCGTAGACATAGACTTCATCTGGTAAAAGCATAAAGAAAATGGATGAAACCAGTGAGTATGCTGGTGCAGTTTTAATCAGCTGGAACGCTGGACGCACTGTATTGGCGGTTGTATGAACTGCCCCTGAAACTAATCCATCCACATGATCTAAAGCCAGCATCATGGTGCCGAGAACTACAGTATCTTGTAATTGCTCTTTAGCTTGTAAGTCGTTGAGTTTGCCTTTGCGGAGTTCGACCATTGGTGCAATATATTGGTCACGGATCTGATCTGGATCAATAATTTCTAACCCGGCTGGTAACTCGATACCACGTGCTTTTGCTACGTCATGTACAGCTTCTGGTTTTGCTAACAAAATACAATGCGCAATACCACGAGCCTGACATATAGCGGCAGCTTCAATAGTGCGTGGCTCATCACCTTCTGGAAGGACAATCCGTTTTTTAGCTGCAATCGATTTTTGTACCAGTTCATGACGGAATGCAGAAGGGGAAAGGCGTGGTGTAGCACCGTTATTACTATGCTGTTTAAGCCATTCGACATCTATGTGACTGGAAACAAATCGGGTCACTTGCTCGGCACGTTCAGTGTCATCGGTTGGAATTTCATTACCAAAATCGGATAGGCGCTGCGCAGTTTCTAGTGTATTTAAATGGGTGTGTAAAATTGGCAACCCTTGTTTGATAGCACTTTGGCAAAACTCTAAAAGCTTGGGAGCAGGAGCTTCACGCTCAGTCAACACCAAGCCTGCCAGTGGAATGCCATTACTGGTGGCGAGACTACTTGCCAGTAATACATCGGTACGTTCAGAAGCGCTAATGATCAGTTCGCCAGCAATGAATTTATTCAGTTCATATTCAATGCTTGAGGCAATTAAACTTGAGTGCAAAATACGACGTGTTTTTGCTTCACCTTGATTTACCCATTGGCCATCAATCACGCTCGCGATATCTAATGTTCTAGGTACACTTAAGGTATTACTAAACGGAACTAGACCAATAATTGGTAAATCGCTTGATCCAAAGTAGCGGTTATATTTTTGCAATTCTGCCGTAAATTTTGCGATGTCTTCGGTTGGACGTAACGACGGGTCAAATGCAACCGGTATTTGAGCTGTTTCTTCAGACAACCCGCGTGTACGCATAAAGAGTACGCCCGCTGTTCGGTTAGAGGTTGCACCACCAAACTGCCGTAAGTGAGCTTCAACTTTCTCTGCTGTTTTACGTGGGTTTTGTATATCTGCTGTACTGACTAAAACCACTTCAGCATCAAGCGCTTGTGCAAGGCTTGCATTAAGTTCACTGGCAAAATGGTCTTGTCCATTTGGTAATAAGCCTTCAACAATAATCACATTATTGTCTGCTGCGATACTGCGATGAAGACTTACTGCTTCTTCAAGTAACTCATCGACTTCACCAGCCGCAATGCGTTGGGTTAGCTTTTCATGAGAAATGGATTGAACTGTTTTGCTTTGAAATAAATGACCAAATAAAGAGGTAGTTCGGTCTAAATTTTCTTGATCTACCTGAGAGAACGGTTTTAAAAAGCCTGCTTTAATCCCATTACAATCAAGTGCATAAATCATACCTAAGCAGGCAGAGGTTAAACCAACCCCTTCACCTGTAGGAATTAATAAAATTGTATTCATATAAACCTATAAATAAATGAATAGCGTTTTTGACTTCTGTAATTAAGCAAGGCTAACTTCAGGAGATGTATTTTGTGAAACCTCTACAACCTGACGAGTTTCTTTGGCAATACGGCCTTCTTCATCGGTTGGAATCACCCAGATTTGTGGACCTGTGCCGCTATCAATACGGCCTTCTGTACCACGTTTTAAATTGTTGTTCTGGTCTTTATCGAGCTGTAAACCGAAATGAGGTAAATAAGCTAGAGTTTTTTCACGTATATAAGCTGAGTTCTCACCAATACCGCCTGTAAAGATCAAGCCATCAATACTTGGTAAACCACAACTTAGGGCAGCAAGTGATTTTGCAAGGCGATAGCTAAATACTTCAATCGCAAGGCAAGCATCTTCATTGCCATTTTCAGCAGCTTCAATCACTGTACGCATATCGTTAGAGAGTTGTGATAAGCCAAGTAATCCACTTTCGTTATTTAAAACTTTATCGATTTTTGCTAAGTCCCAGCCAAGATTTTTAGCAAGGAAGCTGTGTAAGCTTGGATCGACATCACCACTACGTGTTCCCATTACAACACCTTCAAGTGGAGTAAGGCCCATAGAAGTATCAACACTTTGTCCATTCCACACTGCACAAGTCGAGCTACCATTGCCCAAGTGTGCTGTTAACCAACCGCCTTTTTGGAATTTTCCTGCCAGTTCACTGCCGCGGTCAGACACATAAGCATGGCTTGTACCGTGGAAACCATAGCGACGAACATTATGTTCTGTATATAAAAACTTAGGGATTGCATAACGGTATGCATGTGCAGGCATAGTTTGATGAAATGCGGTGTCAAATACGGCAACTTGAGGTAATTCAGGGAAAAGGCGCATCGTTGCTTCAATCCCGATTAAGTGAGCAGGATTATGAAGCGGTGCAAGCGGAGTGGCTGCACGAATACGTTCTACAATTTCAGGGGTGAGTAATTCAGCTTTGGTAAGGCTTCCACCATGTACGACACGGTGACCGATTGCTTGAGGTTTATAGTTTGCAAGACGTGCAAGTAAAGTTTCTAAAGCTTTGGCGTGGTCAGCATAAGGAATTGAAAGCTCTAGCGGTTCTCCACCGACGGTAATCCCTTTAATACGAGCATCAGCTGCCCCTAAGTTTTCTGCTAAACCGTAAATACGATCTTCACGACGCTCTGAAACCAGTGCGTATTTAATAGATGAAGAACCGCAATTAATAACTAATACTGATGTAGCCACGTTGAAATACCCAAGTCCTGATATAAAAATAGTTTTCCTAACTTCCTGATCAAAAGGCATTAATTGTGTGATGCATTAAGAGCAGGTTGTGATGTTTTAACATGTGTTGTTTTTCTGTCCAAGATAGACTTTAGCCCATTAGACTTAAGCACTATCGACCATTAAATTTTTTATAACTAATATTCGCTCAGTATAAAGCTTAACCACTGTATTTATTGTTTTTTTGTAGAAGAATTAAACAGTTTTTTGTATATATTTATGAAAGGTAGATTTCTATTTAATGTATTTTTCAAATATTTGGTATAAATTTTTTAAGAAAAAAGAAGTGCTGTTATTTTAATCAAACTAGAGGGGAGTATTACAAATAATATACGTAAATGAAATTAAATTTTAATCGTTTATATATAGGTTAAAATGAATAAATCATAAACATTTTTAATATAAAACTTAGTATAAAAAAGTCGGTATTAATACATTTATAAGAATATTTTATTGCTTTGATATTATGAGAATTTTCTCATAGTTAATAGAGGCAGATGTACCAATAAATATAGTCAAAAATAAAACCAGCTTCTCGTTTAAAACTTAAACATAATTTGTATTTAATACCGATGCTCGAGTATTACCGTAAAGTTGACTAGGGCTTGCATGTCGCTTTTTGCCTTAATAATATTGTTCCTCCCCCTTATCAAATGATGATGAAATATATCATTTGGTCTATTTTTATGTTCCGGCTTATCCGGTTGTACAGGAGCGTCCAGCATGGACTTGCCGAATCCAGTATTGGCAAAAGTTACTGAACGTGTAATTGCGCGTAGCCAAAAAACTCGTTCTGCATATTTACAACGTATTGAACATGCCCAAGGCAAATTCCCAGCTCGTGGTGCACTCTCATGTGCCAACCTGGCTCATGGTTTTGCTGGCATGGAAGATAATGAAAAATTAATTATTAAAGTTGGCCGTGAACCAAATATTGGCATTGTGTCTTCATATAATGAAATGCTTTCAGCACATGCCCCATATAAAACATTCCCTGACATTATAAAAACAGCTGCACGTGAAAATGGTGGTGTTGCACAGTTTGCGGGCGGTGTACCGGCAATGTGTGATGGTATTACTCAAGGTAATGCCGGTATGGAATTATCACTATTTTCACGTGAAACCATTGCGATGGGGACTGCGATTGCACTTTCCCATAACATGTTCGATGCCGCATTGTGTCTCGGGGTATGCGATAAGATTGTTCCGGGCTTGCTGATTGGTGCTTTGCAGTTTGGTTATCTACCAACCATTTTTGTACCTGCGGGGCCAATGAGTAGCGGTTTGTCGAATGATGATAAAGCTAAAATCCGCCAGCAATTCGCGACAGGTCAAGTAGGACGCGATGCCCTACTTGAAGCTGAATCGGCTGCCTATCATGGTCAAGGAACATGTACATTCTATGGTACTGCGAACAGTAACCAAATGTTGATGGAAGTGATGGGCTTACATTTGCCAAGTGCGGCATTTGTTCATCCTCATACGCCATTACGTGATGCGCTCACTGCCGAAGCTGCTAAACGTGTACTTGACTTAACTGCCGAGCGAGGCAACTACACGCCGATTGGCCATGTTATTGATGAAAAAGCCATTATTAATGGTATTGTGGCCTTACTGGCTACAGGTGGTTCAACCAACCATACGTTGCATCTTATTGCGATTGCACGTGCGGCTGGCATCTTAATTGACTGGGATGACTTTGATGAGTTGTCTGCTGTTGTTCCATTGCTCGCAAAAATCTATCCAAATGGCAAGGCCGATGTAAACCATTTCCAAGCTGCGGGTGGGGTAGCCTTCCTTATTCGTAACTTACTTGAGGCTGGTTTGTTACATAACGATGTGACGACTGTCGCTGGTAAAGGTTTACAGCATTACACCAAAGAACCGAAATTGATTGACGGTAAGCTCACTTGGGTTGACGGGGTAGTTCAAAGCCTTGATGACAAAGTACTCCGTAGCATTGATGCGCCGTTTCAGCCAGATGGCGGCTTGCGCTTAATGCAAGGTCGCCTTGGCCGTGGTGTTATCAAGATTTCTGCGGTTGCTCCAGAGCACCGTAAAGTGAAAGCACCGGCAATTGTTTTTGATTCGCAAGAAGCGGTACAGGCAGCGTTTGATCGTGGTGAATTGCACCGAGACTTTATTGCGGTTGTCCGTTTCCAAGGTGCGCGTGCTAATGGTATGCCTGAGTTGCACCGCTTGACTCCTGTGTTGGGTGTTTTACAGGATCAAGGCTTCCATGTTGCATTAGTAACCGATGGCCGTATGTCTGGTGCTTCAGGCAAAGTACCGGCAGTCATTCATTTGTCTCCAGAAGCGTTATTGAACGGCCCGATTGGCAAAGTTCAAACTGGGGATATGTTAATTATTGATGCTGAAGCTGGTGTACTCGATATTGAGTTAGATGAGCAGACTTGGCAGTCACGTCCTGTTGCTCAACCAGAACATCAGGCAGAAAACGAAGTTGGTTTTGGCCGTGAATTATTTGGTGTGTTCCGTGCGGCAGCAGCGCCTGCTGAACATGGTGCATCAGTGTTTGGTGCACTTGTTGGCGAAGAGCCACAAGGGCAGATTTAAGACAAAGGAATTACAAAGTAATGAGCAAGATTGAAGATGTTGTCAAATTAGGTCCAGTAATTCCGGTGTTGGCTTTTGACTCTGCCGAACAAGGTGAACATGTATCACGTGCGTTGCATGCTGGTGGTGTAAAGGTACTGGAAATTACTTTACGTACAGCAGCTGGGCTTGCTGCCATTGAACGTGCATCTCAGTTAGCAGATGACATTGTGGTAGGTGTAGGAACGATTACTAAGCCTGAGCATTGTGCACAAGCTAAAAAAGCTGGTGCTAAATTTGGGGTATCACCTGGTTTGACCAAAGACTTGCATTTGGCTGCACAAGATGCAGGTTTACCTCTTTTACCAGGCGTAATGACACCGAGTGATCTCATTCAAGCGATTGAGTTGGGCTACGACATTGTGAAGTTTTTCCCTGCTCAACAGGCAGGTGGGGTTGAGATGCTAAAAGCATTTTATGGTCCATTTCCAAACTTACGTTTCTGCCCAACAGGTGGAATTACAGCAGAGACAGCTCCAGATTTTTTAAAGCAACCTAATGTGGTGTGTGTAGGTGGGTCATGGTTAACGCCTAAACCTGTTGTCGCTGCACAAGATTGGGCTGAAATTACCCGTTTAGCCCAAATTGCAAGTCAGTTGTGAGTTTTACGAAAGTAATTGTGGTTTAAAAATCTAAAGTGTCTTTTAGGTGCTTTAGATTTTTTGTGATGCTGTGACTGGCGGTTGCCAGTCATACTAAATATAAAAAATGAGTGCTTCAACAATGAGTATATCTCTGGTTGAAGACCTTTATTTAGGCAGTGCCTAGATAACATTATTCCAAGGAGAAAGTGTCACATGGAGACGGTTCAGGGTGGCATGTTGCTTGTCTATACTTTAATTGCGATCGTTGCTTTGATTGTCATGATCGCGAAGTTTAGAATTTACCCCTTTTTAGTTCTTATTATTGTTTCTCTTGGTTTAGCTCTTGCAGTTGGCATGCCAATGGACGGGATTGTTAAATCATATGAAGCAGGTACCGGTAAAACACTAGGTCACCTTGCGATTGTGATTGCGTTAGGAACCATGCTTGGCAAGATGATGGCTGAGTCAGGTGGTGCAGAACGAATAGCTATTACTTTAATTAAATGGTTTGGTGAAAAACATATTCACTGGGCCATGATGTTCATTGCGTTAATTGTAGGGCTTCCGGTATTTTTTGAAGTTGGTTTTGTACTTCTTATTCCAATTGCATTCAATATTGCCAAACGTACAGGTAAATCATTATTAATTGTTGGTTTACCTATGGTTGCGGGTTTATCGGTCGTACATGGGTTGATTCCACCGCATCCAGCCGCTTTGCTTGCGGTACAGGCTTACCATGCCGACATCGGTAAAACCATTATGTACAGTTTGTTGGTTGGCGTCCCGACGGCGGTTGTTGCAGGTCCATTGTATGCATTATGGATCAACAAATATGTCAAATTGCCTGAAAATAATCCTTTAGCAAAGCAGTTTGTTGAAGCAGATGCTAACAACACACGTGAATTGCCGAGCTTTGGGATTACCTTATTTACCATCATGCTACCGGTTGCATTGATGCTAGTTGGTAGTTGGGCAGATGTTTTCTTTGCACCAAAAACGTTCCCAAATGAGTTATTACGCTTTATTGGTACTTCTGATATTGCATTGCTTATTGCTGTTTTGGTCAGCTTTATTACTTTTGGCACCATGCAGGGTTTTAACCGTGAACAAATTGAAAAATTCTGTGGTGGATGTCTGGCTTCAATTGCGGGTATTTTGCTGATTGTTGGTGCTGGTGGCGGTTTCGGCGGTATTTTAAGAGACAGCGGAATTTCTAATGAAATCGTCTCTACTGCTTTAAAAGCAAACCTTTCACCATTGTTATTAGGATGGCTTGTTGCTGCTCTCATACGTCTGGCAACAGGTTCGGCTACTGTTGCGATGGCCACGGCTTGTAGCATTGTCGCACCTATTGCGGCAGCAGCAGGTGTAGTCGTTAGACCTGAACTTTTAGTATTAGCGACAGGTTCTGGATCATTAATTTTCTCGCATGTAAACGATGCTGGTTTCTGGCTAATCAAAGAATATTTTGGAATGACAGTTGGGCAGACACTGAAGACTTGGTCTGTACTGGAAACAATTATTTCGGTACTTGGTTTGTCTTTCACATTGTTGCTTAGTGCTGTTTTGTAATTAGAGGTAGGTAATCCATGATAGTGATAGCAATGGGTGTTTGCGGCACAGGGAAAACCCTTATTGGTGAGTTGTTATCAGAGCGTTTGGCTTGTGAGTTTCTTGATGGCGATACGCTTCATTCAGCTGCAAATAAAAGTAAGATGAGCCAAGGTATTCCTTTAACCGATGAAGACCGCTTGCCGTGGTTGCAAGCTATTCGTCAGGCAATTGAAGCCAAACAAAGAGATGGTGAAACGGCTGTGTTTACATGCTCATCTTTAAAGCGGATGTATCGCGATATTTTAAGAGGGCAGGACCAGAACGTTAAGTTTGTATATCTAAAAGGTTCTTATGAACTATTACAGCAAAGACTTGCAGAAAGATCTGGTCATTTTTTTGATCCGGCATTGTTACAAACCCAGCTAGATACATTAGAGGAACCTGATGTGAATGAAGCAATTGCTATCGATATTGCTCTCACACCAGAACAGATCATTGAACAAGTTATCCAGAAGCTAGGGGTAACTGATAGTGTGTGTCGGGGGTAAATTCAACTAGAAAATATCGAAACTATCCATGCTTTAAGAATTCACCTTGTGGTCTACGGTTCAAGCAAGGTGAGTACTGATAATAATAGTGGTATTGATCCGAAGAAGAACTGATTACAGTGTACGGTTCGGGGATATATAAAGACATACAAATAATAAGGTATTAAGAAGAATGAATCAGTTAAATAATTTACAGCATAAATTTCCAGTAGTGGACGGTATTCCTGAAAGTGTACGTTTGCCATCTCAAATTCATCAGCGTGTTTCACTCGTGGATGGTGAGTTGAAGTTATGGGCTGGTGCAACCAAGAAAACATTATCTCCAATCTGGATTCAGCAGCCTGACGGTAGCCTAGAGCAAGTTGAACTTGGTAGTTATCCAGTCATGGGCGAAAAAGAAAGCGATGAAGCATTAGAAGCAGCGGTACGAGCTTATAACAATGGTCGTGGCGAATGGCCAATGATGAAGGTTAGTGAGCGTATTGCATGTATGCAAAATTTCATTCAGCGCATGGTAGAGCAACGAGATCTGATTATTAAGCTGATCATGTGGGAAATTGGCAAGAGCTTGGCTGATTCAGAGAAAGAGTTTGATCGTACTATCACTTACATGCGTCAAACCATTGATGCCCTGAAAGATCTGGATAATGCCAACTCCCGCTTTGTAATTGCTGAAGGCACCATTGGTCAAATTCGTCGTACTCCATTAGGTGTTGTGTTGTGTATGGGACCATACAACTACCCGCTAAACGAAACCTTTGCAACCCTGATCCCGGCTATGCTGATGGGTAATACTATTATTTTTAAACCACCTCAATTTGGAACCTTACTATTTGAACCACTGCTAGAGGCATTTCGTGATTCATTTCCAAAAGGGGTGATCAATACCATTTATGCACCAGGTTCTCTAGTGGTGCCGCATTTGCTGGCATCTGGGCAAATTAATGTACTGGCACTGATTGGTTCTAGTAAAGTGGCCGACCACTTGAAAAAACAACATCCAAAATCTCACCGTCTGCGTGCGATTTTGGGATTGGATGCGAAGAATGCAGCCATCATTTTGCCGGATGCTGATTTGGACCTGACAGTGAAAGAGTGTCTGTTGGGCGCATTGTCATTCAATGGTCAGCGTTGTACAGCTTTAAAAATGCTAATGGTGCACCGCTCGATAGCCGATGAGTTTGTTAACCGTTTAACGACGGAGCTGGCTAAACTGAAAGTAGGTATGCCGTGGGAAAAAGGTGTATCTATTACGCCGCTACCGGGCATGCACCGTACAGCCTACATGACTGAAGTGATTGAAGATGCGGTGGCAAAAGGAGCAAAAGTGGTTAATCCGGAAGGTGGTGAATTCTGCAAAACCATGTTCTATCCGGCCGTAGTTTATCCAGTGACTGAGGGGATGAGACTGTATCGCGAAGAACAGTTTGGTCCAGTGGTACCAGTTGCTGTTTATGATGATATTGAAACTGTATTGGATTATGTCACTACTTCTGATCATGGTCAGCAGGTGAGTATTTTTGGTAGTGACCCAGCGCAAATTGGCCATTTAGTAGACACACTCGTACATCAAGTTTGTCGTGTAAACATCAACTGTCAGTGTCAACGTGGTCCTGATGTATTTCCATTTGGTGGTCGTAAAGATTCTGCAGAAGGTACACTTTCTGTGCATGATGCGCTTCGTGCATTCTCGATCCGCTCTATGATTGCGGCTAAACAGACGGATGACAGTAAAGGTATGCTGGCTTCTATGGTGTCTGAGCACTATTCTAAATTTGTGAATACCGACTTTATTTTCTAATTGATCTATGGTTAAAAAACCAGCCTTCGGGCTGGCTTTTTTATGGGAAATAACAAAATAAAAACGCCTGATATAGATCAGGCGTTTTTATTTAAGTAGGAGACTTATTGACGAATTTGACCGTCACCTAACACAATCCATTTTTGAGAAGTTAAACCTTCTAAGCCAACAGGGCCGCGTGCATGAATTTTATCTGTTGAGATACCAATTTCAGCACCTAAACCATATTCAAAGCCATCGGCAAAACGAGTTGATGCATTAACTACGACGGAGCTTGAATCTACACGAGCCAAGAACTGACGAGCTAAAGTGTAGTTTTCTGTCACAATTGCATCGGTATGATGCGAACCATATTTGTTGATATGGTCAATTGCTTCATCAATACCGCTCACCACTTTAACTGCAAGAATCGGCCCTAGATATTCGGTATACCAATCTTCTTCTGTCGCAGGTTTTACAGAGCTTCCTAAAATACGACGTGTTTCTGGGCAACCACGTAACTCAACTTGTTTTTCAGCATAAAGCTCAGCAATGTGTGGTAAGAAAACTTCTGCAATTTTTTCATCAACGAGCAGAGTTTCCATTGCATTACAAACGCCGTAACGATGTGTTTTAGCATTCAAGGTAATTGGTAACGCTTTTTGTAAGTCCGCTTGTGCTTCTACAAACACATGACAGTTACCATCAAGATGCTTAATCACAGGAATGCGAGCTTCGTTGGTTACACGCTCAATTAAGCTTTTACCACCACGTGGAACAATGACATCTACATACTCAGCCATGGTAATGAGGTGACCAACCGCTGCGCGGTCAGAAGTTTCAATCACTTGTACTGAGTGCTCAGGTAAACCAGCAACTTTTAAGCCATGCTTCACCGCTTCTGCGATTGCTTTATTTGACTCAAGTGCTTCTGAGCCACCACGTAAAATAATGGCATTGCCCGATTTAATTGCTAAAGATGCAGCTTCAAGTGTGACATTTGGACGTGATTCGTAAATCATACCAACGACACCTAGAGGTACACGCATTTTCCCAATTTGAATGCCTGTGGGGCGATATGCAAGATCCGTAATTTCCCCAATTGGATCAACAAGCGCGATCACATCTTTTAAACCTTGCAACATCCCTTTAAAACGTGCGGGCGTAAGCTCAAGACGATCAAGTAAGGCGCTGTCGAGCTGGTTGCTACGGCCTTTTTCCATGTCGATTTGATTCGCCGCCAAGATAGCTGCTTGGTTGTTTTCCAAAGCAGTATAAATAGCAGAGAGTGCATGATTTTTAAGTGAGGTAGAAGCACTTGTTAAGACGCGTGAAGCATCACGTGCTTGTTGCCCAACTTTTTGCATATATTGTTCAATTGAATCTTGCATAGCATTTTTTAATCATTTACCAATGACTACGATAGTAGCAGTCAAATGCGGAACAATGAATGGCTTTTTTTCAAAAATGTGACCGCTATAAAAAAACATTTAAATATTTTGCAAACTATTCGCGGCTTAAACAGGATGAGCGGTCAATTCAGCGATTGCGTATATTTCAGACAATTGTTTAGAATGGACTTGTGCAATACAAACTAATACAAATTTTAAAGATTTGTGCATAAAAGATTACATGTTCAAGAAGGAACTCTTGCAGCATAAAAAAATTACAGCAAGGAGGAAGCAAGGATATGAATTCCATTATTCAAATGGATTCGGAGATAAACCAAGCTTATGCCGGTTTTGGGTTTTTCGATATCTACCATAGAGATAGTTTTAAACAGCCAGCTCGTACCACATGGATTGACGGTTGGAAAATTGAATACATGGCGATTGCAGACCCACAAACGATTCACAAAACACCGATTGTGATTGTTGGCGGTGCTTTTCAAAATTTTAACTCGTATAAATATTGTGTTGAACAACTATTTGAAAGTGGCCCAGTGATTTTAATCGACTTGCCATCTATGGGCGCAAATCAACAAATTACCAATCGAGATACCGGAATTTCTGCTGGAACATTAGAGCTTCCCGATTTGTCGGAAATGTTAGGACGTTGGCTAGATATCGTCGGAATTCAAAAAGTTTCTGTAATGGGAATGTCGTTGGGTTCAGTTGTTGCTTCATGTTTTGCTTATCATCGTCCAGATTTGATGGACCGTATGATTTTAATGGGTGTTATGCAAAAGACCCGTAAAAGCTGGCGGATGATTCTGGAAGAGTCGCTCAAACTCATGCAAGAAAATCGTATGGAAGAGTTTGGGCAAGCGGTAATTTTATATTTGGTGAATCATGCCAAATTAGATAAAACACGTATGTCGCCTACAGCTAAAAAATTATTTTTTAGGCAAATGGCAGAATTTACGGGTACTGAACGAGAGCGTTATGAAATTAACTGTAATCGCCTTTTGCGTTTAACAGATGTACCTATTCCAGAATGTAAGACACTGGTCGCAGCAGGGCAGTACGATAGTTTTACTTTGCCTCATGAAAATGCCAATTTTGCTTTGCAATGTCCGGATATGGAATTTGCTCTGATTGCTAACGCTGACCATGTGCCGCAGCTCCAGCGCCGTAAAGAAACTATGAGTTTGTTCACTTCATTTTTGAAGGGTGAATCTATCCAAAATCTGGATGGCATTATTCCAATGACGCGTGAGCAAATACAAAACATGGAACGCCGAGGTGAAGAGCGTATACCAGTTCTCCAGCCTAAAACGAAACTGAGCCACCGTGAATGTGAAACAGAGGTGCCAGTGACGATTGTTGACGTGACTTTCTTTGGGATGTATTTGAAGTTAGATGATGTAGCACAGCTTGAGTTTGTAAATGAACACCCACGTGATTTGGCTTTACATTTAGAAGATGAAGAGGGTGCTTTTTCGATTGAGTGTTTAATTTTTGAAGCTACTGAACAAGGAGTCCGTGCCTTATTTAAACATGGTAGCTTTGAGCTTGCTGACCGTTTAAGCCGCTTTATTGCTCGCCAGAAACAAGCAGCTTAACGTTTAATTCTTTATGATTTGGAAGCCTCAAAACTCACGAGGCTTCCATTTTTTTACTTTAATTGAGCATGGATAGTCCAGACTAAGTCACCTAAATGCTCTTCATCGCTGTCTTTAGAAACTTGTCCAAAGAATATTTGAGGTTGTTCAACGTTAACTTGACTAAAGCCTGCATCTTTAAAAAAGTCTTTCACTTCTAGTGGAGTCTTAAAATGAAAACTAAATGAGCTTCGAGACATAAGTTTAAGTAATTTACTGCTGTTCCAGATAATACTAGCAAGTTTGTTTTTAACGGGTTCAGGATACAGGTCAGTTAAATAATGAAGCTTTTTAAAGGAAGCGCCATAGTGGGCAATGGATTGGATCAGTTGCTTTAATAAGTCTTTATCAAAATAGTTAATTAAACCTTCACTGATTACAACTAGTGGGCGATTAGAGTCAAACACTTCGAATGCTTGAGCAAAGGCTTCGGTAAATAAATCGACTGATAAAACTTCAGGTGCATTTTTTTCAATTTGTTGTAATGCATTTTGCTTTGTCTGAGCCATATCGGGCAAATCAAGCTCTCGATAGCTAATGGAAGGATAATGCTGCCTAAACCACCAGCCACGTGGTGATAAACCACAGGCAATTTCAAGCACCTGTAAATCAGGGTTTTCTTGAATTAACTTCTCTAAATCATGATCAAGCATGGTATGGCGCTGTTTTAGCGTCGTGCGCATACTGCCACCCACATATTTCTCTGCCCAAGATTCTAATGGGTGAACTAAATATGCCAGTGATTTGCCTTTACTGGTGGCAAGTGCTTCATGTGAGATCCCCATTTGATACCAGATATAGCCTGTATAGTGAGCTGTAAAAGAAATGTGGCGGTGTTTTGAAAGGTGTTGTGTCATTCGTCCTGAACTCGATTTATTGTTTTTGTGTGATCTTCATTATTAATAACAATGAAGAGGTTCTAATGCATTGATGGTGAATGAACCTGCATGACGGAGTCCTGTCAATTAGGTTGGCATTCTGGGATGAACTTTCAGTTGGAGTTACTTTTCTTTCGGGAAAAGTAACCAAAACCATTGTCATACGCAAAACCTGTTCACTTTCTGCTTCTATCAAATATATTGAAGCAATCAATATCCTTCAGCAGATGAGCAGGTTGCGTATGACTTAACCGCGTATCAGATAGTGAATAGGTTTTTGTAGCCAATTAAAATTTTTACTAACTTAAATCGAATTTTTAAATTCTTCAATGGCTGTTTTGACAGCTTGCCATTCATTTCCAAGCGATAAAGTTTCACCAACTTGGATTCGTGGAATTCGACCACGCATACGTTCTAAACGCTCTTGGTTTGGTAGTTCTAAGTTTGCAATACCTTCAAGTGCTGTACATGCTGCACTACGGTCATTACACACTAACCCCATATCACAGCCTGCTGCCAGAGCCGCTTGAATACGCGCATCTGCACCCCCAGCGACACAAGCAGCTTGCATGCTTAAGTCATCGGAGAAAAGTACGCCATTAAATTTCAAGCGATTACGAAGGACTTCTTGA
This sequence comes from Acinetobacter sp. 148, assembly GCF_031196675.1. Taxonomy (NCBI): domain Bacteria; kingdom Pseudomonadati; phylum Pseudomonadota; class Gammaproteobacteria; order Moraxellales; family Moraxellaceae; genus Acinetobacter; species Acinetobacter sp. 148. Next base: position 71,977 of record NZ_JAVIMT010000021.1, on the reverse strand, counting down.
ATCCAGAAAGGTGAGAAACCTGCCGGATTTGGGTCAACCTGATCGTAAATTACATGTGCCGGCATGAGCGCATCTAGCTCAGGCATAAGCTTGATAAAGCTTTGCATGTCATGGTTATAAATTTCGTCATAGCTACGGCTATCGATTGCGGCTGCGACATGTGAATCGGCTTTTACCGAACCGTGACCAGGGAAGTGCTTACCGGTATTTGCCATGCCGGCTTTTTTCATACCGCGCATAAATGCACCAGCAAGTGGAGCGATATCTTCGATATTTTTAGAGAAGCCACGGTCACCAATTACATCGCTAATTGCATTCAGATCTAAAACTGGCGCAAAACTAAAATCGATCCCCACAGCCAAAACTTCAGTTGCCATTAACCAGCCGCACTGTTCAGCTAATTCAAGTGCTTTTTGAGGTTGAGTGATATAGAGCTCGCCAAAACGGCCCATGGCTGGCAATAATGTAAAGCCAGATTTTAGACGTTGAACACGGCCACCTTCTTGGTCGACAGCAATCAAAATATCTGGGCGAACTTGGCGCATATGGTCGGTTAAAGCACGGACTTGTTGTGGTGATTCAATATTTCGTGCAAATAAAATCATGCCACCGACTTGCGGAGCTTGTAATAGTTCAATATCTTCTTGAGTAAGTTCTGTGCCGGCTATGTCCAGCATCAACGCGCCAATCATATTGGTTCCATTTGAATTTTGATTGAAAAACAATAAGCGAATTTTGCAATGATTTGCTACATTTTGTCAGTACAGAATATGATAAAACTACACGGTATAAACAATTCAGTTGGTTAAGATGTTGAATCTGCTTAGTTCATATCGAAAACAGAGCGTGTAAGATACGAACACCCAAGGAAGTATTAAGAATTTATGAAACTTCAAACTATAGCTTGTGCAGTAGCAATCGCGACTGGCGGTTTATTCTTCTCTCATACGATGAACGAAGCAAGAGCAGCAACCAATACTGCTGCTGTTTCTCAATCGATCCAGCCAACGCAAGAGCAAGCCTTGGTGGCTCGTCAACTGGCAACTTTAGTAGACCGCCAACATTATTTAAATATGCGTCTGGATGCGAACACATCTAACCGTATTCTTGATATGTACTTAGACAGTCTTGATCCGGACCACTCATTATTTTTAGACGCTGAAGTTCAAAACTATAAAAAGCTCTATGGTTCAAATTTTGGTGCTTCATTAAAAGCGGGGAATTTAACTGGGCCATTTGCTATTCACCAGCAATATCGTGAGCGCTTAAAGCAGTTTTATGAGTTCATGCTTGCTGAGTTGAAGAAACCACAAAACTTAAAACAGCCAAATACTTTTATTGAAGTAGATCGTGAAAAAGCACCGTATTTTAAAACGTCAGCTGAACAGCAAAATCACTGGCGTAAAATGCTGGTTTCTCAGTTAATTAATTTAACGATTAGCCGTGAAGAAGAGCAGGCGAAACAAAAGGCGTTAAAAGAAAACCCTTCACTTGCTGATGGTCAAGACTTAACAGGCCCAGAAGATTTAACGCCAGCTCAGACTTTGACTAAGCGTTATACGCGTCAGCTTGAAAGAATTAGTCGTGTGAAAAGCGATGATGTGTTGGATAAAACATTAAATGCAATGTTGGCAACTTATGATCCGCACAGTAACTATTATCCGCCAATTGATGCGATAGAGCTGAACCGCCAAACAACCTTACAACTTGAAGGTATTGGGGTATCGATTCGCCCAGAACGTGGTAATGAAGATTACACCAAGATTGAAACCATTGTAGAAGGTGGTCCTGCAAGTAAGTCTGGTCAAGTGAAATCAGGAGACCGAATCGTTGGTGTCGCTCAAGAGGGCGGCAAAATGATCGATGTGGTCGGCTGGTCGAGTTCGGAAATTGTTGGGTTGATTCGTGGTAAGCGTGGCACAAAAGTAACGTTGAAGCTTCTTGGTGCTGGTGCATCAATGAGTCAAGCACGCAATGTGACTTTGGTACGTGATGTTATTCAAGAAGAAGATGCCGGTGTTCGTTCACGTACAGTTGAAGTGACACGTGATGGTAAAAAGCATCTATTAGGTGTGATTGAAATTCCATCGTTCTATTTTGACTATCGTTCACGTCGTGCTGGTCAGCAATATCGCTCAGTTTCTGAAGATACTGCAAATGCGTTTGAGGCATTAAAAGCCAAGAAAGTTGAAGGTATTATTATTGACTTGCGTAATGACCCAGGTGGTTCATTAGAAGAAGTTGCACGTATGCTTGGACAAGTGATTAAATCAGGTCCAGTTGTGCAAATTCGTGATGGTAATGGCAACGTAAGTGTATTTGAAGACAACGATGGTGGTCAGCAAATCTATACAGGTCCACTCGCTGTATTGGTGAACTTAGCATCAGCATCTGCAAGTGAAATTTACTCTGCTGCAATTCAAGATTATGAGCGTGGCATTATCATTGGTAGTACAACCACAGGTAAAGGTACAGCTCAGGTCCAACTCGATACTTTGGCATATGGTCAAGCAACCTTAACTCAGCGTAAATTCTACCGTGTAACTGGTGGTAGTACGCAAAACAAAGGTGTAGTGCCAGATATTAAGCTTGTTGATATCTATAACGAAGAGTTTGGTGAGCGTAAATCGAAAAATGCGTTGAAGTGGGATACGATTCCGACTGCACCATTTAAGCGTGAAGGTTCAGTGCAGCCATATGTAGCGAAGCTGTCTCAACTTTCGGAACAACGCGTTGCTGTTGATCCACAGTTTAAGTATTTAAATAAACGTACAGCAATTGCGAAGGTTACGAGTGACCAGAAACAAGTTGTGCTTGATATTGATAAGCGCCGTGCAGAGCTTTTGAGTTTAGAAAAGCAAACTTTAGATGCTGAAAATGAACGTCGTATAGCAACAGGTCAAAAACCTTTCCCTAACTGGGAAAGCTATCAGGCTTCTTTAGATGCTCTAGCTGAATCTCGTGCCAAAATGAAAGCTAATCAACGTCCTGCGTTGCCAGAAGAAGAAACGTTCGTAAATGAAGCTGCGAATGTATTGATGGATTATGCGAAATTGCAGAACCGTTAAGTTCTCTTGTCTGTTTTATAAAAAAGCACGCTGTTCTCAGCGTGCTTTTTGAATTTTTATGTCAGTAAACTGTCATGCATTTATCATCAAAGTGTCAAGAAAGCTGCTTAATCTTTAAGCATGAAAATAAATATACTGATGGATGGCGCTATGCAAGGCTCATACGCGACAGCACTATTAAAACAACAGCAACTTCCTGAAAGCTTCCAATTCTATTTTAAACAAAAACAGCATTTGTCTAATACTCAGGAATTGCACCAACTTCACGAGTTGGTTCGTCCTCGTTTAAAAATTGCGATTGTGACAGAAACATGGCCGCCTGAAATTAATGGTGTAGCACTCTCTTTGTTGCAGTTATGCCAAGGTTTACAGAAACAAGGGCATAAAATTCTACTTGTTCGACCTGAGCAAAAAGCCAAATGTCATGATTTTTTGCCAGAACAAGAATGTCTGGTCATGTCACAAGCGATTCCAAAATATCCAACTTTGCAATTTGGCTGGCCCCAATATTTAAAAGTTTCAAAAGCTTTTGAAAAATTTGTGCCAGATGTCGTACATATTGTGACTGAAGGACCGTTAGGTTTAACAGCCATGCAAGCCGCAAAAGCCAAAGATATTCCGGTCTCTAGTGGTTTTCATTCGCCGTTTCAAGATTTTAGCAGGTTCTTCGATTTGGCCTTTTTGGTGAAGCCGATTCAAAAATACCTTTGCTGGTTCCATAACAATACTCAAGTGACCTGTGTTCCAAGTAAAGATACGGAAGAGGCTTTACGCGGTTTTGGCATTACATGTCCTCTAGTCGTTGTTGGGCGAGGAGTGGATACTACTCGTTTTTCACCAAAACATCGCTCAGAAAGCTTACGCCAGCAATGGGGCATTGATTCCGATACGCGTGTCATGTTGTATGTAGGTCGTTTATCACCGGAAAAAGAAGTCCAGCTGATCGTTGAGAGTTATGCAGCTATGCAAAACATTCAGCAACAGAAAACTAAACTGGTTGTGGTGGGAGATGGCCCGGATCTTGCTCGATTAAAAGCACTACCTGAAGCGAAAAATGTTATTTTTACGGGTAGTTTGCGCGGGCACGATTTGGCAGTCGCATATGCAAGTGCCGATGTCTTTGTATTTGCAAGCCAAGTTGAAACGTTTGGTAACGTAGTTTTGGAAGCAATGGCGAGCGGTTTGCCAGTTATCGCGTATGATTATGCATGTGCACACCAGTATTTAATACATGGCGTAAACGGTTGGTTAAGCCCACTTGGGCATAAGAACCATTTTATACAACAAATTTATCAGCTTCCTTCAATACAACAACTTAGAGAAATGGGCATACAAGCCTGTCATAAAGTACAGCAAAGCGGTTGGCAACTTCCGGTACAGCAATTAGAACAGGCATTTTATCAGGTAGTGAAGGAACCCTCGGCGGACTTCACCTAAGTATCCTAAAATAGGAGAACAACCATGAAATTAAAGAATGCAAAAATAAAAATACTCGATCTCGATTTACGAGGCTGCTTATATCTCAATAATTTCTCTCATTCACAGCGTGTGGCATTATTCTTTAAAATTATTAGCCGTGCTGGTGACGGACCTTTTTGGTACCTTATGTTGGCGATTGTATGGGGAATGCAGGGCATTACCTATAGCTTGCAAATTATCTATTTGCTACTTGGTGGTTCGGTTGGGACAGCAATTTATAAATTCTTAAAACATAAAACCACGCGTCCACGTCCTTACCAAGTACATCAGGTGATTGTTCTCGGTGAAAGACCACTCGATCACTTTAGTTTTCCATCAGGTCATACGTTACATGCTGTCATGGTGACAATTGTGTTGGGGTATATCCAACCTGTGTTGCTTGCAGCAATGTTGCCGTTCATGGTGCTTGTGGCATTGTCTCGTATGGTACTTGGACTTCACTATCCGAGTGATGTGATTGTGGGCGCACTTATTGGTGCAGCAGTAGCAAGTCTGATTATTTTTGTCGCGCCATTATTGGGCATTGCTTTATAACGAACAGTAATTTTTATCAGCTTAAGCTATCGATTAGGTTTGTGGATTTGCTAAAGTACACAGTTCTTGATTTAGCAGATTAAACAGATAGGAGCCGCTATGGGCTTACGTTGGACAGATACGATTGATATTGCCATTGAATTGTCAGAAGCACATCCAGAAGTTGATCCGCAATGGATTCGTTTTACCGATTTACATGCATGGGTTTGTGCGTTACCAGACTTCAGTGATGACCCAAATAAATCAACCGAAGGATTGCTAGAAGCCATCCAGATGGCTTGGTTGGATGAAGTTCGCTAAAAACAGTAGAAAAAATCGCAACTTTTACACATTCAAAGCTGATTATTGCCTATGACATCGGTATAATGCGGCAAATTTTTTAAAGTTTAAATCTTAAAATAAAGGAGCCACTCATGGCAATTGAACGTACTTTGTCTATCGTAAAGCCAGATGCTGTGTCTAAAAACCACATCGGTGAAATTTTTGCTCGTTTCGAAAAAGCGGGTTTAAAAATTGTTGCGACTAAAATGAAACACCTTTCTCAAGCTGATGCTGAAGGTTTCTATGCAGAGCACAAAGAACGCGGTTTCTTTGGTGACTTAGTTGCATTCATGACTTCTGGTCCAGTTGTAGTATCTGTTCTTGAAGGTGAAAACGCAGTTCTTGCTCACCGTGAAATCTTAGGTGCTACAAACCCTAAAGAAGCGGCTCCTGGTACTATCCGTGCTGATTTCGCTGTAAGCATCGACGAAAATGCTGCTCACGGTTCTGACTCAGTTGCTTCTGCAGAGCGTGAAATTGCTTACTTCTTTGCTGACAACGAGATCTGCCCACGCACTCGTTAATCGAAAGCATTCAAACCAGATAAGTGGTATACTACTTATCTGGTTTTTTTATTCTCTCAAGAGCATATTGTTTGATTCTTGAACAATATATTCTTTTTTTGACATGGTTTAGGTAAATACACATGAGTTCTGCAGTGGTCGTTTCATCTGAAAATCTTGATGGACAGCAGCAATCTTCGTCCACGCCAGCATCGCCTGCTGCCGAAAAAGTGAATTTACTCGGCATGTCACGTGCTGAATTAGAAAAATTCTTTGAAGATATTGGTGAGAAAAAGTTTCGTGCCGGTCAGGTTATGAAATGGATTCATCAATACTTTGTTACTGATTTTGCTGAAATGACTAATATTTCAGGCAAATTGCGTGCAAAGCTTGAACAAATTTGTGAAATTAAAGCTCCTGAAGTGGTTCACCGTCACTATTCAAAAGACGGAACACGTAAATGGGTGTTTCGCGTTGGTGAAGGTTCTGGCTCTTTAGTAGAAACTGTATTAATTCCTGCCGAAGATAAAACAGGTTCACGCAAAACTTTGTGTATTTCTTCACAAGTGGGCTGTGCATTGGACTGCTCATTTTGTTCAACAGGTAAGCAAGGTTTCCAGCGCGATTTAACGCCAGATGAAATTATTGGGCAACTTTGGATGGCAAACTATTCCTATATGGAAGAAGTGCCTGTTGCTGAGCGCGAGCGTTCAGTGACCAATGTCGTGATGATGGGTATGGGTGAGCCGTTGCTCAACTACGATGCCGTATTAAGCTCAATGCACATTATGCTCGATGACTTTGCTTATGGTATGTCAAAACGTCGTGTGACTTTGTCAACGTCAGGTGTTGTGCCAAAAATTGATCAACTTGCAAAAGATATTGATGTTGCTTTAGCAATTTCCCTACATGCGCCAAATGATGAATTGCGCAATGAACTTGTGCCTATTAATAAAAAATATCCATTGGCTCAGTTGATTGCGGCATGTCAGCGTTATATTGCCAAAGATGGTAATGAAAGCGCACGTAAACATGTGACCATTGAATATGTCATGTTAGAAGGTGTGAACGACCAACCTGAACATGCACAGCAGTTGCTTAAATTACTTAAAAACTTACCAAGTAAAATTAACTTGATTCCATTTAATCCGTTCCCTCATGCGCCATATGGACGCTCAAGTCGAAATCGTATCATCTCTTTCCAAAAAACTTTGTCTGATGCAGGATTTGTGTGTACGATTCGTCAAACACGTGGCGATGATATTGATGCCGCATGTGGACAATTGGTCGGCCAAGTTGCTGACCGTACGCGTCGTGCTGAGCAGTGGCAAAAGAAAGTGGCTCAACGACAAGAGATTTTACGTACACAAGGATAATATTGAGGGCAGACTTTGAGTACTCCGAAGTTGAAGATCATGTTATGTATGGGGGTTGCTGTTGCACTTTTGGCAAGTGGTTGCCAGACTTCGCAAACGGTTAAAAAGGACCCGGAAAAAGCAGTAAAAGTGCGTACGCAGCTTGCTGCCGAATACATTCGTTCTGGTGACTTGGATTCTGCAAAGCGTTCTCTTGACCAAGCGTTAAGTGTCGATAGTCGTGATGCAACGGCAAATATGATGATGGGTATTTTATTGCAACAAGAAGGCAGTAAATCCAATTTAGAAAAAGCAGAACATTACTTTAAGCGTGCAATTTCTTCTGAACCAGACAATGCTCAGGCACGTAATAATTATGGTACTTATTTGTACCAAATGGAGCGTTATAATGATGCTATTGAGCAATTTCGTATTGCTGGTGCAACATTAGGCTATGATCAACGTTACCAGGCTTTAGAAAATCTGGGGCGAATTTATTTAAAACTAGGCGATATTGCGAGTGCTGAAAAAACATTCAAACAAGCACTTCTTGCTAACCGCGACTCTTACATTTCAATGTTAGAGTTAGCAGAAATTTTTTATTTGCAGCAGCAGATTCCGGCTGCTACACAAATGTATGAACAATATGTTCGTACAGTGGGGCAGAAAAATCAGGGTGCACGCGCACTTTGGATTGGTTTAAGAGTGGCTCGAGCCAATGCGGATAAAATGGGAATGCAAGTTTTAGTAAACCAGTTACGTGCTTTATTCCCGGAAAGTCCAGAATATCAACGTTATTTGCAATTACAGTATAGTACTGAGGCCGTATGGAAATAAATCCTAATTCACAGCAGCCAACTGGCTCAAGCTTACCGACTTCTGCTTTAGGAAATATTCAACGTCCTGGTGAGTATTTACGTCAAATTCGTGTTTCTCAGAAAAAAGAATTAGAGCAAGTATCTTCAGATTTAAATATGCCGCTGAAAACGCTCAATGCGTTAGAGCAAGACGACTATAAATCTTTGCCAGAAGCGACTTTTATCAAAGGCTATTATCGTTCTTATGCGAAGTATTTAAATACTGATGCAACTGCAATTATCCAGCGTTTTGATGAGATTTATGCAAACGATACTGGGCTTTTGCCAAATCATGCTTTAAACAACTCACCAATTAAAATCATGGGTAAATTACCGGGTTCTAATAGTGATCGTAACAAAAAATGGTTAAAGCGCGCACTGCTTGCAATTTTGATTATTGCTGTCGTGTCATTAATTGTGATGGGTGTCCAAAAATGGACCTCAAACAAAGAAGATGCTGAGCTGCCAAAAGCAAATCAGTCTAATGTTGAAGTTTTACCTATGAAAGGGAATGCCTCTGCAACAGTGGGTGACCAATTGGTGTTAAACTTTAACCGTCCAACTTCTGTTCATATTGTAGATGCAACAGGGAAGGTTTTAGCGACGGGTCGTCAGGCATCGACTTTAACCTTAAATGGTGAGTCTCCATTCCAGATTCGTCTTGATGATGCAACGGCTGTGTCATTAAGTCTAAACCAAGAACAGATTTCATTGTCTCCATATACGGTAAACGGTAAAGCTGAATTCCGTTTATCCCGCTAATACCATGAGTTGAGCGATACAATGATAGAGAACCCAATTAAACGTCGACCAACACGTAAAATCCGTGTTGGTTCGGTCTATGTCGGTGGCGATGCACCTATTAGTGTGCAAAGTATGACAAATACCGAAACTTGCGATGTTGACGCAACTGTGGCTCAGATTGAGCGTTGTGTTGATGCAGGTGCAGATATTATGCGTGTTTCAGTGCCTTCTATGGAAGCTGCTGAAGCCTTTGGTGCAATCCGTAAGCGTGTTTCAGTTCCATTAGTAGCTGATATCCATTTTGACCATAGAATTGCTTTGGCAGTTGCAGATTATGGCGCGGACTGCTTGCGTATTAACCCGGGCAATATCGGTTCAGACCAGAAAGTTCGTGAAGTTGTGGCTGCGGCACGTCATCACGGTATTTCTATGCGTATTGGCGTGAACGCGGGTTCTCTAGAAAAAGATTTACAGAAAAAATATGGCGAGCCTACAGGGCAGGCACTTCTTGAGTCAGCTTTACGTCATATTGATATTTTAGACCGTCTTGACTTCCATGAGTTTAAAGTCAGTGTAAAAGCATCAAATGTGTTTTTAACTATGGATGCTTATCGTTTACTTTCTCAACAAATTGATAATCCATTACACCTTGGAGTGACTGAAGCTGGTATTTACCGTACAGGTACTGTGAAATCAGCAATTGCTCTTGGTGGGTTATTAATGGAAGGCATTGGCGATACCATGCGTATTTCGCTTGCTGCTGAACCTGAAGATGAAATCAAGATCGGTTTTGATATCTTAAAATCGCTTGGCCTACGTTCTAATGGTATTAACTTTATTGCTTGTCCAAGTTGTTCTCGCCAAGAATTTAACGTGATTCAGGTGATGCAGGCTTTAGAAGAGCGTTTAGAAGATATCCGTACACCAATGGATGTTTCGGTTATTGGCTGTAAGGTAAATGGCCCAGGTGAAGCAAAAGAAGCAGATATCGGGGTTGTTGGGGCTGCGCCTCGTTCATTGGTTTATCGTAATGGTGAAAAAAGCCATTTAATTGATACCAATCAATTGGTTGATGAAATCGAAACTATGGTTCGTCAACGTGTTCAAGAGCTTGAAGAAGCTAAATCTAAAGAAATTATTCGTAGTTCATCATGAGTTCAATTGTCGCAATCAAAGGTTTTAATGACGTTTTACCAACGCAAACAGCAGCGTGGAGACGTCTCGAGCAGCATTTAGCATCTTTAATGGATGCTTATGGTTACCAACAAATTCGTTTGCCGATCGTTGAACAAACGGGACTGTTTAAACGTGCTATTGGTGATGCAACCGATATCGTAGAAAAAGAAATGTACACATTCTTCGATAAAGGAAACCCACCTGAGTCACTGACTTTACGTCCGGAAGGAACAGCGGGTTGTGTTCGTGCCTTGGTTGAACATAACTTGTTGCGTGGTGCTACGCCACGTGTGTGGTATATGGGACCTATGTTCCGTTATGAAAAACCCCAAAAAGGCCGTTACCGCCAGTTCCACCAGTTTGGTGTGGAAACTTTTGGTGTAGCGACTCCTGATATCGACGCTGAATTGATTATGTTGACTGCCCGTTTGTGGAAGCGTATGGGTGTTGATCACATGGTTCAACTTGAGTTGAATACTTTGGGTGAAACAGATGAGCGTACGGAATATCGTAATGCTTTGGTTGCGTTCTTAAATGAACATAAAGATGCTTTGGATGAAGATTCACAGCGCCGTTTAACAACAAATCCATTACGTATTTTAGATTCTAAAATTGAGTCGACTCAGAAAATTCTGGAAAATGCGCCGAAATTACATGACTTCTTAAAAGAAGATAGTTTAAGCCACTTCCAACAATTACAAGATTATTTGACTGCCGCAGGCATTAAATTTGTAATTAACCAAAAATTGGTACGTGGTCTAGATTATTACAATAAAACTGTTTTTGAATGGACAACAACAGCATTGGGTTCGCAAGGTACGGTATGTGCAGGTGGACGCTATGATGGTTTGGTTGGCCAGTTAAAAGGTAAGGCTGATCAGTCTGTTCCAGCGGTCGGTTTTGCAATGGGGATGGAGCGTTTATTGCTTCTACTTGAGCAAGTCGAACAAGCTGAAATTGTACGTGACTGTGAAGCGTTCTTGGTTGCAGAGCCTGCTTATCAATCTAAAGCATTAGTTTTGGCAGAACAATTACGTGACCAATTAGAAGCTGCGAATAGTAACATTCGCATTAAAACTGGTTCACAAGGCAGCATGAAGAGTCAGATGAAAAAAGCTGATCAGGCTGGGGCTGTTTACGCCATAATTTTGGGTGAACGTGAGTGGGAAGCACAGCAGCTTGCTGTAAAAGAGTTGGCAACAGCTGAGCAATCACAAGTTGCGTTGGCTGAACTCGTACCATTCTTAATTGAAAAATTTACAAAATAAACTGAAACATCTGGAAAAGGACAATCACATGAGCTTAAGTGATGAAGAACAATTCGACAGCTTAAAGTCGTTCGCCAAAAAATATGGTTCTGCCATGATTAGCGGGATTCTCATTGCATTGATTGCCTTTTTCGGGTGGGAATATTGGCAAAAAAGAAACCTTGCAACGAGTCAGACAGAAACTGCAAAGGTACAGCAGTTAATGGATGAAGCAAATGCAACAGCCGATAATCCAAATGCTTTAGCTTCAATAACAGCTTCGGCAGATAAGATTGTAAAAGACGATATTGATTCAGTTCAGGCGATACAAACTCAATTTGTATTGGCAAAACTTGCATATGAAAAACAAGATTATGCTGCTGCTGAAAAAGCTTTGAAAAAAGTTGAGAATTCAAAAGTAAAAGATGAAGGACTGATTCAGGTTGTAAAATTGCGTTTAGCAGATGCACAATTGGCGCAAAACAAATATGATGAAGCTCTAAAAACCTTGTCTGGTGATGTCGATCCGGCATTTAAAGCAACAGTAGAAGAGTTACGCGGTGATATCTTTGTTGCTAAGAAAGATATTGATTCTGCTAAAAAAGCATATCAAGCTGCATGGGATTCGTTACTGGAACGTAAACAAGAGCGACAAATTTTACAAATTAAACTCGAAAGTGTTGGCGTTTTAGTTGAAGATCCACAGATTGAGCGCCCAATTTTGGAAACACAGGTGGAAGAGTCTTAATGAATCAGAAATTCAAACTGCCTTTGGCAATTGCAATCGCATCGGCTGTATTGGTCGGATGTTCTAGCAACAAAGTAAAAGAAGCAAAACCAAATCCACTACCGAAATTGACTGAGTCAAATAAGAGTTTGGTGCCCGTGTTTTCACGCAGTGTTTCTTCTACGAATAAGGCAGATCCATTACGTTTACAACTTGACGCTAGCGAAGGTGTTGTTTTTACCCTTGATCCTAAAGGTGAAGTTGCTGCATACCGTGGTAAACAACGTCTTTGGGAGAAAAAAGTTAGTAAATTGGGCTTAAGCTCTGGTGTTGAAGCAGCTGAAGGTATTGTTGTTGTTGGTAACAGTAAAGGTCAGTTATTTGCTTTAGATCAGGCAACGGGTGAACAAAAATGGACTGCACAATTATCTGGTGCTTTATTAAGTCCTTCTTTAGTTCAGTCTGGCCGCGTGATTACAATTGCAAATGACGGTACTGTATTTGCACATGATGTATCATCAGGACAACAAGTTTGGGCATATAAATTGCCAAATGTTCAGTTCAGTTTACGTGGTCAACCATCGCCAGTGAGTCTTGACCCTCGTACTGTTTTAATTGCTTCTGCAAATGCATATGTTTATGCAATTGATACGATTAGTGGTATTCCGCGCTTCCAACGTCGTGTTGCAGTAAGTGAAGGGCGTTCTGATATTCAGCGTTTAATTGACATTGATGGTGATCCGGTTGTTGCGGGTCAACTCATGGTAACAACTAGTTTCCAAGGCCAAGTAACTGTTACTGATCTTGCTTCTCAACGTGTGGTTTGGAGTGAAGATTCAAGTAGCACCAAGCGTCCAGAAGTTTATGATAATAAAGTGTTTGTTTCGTCAACTGATGGCAAGCTTACTGCTTATGACTTAACAACAGGCGAACAGCTTTGGCAAAATGATAGTCTCTTAAACCGTCATTTAAGTAATCCTGTCGTCTTGGGATCGGACCTTATTGTTGGTGATTTGGATGGTGTTTTACACCTAATCGACCCGACAACAGGTAAGTTGATTGGTCGTTCTAAAACAAGTGGTGAGGTCAATACATTACGTGTGATTGAGAATCAGCTCTATGTTTCGACTCGAAAAGGCGATTTAAGTATTTGGCAGAATCGTTAATTTTGTTCGCTTGTGCTAAAATAGCCGCTTAACAAATTACGCTGTTAAAAATATCGGGGTGTTTGAATTAAATCAGTTCAAAGCCCCGTCTTTTATTATGGTCATATCTGACCTTAAAATATATCTCCTGTACTGTTTCTAATGCTCATGCCATGAGATATGGCTGGTCTTGAATTAAGGTTATTGTATGAAACCCGTTATTGCGCTCATTGGTCGTCCGAATGTCGGAAAATCAACGTTATTTAACCAGATTACCAAGAGTCGTGATGCACTTGTAGCCGACTTCGCGGGTTTGACTCGTGACCGTAAATATGGTGATGCGACTTATCAAAATAAGTCTTTCATTGTTGTTGATACTGGTGGTATTGGTGAAAGTGAAGGCGGTATCGATAACTACATGGCCGAGCAGTCGAAAACAGCCATCAATGAAGCAGATATTATTATTTTTGTAGTTGATGCGCGTGCCGGATTGTTAGCTTCCGATGAGCAAATTGCCCGTGAATTACGTACTTTAGGCAAGAAAATTTATCTTGTTGCCAATAAGGTTGATGGTGTTCATGCTGAAGCTGCTTTGGTTGAGTTCTACAAGCTTGGTATGGGTGAACCATTACAAGTTGCAGCGAGCCATGGCCGTGGCGTACAACAAATGCTTGAGGATGTACTTCAAGATATTCCAGAAGATGAAAATCCTGAAGAGCATGATAAAGATACCGGATTGCGTCTAGCAATTATTGGTCGTCCGAACGTAGGTAAATCAACGTTAGTAAATCGCTTACTTGGTGAAGACCGTGTGGTAGCGTTTGACCAACCGGGTACAACTCGTGACTCTATTTATATTCCGTTCGAGCGTGAAGGCCGTAAATACACTTTAATTGATACAGCAGGTGTACGCCGTAAAGGTAAAGTTGATGAAATGATTGAGAAATTCTCAATTGTGAAGACTTTACAAGCGATGAAAGACGCACATGTGGTGGTGGTTGTAGTTGACGCCCGTGAAGGTATTGTTGAGCAAGACTTACATTTAATTGGCTATGCGCTGGAAGCTGGGCGTGCCATGGTCATTGCGATCAATAAATGGGACAACATGAGTGAATACGACCGCAAGCAGTGTAAGCTTGATGTTGAGCGCCGTTTTGACTTTATTCCTTGGGCTCGAATTCACCTTATTTCTGCTCTACATGGTACTGGGGTGGGTGAGTTATATCCATCAATTCACCGTGCTTATGAGTCTGCAAACTTAAAGGTATCTCCTGCGAAATTGACGCAGATTTTGAATGATGCAACTGATCAGCATCAGCCGCCGACAGTTCAAGGCCGTCGTATTAAAATGCGTTATGCGCACATGGGTGGGCAAAATCCACCAACTATTGTGATTCACGGTAACAAGGTGGATAAGACTCCTGCAGATTACCGCCGTTATTTAGAGAATGTGTTCCGTAAGGTTTATAAGCTTGAAGGTACACCAGTTAAAATTGAATTTAAGACTTCTGAAAACCCGTTTGAAGGCCGTAAGAGTCAGGTCGATGAGCGTACAGCTGCACGTCGTCGTCGTTATATTCAGAAATTCAAAAAAGCAGAAAAGAAATTTAAACGTTAATCTGTTTTTAATTGAAAAAGCCCAAAGTCTTCTTTGGGCTTTTTATTGTATTGTCTAATCAGGTATCAGTAAGGTTTTAATGCTAGCTTTGAATTATGGATGGTTCGGATTAATAAAATGAATAGTAAACATGTGGACATTTATATAGGAAAACTCAATGATTTTTTGAATCGAAAACAACACGACTTTCCCGACTTTCGTACATTTAATGAGTATAAAAAACAGCAAATACAACTTATTAAAAATAAACTGATTGCTCAAAAGCTAGAGATAGCACCAACAGATTTAGTATTTGCAAAATATGAGTATGGCAAACCTTACTTACTGGACCATGCTCTGCATTTTAATCATTCACATAGCCAACAATATTATGCTTTAGCGCTGAGTGAGCGAGTTAAAGATATTGGTATAGATGTTGAAGAGCTTGATCGTAAAGTACGTCTGGATAGTCTGGCACAACATGCTTTTCATCCTGATGAATATGCAACGTGGCAAAGTCTAGAACAAGATAGGGAATATTGGTTTAAAGTCTGGACGACTAAAGAAGCTGTTTTAAAAGCATCGGGTCTTGGTATACGTTTAGATTTAAATACCTTAAACACCCAAGCACATCCTACAAATCATGGCGGATTATGTTCGCATGAGCTTATTGGGACATTTGCCTACCAAAACTTTGTGTTCGGTAATATGATCTTAACAGTCGCATGGCGTTCAGAACAATCATGCCGTGGATTCCAGTTTCCTTCTATTCAGATTCATTCACTTGACCGTTAAATCTAAATTACTCCCATAAAAAAACCGCGAATTACGCGGTTTTTTGAGTTTAGGGTAAGCTATAAAATTAAGCTTGACCTTCAACAGCAGCAGCTTGAGCACGTTGCATGTTTGCTTCGAACTCTGCATCAAAGTTGATTGGAGTAAGAAGTAACTGTGGGAAGCTACCTTTTGTTACTAAGTCGTTTACTGCTTCACGTAAGAACGGGAACAAAATGTTCGGGCAATATGCACCTAAAATGTAAGGTAAACGGTCTTCTTCGATATTATCGATTAAGAAAATACCAGATTGAGTTACATCTACGATGAACGCTGTTTCATTGTCGTTATTGGCTTGAACCACAACTTTTAAAGATACTTCAAAGTGAGTTGGGTCAATCTTTTCAGCAGCTGAAGAAAGATTGATGTTAAGTTCAGGTTGCCATTGTTTAGTGAAAACTTGTGCCCCTGGAACCTCAAAAGAAATATCTTTTGTATAAATACGCTCTAAAGCTAATTGTGGTTGAACTTGTTGTTCTTCGCTCATTGTTTTTTCCTTAATATGGATGCGATGTTAAGCCAATAATTCGTCGAGTTTACCTTCACGCTCTAAAGCATAAAGTTGGTCAAAACCACCGATAAACTGATCATTAATAAAAATTTGTGGAACAGTACGATGATTTGTACGTTGCATTAATTCAGCACGTACTTCTGGCGCTTCAACAGAAAGATTTACTTCTTTGTAAGCAACACCTTTACGCTCAAGTAATTGTTTCGCGCGAACGCAGTACGGGCATACAGAAGTTGAGTAAACAATGACATTTGCTGCCATAACAATTCTCCTTAAGCTTTTGGTTTGCTTTTAACGAGAGGTAAGCCTTGAGCTTTCCAGTTACTGATACCACCATCAAGGCGATAGCTGTCATGGTGAGCGACTTTCTGTAAAGCGCTACCAGCAACTTGCCCTAGGTTGCAAATAAATACCAATGGACGGTCACTTGCTTTTAATTCATCAGCATGACTTGCAATTTGGCTATAAGGAATATTGCGGCTACCACTAATGTGACCTTCGCGGAAGTCTTTGCTATCGCGTAAGTCAATCAAAAGGGCATTTTTCGCTTTCACTAAAATACCAAGCGACTGTGGAGAAATTTTACGACCGTTACGTTGACCTTCAAAAATGAAGAACAATACGATCAAGACTCCGAGTGTACCAAACAAAATGGGGTGATTCCCCATAAACTCTAACCAGCGTTCCACAAGTCACCTAAAAAAATTAAAAACAAAATTGACCTAGAGTATAGCGTATATAGATGGTGATCAAAATCACCACTTCAAGGGCAAATGGGGTAGAAAATTAGTTTTTTTGCTGCGCTTCTTGAATCTCATCGATTAAACGTAAAAAGCTGTCTAGGCGGCGTGGTAAAATTTCACCTGCTTCAACAGCCTGTTTTAAGCCACAGTTCTTTTCATGAGTATGAGTGCAATTACGGAATTGACACGAACCTAAATGTGCTTCGATTTCAGGGAAGCCCATACGAATTTTATCTAAATCGAGATGCCAAAGCCCAAACTCGCGAATTCCCGGTGAATCAATCAAGGCGCCATTTTTACCAAAGTTGATTAAACGAGTAGAAGTCGTGGTGTGCTGTCCAAGTGCTGAGTTTTCAGAAATGATATTGGTTTTTTGTTCAGCATCTGGAATGAGCACATTAATAAGTGAGCTTTTCCCAACCCCTGACTGACCTACAAAAGCTACTGTCTCGCCATCAAGACGCTGGGACAATGCTGAGATGTCACCTTTAGAATGACAAATCATGACTTCATAGCCTAAATTTTCATACTCTTTGAGCATGTCGAGAATCGGATCATTTTCAGTGAGTAAATCTGATTTATTAAGCACTAAAAGAGCCGGAATATTCGCATCTGCACATGCCACTAAGTAGCGGTCAATCAAAGTAGGTGCCGGTTCTGGCAGTGGGGCAAAAACAATAACGATTAAGCTGATATTCGCAGCTACAGGTTTTACTTTGTGATAGCGATCCGGGCGTGTAAGTAAAGATGTACGTGGATGAATTGCGGTAATAATCCCTAAACCTGTATTAGGGTCAGCTTGCCACTTCACTCGGTCACCAGTGACCAGTAATTCAAGGTTTGTACGGGTGTGACAGCGCCAAACGCTATTTAATTCAATGGGTTTCCAAAACGGTTCTGGTTCGCCTTCGGCGACTTGCGGTTTTTCTGGGTGATGATCGGGTACAGAAAGTGCCTGTACTTCAAGTTGACGTCCATAGTGCTGTACAACCAGCCCATCTAGATCTTGTGAAGTATCGACTTCTTCTTGGCGAGTTTTATGCTGTTTTTCAATACGACGTTGCTGTTGCTCAGTTAAACGACGCTTACGAATTAGAGCCATTCATATCCCAAAAAAACCATTGTTTGAAGACCGCAAAAATAGCACGAAGCTGGTATGGAATTACAGCGCAGAAGCAAGAAATTTGCTACTATTGATGTTTTTACGGCACTTTAGAACGTACATTCATGAGCAGTACTTTAAATACACGATTAATTTGGATTGATCTGGAAATGACAGGTTTAGATACCGACAACGACCAGATTATTGAAATTGCAACAATTATTACAGATGATCATTTAAATGTACTTGCCGAAGGTCCGGTTTTGGCTATTCATCAACCTGATCGTATTTTAAATGCAATGGATGAGTGGAATACGCGTCAGCACGGCCAGTCAGGTTTAATTGAACGAGTTCGTCGTAGTAAATTGACCGCTCGTGATGCTGAGTTACAGACTTTAGAATTCCTAAAAAAATGGGTAAATCCAAAAGTTTCACCAATGTGTGGTAACTCGATTTGTCAGGATCGCCGTTTCTTACATCGTCTTATGCCTGAACTAGAGCAGTATTTCCACTATCGTAATCTTGACGTATCAACAGTAAAAGAACTCTCAAAACGCTGGCGTCCTGAAATTATGAGTGGACTGAAAAAAAATGCATCACATTTAGCTATGGATGACATTCGTGATTCCATTTCTGAGCTTAAGTATTACCGCGAATACTTCTTTATTATGAATACTGACGGTAAAGATTGATTAAGTTATTCAAGTAAGAAAAAGGGGGCGAAAGCTCCCTTTTTTATTGTTTAAAGGACATTGTTACAATAATGCCAAGCGGGAATTTGGCTTTCATATTCATTTTGCTTAAAATGATGTTTTAAGTTTACTTATTATAAAAAGAGAGCATTTATGCAAAGTAATAACCCGATACTGACACGCGTTGAAACGGTCAGTGACTATAGTCAACCGATGACCGTGCAAGGTGCGATTCAAAAATCTGTTATGTTGACCATCATTGCTGCTGCAGTGGGTGTCGCTTTATTTTTCTATGCAGCCTTTACTGCAAATGTTGGTATTGCTTATGCGGCTTCAATTGTGGGTGCAATTGGCGGCTTGGTTTTAGCTTTAATTACGACTTTTAAACCAACAACTGCTCCAACTTTGGCAATTCCTTATGCTTTATTTGAAGGGGCTTTCTTAGGTGGTATTTCTTTTACTTTCCAGTTGAAATATCCGGGCGTTCCTCTTCAAGCTTTATTGGCAACTTTCGTCACGACTTTGGTGATGTTTGGTCTATATAAGTTTCAAATCATACGCGCAACTGAAAAGTTCAAATCAGTTGTGATCTCTGCATCTTTGGCGATCTTTATTGTATTTATCGTGCAGATGGTGATGCGTTTAGCGTTTGGCTCAAGCATTCCTTATATTTTTGAAAGCAACTGGTTAGGTATTGGTTTTGCTGCTTTTGTTGCAGTGATTGCTTCACTGAACCTAATTTTAGATTTTGATTTGATCGAAACCAATGCAGCATATCGTGCACCAAAATTCATGGAATGGTTGTGTGGTATTGCCTTACTTGCAACTTTAGTATGGATGTATATCTCGTTCTTACGTTTGCTTGGCTTATTGTCTGACGACTAAAAATGAGTTGGTAAAAAGTCGCTCCTAAATGGGAGCGATTTTTTTTTCGTGCGATTTTTGAAAAAAGATGCATTATGCAATTTCGAAAAACGTTGAATATTGGCATTATGCTGAAAATTGTTTTGAGTGAGATCGGCATGACACAAGGACTTTTAGCAGGTAAACGCTTTTTGATTGCAGGCGTTGCTAGTAAATTATCAATTGCTTATGGTATTGCACAAGCATTACACCGTGAAGGTGCTGAGCTTGCATTTACTTATCCAAACGAAAAATTAAAAAAACGTGTAGATGAGTTTGCTGAGCAATTCGGTTCTAAGCTTGTGTTTCCATGTGATGTTGCCGTTGATGCTGAAATTGATAATGCATTTGCGGAACTTGCAAAACATTGGGACGGCGTAGATGGTGTTGTGCACTCAATCGGCTTTGCACCTGCACACACGCTTGACGGTGACTTCACTGACGTGACTGACCGTGACGGTTTTAAAATTGCTCATGACATTAGCGCATACAGCTTTGTTGCAATGGCACGTGCTGCAAAACCTTTATTACAAGCTCGCCAAGGTTGTTTATTAACTTTGACTTACCAAGGTTCTGAGCGCGTTATGCCTAACTACAACGTAATGGGTATGGCGAAAGCTTCTTTAGAAGCTGGTGTTCGTTACTTGGCATCAAGCTTAGGTGTTGATGGTATCCGTGTAAATGCAATTTCTGCGGGCCCAATCCGTACTTTAGCTGCTTCTGGTATTAAATCTTTCCGTAAAATGCTAGATGCTAACGAAAAAGTTGCACCGTTAAAGCGTAACGTAACCATTGAAGAAGTGGGTAATGCAGCGTTATTCCTTTGCTCACCTTGGGCTTCAGGTATTACTGGTGAAATTCTATATGTAGATGCTGGTTTCAATACTGTAGGTATGAGCCAATCTATGATGGATGATGAATAAGTCTTAAGATTTATTCAGACATAAAAAAAGCCGTAGTTGAAGGACTACGGCTTTTTTACTGGGCGCAAGTTATTGCGGCAGTTCTTTTACAGGTGAACCGCCTAATGCCTGCATAAGGGTGACATAAGCGTTGTATTGGCTTTGTTTGGTTTCAACAAGACTCAAGCGCGCAGTACGTGTAGTTTGCTGTGCATCAAGAAGTGTTTTTAACGCAACAGCGCCATAACGGTAGCGGACTTCAGTTAAACGTTCAGTTTTTTCTGCAAGTTCGACATTACGCTCTTGTAACGCTACTTGTTTGTCGAGTTCTGTGCGGCTTGATAACGCGTTTTCTACATCAGCAAAAGCCTGATAAAGCGTTTGGCGATATTGAATAATCGCTTTTTCATAATCTAGGTTGCTAATCGCGATATCTTTTTTCATATCGTTATATTGCAAAAACGGTAAGCTTAAACTCGCTCCAAGCGTAAGGGCAGGGTTACGTAATAACTCCGTTAACGATGTGCTGCTTGAACCTAAACTACTGGTTAAGCTAATTGACGGATAGTAGCTTGCTTTAGTCGCATCTTTAGTTGCCAATGCCTTTCTTAAACGAAGCTCAGCTGCTTGCAAGTCTGGGCGACGTGACAA
Source organism: Acinetobacter sp. 148 (assembly GCF_031196675.1). NCBI lineage: Bacteria > Pseudomonadati > Pseudomonadota > Gammaproteobacteria > Moraxellales > Moraxellaceae > Acinetobacter > Acinetobacter sp. 148. The sequence continues at coordinate 50,886 of NZ_JAVIMT010000021.1, read as the reverse complement.
AATATCCGCTGGTAAACCCGCACCAATAGCAGGTAGCGCTGTACGTGGTAAACGCTGTGGCTCTTGAATATTGAGTTGCTGTACTGGCTGATGCAATAACACAGCAATGGCTGTACGCGTTTCAACAAGCTGTTGCTCAATCTGGCTTAAACTTGCTTTTTGGCTTTGAACAGACTGCTCGGCTTGCGTAAGGTCTAATCCTGAAACCGCACCTGCTTTATACTGAGTTTGAACCAATTGATAAAGCTTTTGTGAAGTGGCTAAGCTTTGCTGCGCAGTTGCATAACGTTCATTTAAATAGCCGAGTTGCCAGTAGAGTTTCGCAGTAGTGGCAATCAAACTTTGACCAGTAGCTTGAAGATCTTGTTCGGTTGCTAAGGCTTCCCATTTACTTGCTTCAGTTTGACGAGCAAGCTTGCCAAACAAATCAAGTTCATAGCTCACCCCAGCACTCATTGATAAACCTTTCGCACTGTCATCTCCCGAATTTAAGTCGAAAGAATGCCCTGTAGAAACACTAGAGCTGGTCCGTAAGCCTTGTTTATTCGCGGTTAAATCAGCTTGCAAGCGTGCTTGCTGGAGTGTGATTCCCGCAACAGCCAAATCACTATTGCGCTCTAAAACATTAGTTACGAGTTGGTTGAGCTGTGTATCTCCAAACAATGTCCACCAACGGTCAGAATATTGCTCAACCGATGCTGTTTTAGCTTTAGCCTTATCGTACTGAAAACTGCCCGGAACTTGTACAGCTGGTGCTTGGTAAGGTGTTTTTACTACAGCGGCACATCCCACAAGAGAACTAGTGAGGAGAAGTGCTGCGCTAAGTTTAGTCATAGAAAAAGACATGCAATTTTCCTTATTCTCGTGATAGTGCTGCAACAGGGTCAAGTTTTGCTGCATTCTTGGCAGGTAAGAAGCCGAATACGACACCAATCAATGTTGAACACACAAACGCAGCAACAATTGATGTGGTTGAATAGGCGACAGCAAAGTTGCCACCGGCAAACTTATTAATCAGTTGTCCTAAGCCAAGTGATAGCAGTACGCCAAGTACACCACCAATCAAACATACTAAAATTGCTTCAATCAGGAACTGCTGCAAAATATCACTTTGTCGAGCACCCACAGCCATACGTACACCAATTTCTTGCGTACGTTCAGTCACCGAAACCAGCATAATATTCATTACCCCGATACCACCAACTACCAGAGAAATTACAGCAATTGCTGATACTAAGAGGGTCATAGTACTTGTGGTTTTCTCAATGGTTTGTCGGATACTGTCACTGTTCATGGTGAAAATATCTTGGGCACCGTGGCGTTGGGTTAATAAGTTAACGATGGCGTTTTCAGCAGCACTGGTCGAGTATTTATCATTAATACGTACGACAATATTACGGACATGGGCTTGCCCTAACATACGGCTCATGACCGTGGTATAAGGCATATATACATTCAGCGTGTCATCCGAACCCATTCCGCTGGTCTGAGGTTCTACAATGCCGATAATACGAGCTGGTACGCTACCCAGTAACACGACTTGCCCGATTGGGTTAGTACCATCGCTAAAGAATTGTTTTTGCGTATTGGTATCAATCACCACATCTTGTGAGCGGTCGCGGACACTTCGTTGATCAAAGGTTTGGCCGTCTTTAAAAACTAGACCTTTTACATCAAAATAATCGTTACTTACGCCGTTAATAGTCGCATTTGCTTCATTTTGTTGATAACGCATGGTCTTGGATGTACTGACCATCGGGCTGACTGCACTGACATAAGGCTGTGTCATTAATGCATCGGCATCGGCAGGAACTAGCGTTTTAAAATTGGCTGTCTTGGAGTTATCACCAAAACCACGACCTTGGAATACCGTAATTGTGTTGGTGCCTAAACTGCTAATGTTGCTCAAAATCTGTTGTTGAGAACCATTACCTAGCGCAACTACCGTTACGACAGAGGCAATACCAATAATGATCCCCAGCATGGTTAAGAAAGTACGCATGCGGTGGGCATTCATAGACAGTAAAGCCATTTGAAAGGCTTCGGATAAGCGATCTAGAGTTGAACGCCAAGCCGAAATACTTTTGCCTTTTTTCTGCTTATTTTGTAAAGCAGGTGCTGCATCTGGATCAGATTTAACTTCTTCTAAAGACTGGTCTGGAACATTAGGACGGTCACTAATAATTTCCCCATCACTAATTTCGATAATGCGCGTTGCATTCTTTGCAACTTGCATATCGTGCGTTACCAAAATAATCGTATGGCCAGCCGCGTTGAGTTCACGCAAAATTCGCATCACTTCAACGCCGCTATGTGAATCGAGTGCCCCTGTTGGTTCGTCGGCCAAGATCACATCGCCGCCATTCATTAAGGCACGTGCAATCGACACACGTTGCTGTTGACCACCTGAAAGCTGACTTGGTCGGTTTTGCGTTTTAGTACCTAAACCTAACTCCGTGAGCAGGGCAGTAGCTCGCTGTTTACGGTCTGCTGGAGTAACACCAGCATAAACAGCTGGAACCTCAACGTTACCTTCAGCTGATAAGTCACCCAGTAAATGATAGCGCTGGAAAATAAAACCAAAATATTCACGGCGTAACTGCGCTAACTGGTCTGGCTCAAGTTTACCGGTTTCTTGACCATTAACCTTATAACTACCACTTGTTGGACGGTCCAGACAGCCCAAAATATTCATGAGTGTAGATTTACCAGAGCCGGACTGGCCGACAATAGCAACCAGCTCACCCTCATAAATGGTCAGGTCAATGCCTTTTAAAATTTGAATCGTGCTTTCGCCAGCAGGGAATTCCCGGACCAGATTGCTGACTTCAAGCAAAGCTTGTTTTGTCATGCTTACATTCCCATTGGACCGCTACGGCGACGGTTATTACCACTGTTTGCAGAAGCTGCAGAGTTTTCTGAACTATCGGCAATTACAACTTGGTCACCTTGTTTTAATCCAGCAAGTACTTGCGCATTTACACGGTTATTAATACCTACCAAAATTTGTGTTGGTTTAGTCGTACCATCTGCTTGTAAAACGCGAACTACACTCAGAGTTGCTTTGCCTTGTTCAATAAGCTGTTTTTGTTCAGGAGTTAAATTTAAGCGTTCTAAACGGGCGCCGTTACCTTGATACTTGCGTTCTGCACTTGGAGTAGAACTTGCTTTATCTGCCGATTGCCCCTGTTTTCTTTGGCCAGAAAGTTGTTTGCTACTTAACGCAGAAGATGGAACCAATAAGGCATTTTTTGCTGAATTTAATACGATATAAACTTGTGCAGTCATATCAATACGCAATTTGCCGTCCGTATTTGGAACATCAAATAAAGCGTTGTAGTAAACAGCTGAGCTGGTTGTTGAACTTGTGGTGCTGTTTGATTCACTAGAGATCGAATCTGGAGCAGGTTCGATTTGACGTAAGGTTGCATAGCGCTTGGTTTCATCACCTAAGGTCGTGAAATAGACCTGCTGACCTTTTTCCACTTTCATAATATCGGCTTCACTCACCTGTGCTTTAATCGTCATATTTTGAAGTTTTGCAATTTTGACGATAGTTGGAGCGCTTTGGTTTGCGTTTACCGTTTGACCTTCTTCAGTCACAATCGCAACAACCGTACCATCAGTTGGCGCAACAATACGTGTATAGCCAATATTGGTTTGTGCTGTTGAACGCGTTATTTTTGCAGACTCAATTTGTGCATCTAATGCTTTAACTTGTGCCTGAGCTGTTTTATAAGCAGCTTCAGCCGACTCTAAATCTGCACGAGGTGTTGCATCTTGAGCATACATTTGTTGTTGACGACGATATTCGAGTTGTTTCTCGTTTAAAGAAGCGATTTGCTGAAGACGCTGTGCCTCTAAATTTTTAATATTGGCATCAGATGTTTTTAAACTGTTTTCTTGGGTGGTCGAGTCAATTTGTGCAATAAGTTGACCTTGTTTTACTTGATCACCAAGCTGCACATACATCTTTTTAACCTGACCAGATACCTGAGCACCCACACTAATGAGCTTGGTTGCATCAAGTGTACCGGTTGCAAGTACATTATTCTCAATATCCCCGCGAGTTACCTCTGCTGTAATATATTGAGGCTGCTGTTGTTTAGGCTTTAAGAATTTCCAAGCTAAGACAGCAATAATGGCGATACAGACGACAATAATTACGAGTTTAATTGGCTTTATTTTTGGCATGGCGAGAGGTCGAAAAGTCTAAAATTTAACTTAGTATAAGAGTCAAATGAGGATAAAACGTGAATTTTTATGATATTTCAATAAAGCAGGCAAATGATTTGGCTGCGCTAATGTATAAATAATGTTTTTCCACACAGCTCGGCAATGGCTTGTTGCATTAAATGTTGGGCATTCTCATTTGACATGCCTTTGATTGCGGCATCAATTTGTAAAAGTAGAGCAGACCATCCCAAAAATTGCTGTGGATTGAGTCTTCTTAATGCTTGTTGATATAAGCTAACTTTTGTTTTCCATATACCCAGTTGTAATGCATTATGTGGTTGTTCAAACAACTGCATTAATAAACGCATTTCTTTACTTAATGTCCATAAGATCAAGCTTTCCGGTTCACCGGAACCGATTAAATATTGAAAGATCTTAATGGACTGAGCAAGATTACCTTCTAATAACGCATCGCTTAAATCGTAAGTGGTGTAACGAGACTGATCTTGTAGACACGCATATAACTGTTCAATTTGAATTAGTTTCTGGTCTGGAAAAGTATCTCTTACCCGCATCAAGCTATTTTTAGCAGCGAGCAGATTATGCTCATGATGCTGCATGAGCCACTGCCAAGCATCATTGTCGAGTTGAATTTCTAACTTCTCAGCCTCAGCGGCTAATATTCGTTGACGATCTTGCGGATAGTTAGCAGTAAGAGCAACCACCACACCGTTCGCTTCAACAACTTGGAAAAAAGCAGATTTTAAGCTGCTACTGTCTTGTTTGGGTAAAACAATTAACAGCAGGTTAGTTTCATTATGCTGGATATAACTTTTTAGCTGTTTTAAACCATTGGCATCGGGCTTGATATTGCCGTGAACTTCAATAGCAAGTTGCTGAGAAAATAAAGATAGGCTGTTCAGTGCATTAAAGACATTTTTCCAGTCACTTACACTACTAATATCGTAGCGCTGTCTTTCAATGTCTTGTTGCTGCCAGCTTTTGCGAAAAGTGTCGAGTAAATTTTGTTCTAATAAAGGTTCCTGTCCATGCAGGATCCACGCACCCCGAGCTTCCGGAATGCGTTTGAGGGCTTGTAAATAGTCAAGTTTCATTACTTAAGAAAAGATATGTCTATGGTTGAGCTTTTGGTAAGCGATTGGCTGAAATTTGACGAGTAATTTGCTGTGCAAGGTCATCAATTACAATACGTTGCAAGTAACTCTCTTGCTGGTTCTCAGTGTTGACCGTTGCCAAGTCATATTGATAACTACGAGCTGCGGTTAGAGTACGCGGCTCTGTAATTTTATTACCTTGACGGTCTTCAATTTGGAAAGTTACAGTCAAGCGTAATAACACTTCTGTAAGTTTACCATTTAGAAGCTGACGACGAGGCGTGTATTCTAAAACACGAAGAACATAGGCGTCGTTGTCATTGCTGAGCTGAACACCATTTGCCGTTAAATACACTTTTAGTTGTGTTTCAAGGTCATCGGTTTTTGCCGGTAACTCAAGGCTTAATTTTTTATAAACAAGTGGAGTCGCAGTCGGGTTGGTTCCTTTTAAATGGAAACCACACCCGACTAAGCCTGCACTAAGGCCTAAGGTTAAAACAACAGCGGCTAAACGTTGGGCTAAGTGCATGCTTGATCCTCTCATTAATACCTGTAATTAAACCACGAGGTTAACCAATTTGTTTGGAACCACAATCTCTTTTTTGGTTGGTCCTGTTAAGAACTGCTGAACTTCTGGTAATGCTTTCGCTTGAGCTAATAACTCATCTTTAGAAATATCAACAGAAACTTCAAGTTTACCGCGAAGTTTACCATTTACTTGTACAACAATCGTTTGAGTATTGCGGGTTAATGCAGAAGCATCAACTTCAGGGAAAGTTGCTTCTGTTAAGTCCGTACCAAACTGAGCCAATAAAGTCTGGCTTAAATGCGGAGCAAATGGAGCAAGTAACGTTAACAATGTGGTGATTGCTTCACGTTCTACAGCAACGTCATTGTCATCTTTTGCTTCAAACTTATTGCTTGCGTTTAACAATTCCATCAATGCAGCAATTGCAGTATTGAACGCATGACGACGCTCAATATCATCACTTACTTTTTGAATGGTTTCGTGTGTCTTACGACGTAAATCTTGAGCATCTTTAGACAAGTTTGCTTTATCGATTGCTGTTGCAGAGTTTCCTTTTTCAAGGAAGCTTGCTACCAGACGCCATACACGTTTCAAGAAACGGTTTGCACCTTCAACACCTGCATCAGACCATTCTAAAGATTGATCTGGTGGTGCAGCAAACATCATAAATACACGAGCTGTATCTGCGCCGTATTGATCAATAATGGCTTGTGGGTCAATACCGTTATTTTTCGACTTGGACATTTTTTCTTGTCCGCCGATAATCACTTCTTGACCATCACCTGAATATTTTGCAGAAATGATGCGACCTTTCTCATCACGTTCTAATTCGATGTCAGCAGGGTTAAACCAAGTTTTCTTACCATTTTCTGCTTCACGGTAGAAAGTATCTGCAAGCACCATGCCTTGAGTTAACAAGTTGGTAAATGGCTCATTACCTTGTACGACACCTTCATCACGCATTAATTTGTGGAAGAAACGTGCATAAAGTAAGTGAAGAATCGCGTGTTCAACACCACCAATATACTGGTTTACAGGAAGCCAGTTTTTAGCTGCTTCAGGTTTTACCATACCACCAGTAAAGTCTGGAGATGCATAGCGTGCGTAGTACCAAGATGATTCTACGAATGTGTCCAATGTATCTGTTTCACGGCGTGCATCGCCACCACAGCAAGGACATTTCGTTTCATAGAATTCAGGCATTTTATTTAGTGGATTACCTGAACCATCTGGAACAACGTCAGTTGGTAATACAACCGGAAGTTGATCTTCAGGAACTGTGACTTGACCACAAGTATCACAGTTAATCATTGGAATTGGACAACCCCAGTAACGTTGACGAGAAACACCCCAGTCACGTAAACGGAATTGAACTTTAGAATTTGCTAAACCTTGTGGTTCTAATTTCGCAAGGAATGCATCAAATGCAGCTTGGAATTCTAGACCGTCAAACTCGCCAGAGTTAACCAGTTTACCTTCTTTAGAGCCGTACCATTCTTGCCACTCGGTAGCAGAGTAGTCTGCATCGTCAGCACCTTTGGCATCAATGACTTGCTTAATTGGCAAGTTGAACTTGTTAGCAAATTCAAAGTCACGTTCATCATGTGCTGGTACAGCCATTACTGCGCCAGAACCGTAAGACATTAATACGTAGTTCGCAATCCAGACAGGAAGCTCTTCGCCAGTTACAGGGTGTTTTACAAACAAACCTGTTGCCATACCTTTCTTCTCGGCTGTAGCCAAGTCAGCTTCTGCAACTGAACCCATGCGGCATTCTTCAATAAATGCAGCCAATTCAGGGTTATTTTCAGCAGCTTTAAGCGCAAGAGGGTGTTCTGCTGCAACGGCAACGTACGTCACACCCATAAGTGTGTCGGCACGTGTTGTATAAACAGTTAAGCCGTCAGCATAAATTTCAGTATTGGCAGATGGGAAGGTAATTTCCATACCAGTAGATCGACCAATCCAGTTACGCTGCATGGTCAACACTTGTTGAGGCCAGCCGTCTTGTAGAGTGTCTAGGTCGTCTAATAATTCTTGTGCATAGTCTGTAATACGGAAGTAGTACATTGGAATATCGCGTTTTTCAACCAATGCACCTGAACGCCAGCCACGACCATTTTCAACTTGTTCGTTTGCCAAAACTGTTTGGTCAACCGGGTCCCAGTTTACTGTTGAAAGTTTACGGTAGATTAAACCTTTTTTATAAAGCTGAACGAACAACCATTGTTCCCAGTGATAGTACTCTGGTGTACACGTTGCAAATTCACGGTCCCAATCTACAGATAAACCTAATTTTTTTAATTGGTCACGCATGTAAGCGATGTTTTCAAATGTCCATTTTGCCGGAGCAACTTTATGGGCAATTGCAGCGTTTTCTGCTGGTAAACCAAATGCATCCCAACCCATAGGTTGTAATACGGTTTCGCCTTTTAAACGGTAAAAACGGCTAATTACATCGCCAATGGTATAGTTACGCACATGACCCATGTGCAGTTTGCCACTTGGGTAAGGGAACATTGACAGGATGTAGCGATGTTTACCTTCGACAGTGTCGGCAACTTTAAAGACTTTACGATTTTCCCAATCTTGTTGGACTGATGGTTCAATCGTGTTTGCTTGATATTCTGGGTCAATGTGAGAAATAGTCATAGACGTAAGCTATACAACGAAAATTGAAATGAAAGATTGCTGCACAGCATAGCGCAAAATAGAGGAAAATGTCAGTTTTTAGAGCAGGATTTTATCTTTTAATCTGCGCTATAAAATTTCCCAATCTATTCTTGTTTATTTTAAATAATCAAAGAGTGGTAAAAATATTCACCACTCTCATTTTAATTATCTTGGTGCCGATACAGACGGGGCAGGTGGGACCGAGACAGCAGGTGCACCTTTTTCCACTGCTACGTTAGTTACTTCTTGCACGACTTTATCTTTATCCTGAGATGGTTGTTCTGAGTTTGATGTTGGATTTTTCAACAATGGTTGACTGCCGTAAGTCGAAACTTTGTTCAAATGTTTCGCTCCTTTAGGTGGTGGCGTCGTGGTGTAATGTGTCGAGCCACTTTGATCCATCCATTTATAATATTGCTGTGCCTGACTTTGACTTGAGCAAAGTAAAATCGCTGTTGTAGCGGCTGTATACAGGCTTGTTTTTAAATAAGATAAATTCATATCAGTTCTTCCCCAATGTAAACTGATTATATTTAAATAAACTTTATAAATAAGCAATTTACAATGGATCGTTTTATATAAAAATAATGAATTTTTAATAAATAATGAGCTAAGAAGAGTAAATTCACGATTTAATATTAGATTAAAAAAGCAGCAGCTAAATTTTTTTATGGAAAAACCTTTTCTTTATTCTTGACTTTGTATATAGAAACAACAAAAATGCTTTCTCTAGTTTTATATGCATTTACTCGATCACCCTTCGAATAACTGTCATGTTTTGTAATAGACATTCTCTCTAGCCGAGAGATTGATTTTACTAAAGTATGTATATCCAGACATGCTTTATTAATGTTAAAACAGCTTATACAGCTGAAAAACAGAAATTTTTCTATTGCAACGAAAACTAGACAATATGTGTGCTATAACAGTGCAGACAATTCAATGAATGAAACACTATTTATGCCTTCCATAAAATAGTGATATAAGATTTTAGGGTGAATCACGTTGGAACTTTTATCTGGTGGTGAAATGCTCGTTCGCGCTCTTGCGGACGAAGGCGTTGAACATGTTTTTGGTTATCCAGGCGGCGCAGTATTACATATTTATGATGCGCTATTTCAACAAGACAAAATCAATCATTACCTCGTGCGCCATGAGCAAGCTGCTGGTCATATGGCAGATGCCTACTCGCGTGCTACAGGTAAGACTGGCGTAGTACTGGTCACTTCTGGTCCAGGCGCAACCAATACAGTAACTCCAATTGCAACAGCTTATATGGACTCAATCCCAATGGTGGTTTTGTCTGGCCAGGTTGCATCACATCTGATTGGTGAAGACGCTTTCCAGGAAACTGACATGGTTGGTATTTCACGTCCTATCGTGAAACACAGCTTTCAGGTCCGCCACGCAAGTGAAATCCCTGCAATTATTAAAAAAGCATTCTATATCGCATCAAGTGGGCGCCCTGGTCCAGTTGTAGTCGATATTCCTAAAGATGCGACTAACCCTGCAGAAAAGTTTGCATACGAATATCCTGAAAAAGTGAAGATGCGTTCATATCAACCACCTTCACGCGGCCACTCTGGTCAAATTCGTAAAGCAATTGATGAATTACTAACTGCAAAACGTCCTGTTATTTATACAGGCGGTGGTGTCGTACAAGGGAATGCTTCTGCGTTATTAACCGAACTTGCGCATTTACTTGGTTATCCGGTAACTAACACACTTATGGGGTTAGGCGGATTCCCGGGCGATGACCCACAGTTTATTGGCATGTTGGGTATGCACGGTACATATGAAGCCAATATGGCAATGCACCATGCAGACGTAATTTTGGCGATTGGTGCGCGTTTTGATGACCGCGTAACAAATAACCCAGCCAAGTTCTGCCCGAACTCAAAAGTGATTCATGTCGATATCGACCCTGCAACCATTTCAAAAACGATTATGGCGCATATTCCGATCGTTGGTGCAGTAGAGCCAGTTCTTCAAGAAATGTTGGCACAGTTAAAACAATTAAATGTGTCTAAACCAAATCCTGAAGCAATTGCGGCTTGGTGGTCTCAAATCAATGAATGGCGCAAAGTTCATGGTTTGAAATATGAAAATCCATCTGATGGCACTATGAAGCCACAGCAGGTTGTTGAAACTTTATATAAAGTGACCAATGGCGATGCCATTATTACTTCTGACGTAGGTCAACATCAGATGTTTGGTGCACTTTATTATAAGTACAAACGTCCTCGCCAATGGATCAACTCAGGTGGTCTTGGCACCATGGGTGTTGGTTTACCTTATGCAATGGCTGCGAAGCTTGCTTTCCCAGACCAGCAAGTTGTTTGTATTACGGGTGAAGCTTCAATTCAGATGTGTATTCAGGAACTTTCAACCTGTAAACAATATGGCTTGAACGTAAAAATCTTGTGCTTGAACAACCGTGCATTAGGTATGGTGAAACAATGGCAAGATATGAACTATGAAGGTCGTCATTCAAGTTCTTATGTTGAGTCATTACCTGACTTTGCCAAGTTAATGGAAGCTTATGGTCATGTAGGCATTCAAATTAATCATGCCGATGAACTTGAATCGAAGCTTGCAGAAGCAATGGCAATCAATGATAAATGCGTATTTATCAACGTTATGGTTGACCGTAGCGAACACGTTTATCCAATGCAGGTTGCAGGTCAATCTATGCGTGATATGTGGATTTCTAAAGGGGAGCGCATTTAATGAGACACATTATTTCTGTACTCGTTGAAAACGAAGCTGGTGCGCTTTCTCGTTTGGTGGGCTTATTCAGTCAACGTAACTACAACATTGAAACACTTAATGTTGCACCAACCGAAGATCCGACATTATCGCGTTTGACGTTAACGACTTATGGCGATGACCATAAGATCGAACAAATTACGAAACAGCTCAACAAGCTTGTTGAGGTGGTAAAAGTAGTTGATTTATCAGAAGGTTCACACATTGAGCGTGAACTCATGCTAATCAAAGTAAAAGCATTGGGTGCTTCACGTGCTGAAATTAAACGCACTGCGGATATTTTCCGTGCGCAAATTGTAGACGTGACACCAACGACCTATACCATTCAAATAGCAGGGACAACTGAAAAATTAGATGGTTTTATCGATGCGCTTGCAGAAAACACCATTCTTGAAGTCGTTCGTTCAGGTGTATCAGGTATCGCCCGTGGCGAAAAAGTTTTAGCCATTTAATTTTTTAAAAAGTATTTTAGCGGAGAACACAAATGCAAATTTTTTACGATAAAGACTGTGACTTATCAATCATCCAAAGCAAGAAAGTTGCGATTATTGGTTACGGTTCTCAAGGTCATGCCCATGCACTTAACCTTAAAGACTCAGGTGTAGACGTAACTGTAGGTTTACGTGCTGGTTCAGCTTCTTGGAAGAAAGCTGAAAACGCTGGTCTTAAAGTTGCTGAAGTCCCAGCAGCAGTTAAGCAAGCTGACCTCGTAATGATTTTGACTCCAGATGAATTCCAATCACAACTTTACCGTGACGTGATTGAGCCAAACATCAAAGAAGGCGCGACTTTAGCATTTGCTCATGGTTTCTCTGTTCTATATAACCAAGTTGTTCCACGTAAAGACTTAGACGTAATCATGGTTGCGCCTAAAGCTCCTGGTCACACTGTACGTTCAGAATTCCAACGTGGTTCAGGTGTTCCTGACCTAATCGCAATTCACCAAGACGCTTCTGGTAATGCACGTAATGTTGCGCTTTCTTACGCTTCTGGCGTAGGTGGTGGCCGTACAGGTATTATCGAAACTTCATTCCGTGAAGAAACTGAAACTGACTTATTCGGTGAGCAAGCAGTTCTTTGTGGTGGTGCAGTTGAACTTGTGAAAATGGGCTTCGAAACTTTGGTTGAAGCTGGTTATGCACCAGAAATGGCTTACTTCGAATGCTTACACGAACTTAAGTTAATCGTTGACTTGATGTTCGAAGGCGGTATCGCTGACATGAACTACTCAGTTTCTAACAATGCTGAGTACGGTGAATATGTAACTGGTCCTGAAGTAATCAATGAACAGTCTCGTGAAGCAATGCGTAATGCATTAAAACGTATTCAATCTGGTGAATACGCGAAGATGTTCATTCAAGAAGGTGCGTTGAACTACCCATCTATGACAGCTCGTCGTCGTCAAAATGCTGCACATGGTATTGAACAAACTGGTGCTAAATTACGTGCGATGATGCCTTGGATTCAAGCGAATAAGATCGTAGACAAAGAGAAAAACTAATTCTCTTTTCTATTGTTTTTAAAAGAACCCTGCTAAATGCAGGGTTTTTTATTTTATTAGCCCCTAAAACAAGTTTAAAAAAACATCATTAAGGTCAATTGACCTAGACTTAAGAAATCCTATATTTTTCATATAATTGGATGCTTAATTTTTGTTTACTTTATTGATTTCTAAAGTAAAAAATACTTGACCAAATGTTAGATAATGTTATTGTTTATAACTGACTAAAAAAGTCGAATTTACTAATTTTTCTTTAACGTGTTTAATTGTATTTTGTGCAATGAGTTGAACAAAATAAAAAAAAGTATTGAATAATCATGGAAGTCCAATATGGGTCATGTTGATTACGATAGCACATTGATCGTCGGCTCTTTTATTGCGGCTGGCGCTATTTGCTATATTGTGATTTCCATGGAGCAGTTAATATTTAAGCAAACTTATAAAAAGATTGAGCCGTTTATTTTATTACTCAATGGATTATTACTCGCAGCAGCGATTAGTATTGTCCATATTGTCGGCATGCATGCTTACCATTTATTTGAAGCAGCTTCCTCGAACGTTCCTTTAATTACACTGGCTTTTGGCATTAGTGCTGTACTTTCAAGTGTCGCAATTTGGCTGACTTCTCGTTTTACACTTCCTATATTTAGACTCATTTTAAGCTCAGTCATTATGGGAATTGGAATTTCTGCTTCTTATTATGTGAGTATGTTAGGCTGGAATATTGATATTTATAAGAAAGACTACACTTCCTTTCTTATTTTATTTTCTGTCTTAATTGCCATGAGCGGGTCGGGGCTAGCTTTCTTGCTGGCCTATAAATTAAAAGAAAGTGAACGTCACCGTATAAGTTTAAAATTAGCCTTTGCAGTGATGATGACCCTAAGTATTACGGGGATGCACTATACAGCACTTATTTCGACAAATATTACCGATAAGTTTGTAAGCCAATATCAGGCTGAACATGACTTGCTGCTATTTACAATTATTTTGGTTACCTGTCTGGTGCTGGTCGCGAGTTTTATTGTTGCCGTGCTGGAACAACGACTGAACCAGCGAAATCTAGAACTGCGCAAAGCCAATAAAGAATTAGCTAACCTCTCTATTCAAGATAACTTAACTAAATTACCAAACCGACTTTATTTAGTGGATTACGCCGAAGTTCTCCTTTCAGATCACCGTTATAAAGACCAAAAAATTGCTTTTCTCTATATTGATTTAGACCGTTTTAAATCGGTAAATGACGCGTTTGGACACCACATTGGTGATCAACTGCTTATACAAATGGCCAATCGTTTACATTGGCAACTCAATGAAAAATGTAAATTGCTTAGAATTGGTGGGGATGAGTTTTTACTCATTGCTGAAAACACTGATACTGAAGAGGCAATGCAACTTGCTGAAAAAGTATTACATCTTATTCAAGACAGTTACCAAATTTCCGGTAAAGAAATTAATATTTCAGCAAGTCTAGGTATCGCACTGTTCCCTGAACATGGGCAAAATGTTCAAGACCTGCTAATGAATGCCGATGCTGCCATGCTGATGTCTAAAGAGCAGGGCCGCAATACTTATACCGTCTTTAGTTATTCTACCCATCAACAAGAAACAAGAAGTCAGTCAAAACTGATCAATGATTTATACAAAGCAGTCGAAGAAAAACAATTTGTTCTCTACTATCAGCCAAAATTTAATACCAATCTTGAGATTTGTGGGGTAGAAGCACTCATTCGCTGGAACCATCCGTCTTTAGGTATGCTGACACCGCATATGTTTATTGGTGGCGCGGAAAAGACAGGTTTAATTATTCCAATGGGATATTGGGCGCTTGAGCAAGCTTGCCAACAAATTCAGGAATGGGAACGTAGCAATACGCAGTTTTATCCTATTGCAGTCAATTTATCGGCCTTGCAGTTCGAAAATAAAAAGCTCTTTAGTACTCTCGAAGGCTTGCTAAAAAAATATCAAATTCAGCCTCATCACCTCATTATTGAAATTACCGAATCAACCGCAATGCGGCATATCGACTTAAGCATTCGTGCTTGTGAACGACTGCGCGATATGGGTATTCGGGTGGCAATTGATGACTTTGGGACAGGGCACTCAAGCTTCTTATATTTAAAAGATTTACCAGTCGATGAACTTAAAATTGACCGTGGATTTATTGTCGATTTAAAGCCAGGCTCAAAAGAAGAAGTTATTTTAGAAAGTATTATTCATTTGGCGAAAAAGTTAGGTTTAACCGTAACAGCCGAAGGGGTGGAAACACAGCAACAAGTTGAGATTTTAACGCGCTTGGGCTGTCAGCAGTTCCAAGGTTATTTGTTGGGTATGCCTGTAAATGTAGGGCAACTGATTCAGTCGCAAGGCGCTCATTTTGTTTAACCTAGATATTAGGTTAAATTTAAAAGTACTGCTTAATATAATATATAAAATAATAATTTAGTTAATCTAATGAAAAATAATAAGAATTTTTAAAACTTGTCATAAATTCTACATTGACACTTCTAAACTCTCAGATTATCCTTTGCCTGCTGGCCTACATTGCCAGCCGGTTGTCGCAGACCGATTAGTAAAGGCATCAGATTATTCCCTCTGAGGAGTAGTCTTGTGTGTACAATCGTCCCTCGCTCGTTGCGGTAGGACGAGTGAGGGACACCTTTGGGTGTGCTGATTCTTTACTATCAGTCTGCGAACCCTTGCTCGTTCTGCCACCATAATCTTTTATTAATGCTTTGGCAGAACTCCCCAAATAAGGAGTTGGCTATGCATACTATTTTTACACCTCCCAGTTAGTCTTTATGCAGTTTGATCACCTTTAGGTTTTCAGGCGTCAGTTCTTCACGACTAAAAAATCATATCAACAATAAAACTTGAGATGCGTTAGGGCAGTCTTTGGGGCCTTTGCATGCTTTTTTTGCTTAGAGCAAAAGTTGCAGCCGTTTTATCTCTTTTAAACACAACAAGAAATTATTTTATAACGGTAACTATATGCCATATTCAGATCTCTCATTTCGCGCGTTAAGCGTCCTCCATAAGTCTCGATATCTTTTTAATAAACATGGTTTTCATAACGTAGGAGTAGACCGCATTGTGCGAGAAGCAGAGGTGCCAAAAGCTTCGTTTTATAACTATTTCCACTCTAAAGAACGGCTTATTGAAATGTGCCTAAACTTTCAAAAAGACGTCTTAAAAGAACAAGTGCGCTCAATCATTTACATACAAAAAGATTTAATCTTGCGTGAAAAACTCAAAAAGATTTTCTTTTTACATACTAGTCTGGATGGTTATTACCACTTGCTATTTAGGGCTATTTTTGAAATTGAGAAACTCTATCCCGCAGCCTATCAAGTGGTTGTACAATATCGGCATTGGTTAACTACTGAAGTTTATAAATTGCTTTTAACTGTGAAGAAAGACACTACGAAAAGCGATAGCGATATGTTTTTATTTACATTAGATGGTGCCATTATTCAGCTGCTAGATGAAACTAGGGGTGATACGAGAGAACTGTTATTCGCTTATATTTTAAAGGGTATTTTTCTTAAAGATTAACTTATTAAAATCTATATGTTTATTAATTGATATATTTAGAATAACTAAATTTATATAGAGTTCAGGCGGTTGTGCTTTTAAAACATATCGGCCTGAACTTTATATTGAACCAGATAAAAAACAGATCTGATCACCTGATAGATCATGTATTACAGATCCTCTCATCTTCAAAAATAAAACTTATAATATGGTAAAGGGCCGTAATAATTAAATTTTTTTAAGCGGCTTCATATTTTTGTTTTGTTTCAAGTTCAATGAGTTTATTTATATAAGACCATGTTTCTTCAGAGTTAATTTCTGGTTTGTTAATAGTCCCGTCAATAATAAGCCCATCTATAATGTTAAGAAAAAGACTGCTTAATACTTTTGGATCTTCAATTTCTAACTCTAAAAATATAGATAAAACTAAACTGTAAATCCATTCACGGTATTTATTTACTTGTTTTTTAATAGAAGGATAGAGCTGCAGGACTTCTATCGTTGCTTTTTTAAATAAACAACCACTAAAATCTTCAGTGTTAATCCAGTCGATATACCAATTAAAAATACTTTTCAGTTTATTTAATGGGTCATCTACACTATTAACTTTATCTAATAAAGAAGTTTGGACTTCTAAAATTCTTCGGCGAAGACACTCTTCAATTAAAACTTCTTTAGAAGAGAAGTACTTATAAAAAGTCATTTTTGCAACTTTAGATTCAGCAATAATTTTGTCTACCCCAATAGAGGTATAACTTTTCTGATTAAAAAGGGTCATTGCTGTTGTTATAATCGTTTCTCTTTTTGACATTGGTTGCCCCGTCATAGATATTTTTTGATTAACTTTGCTATTGTAAAGTATGAAAGCTTAAATAAAACTTATTTAATGATATTTAAAAAATTATATTTATTCAATAGCTTGGTTTGCCTTGATAAATAAAGAAATAAATATTTTATTGGCAATAGTTTACTTTTTTAAATAATATTAATTAATCCATTGATTTGTTGAGATAATAAACATAATATCAATTCGTTAAGTATGGGTATACGGAATTTATCCTTTTTACGTTCGAATACGTAATGGAAATAGAGGGATAGCCTTTAGCTTAACTATAAGAAAAACTTTTTATTGAGAATGATTATGTCAAAAAAATTTGAAGACTTTAATAATCCAAGAGAAAAAGCATTGCAGGGGATGAAAGATAGTATTCCCGCTTCACAATGGGAAGAAAACTTACAGTTTCTCAAACAATTAAGGAATAAAATTGCGCAATTGCCAGTAAGTAAACACCCTGCAATTGAAATATTAAATAACGGTTATCTTGATAAACAAACCCTGACTCGTATTCATTTAGAATATCGTCATGCCATTGTTCAGATTTTTACCGATGCTTTATTAAAGGCGCAGTTTCTGACAAAACAATTGGAGCCAAAGCTTCACTCGGGCGCTAAAATGTTTCCACGGGTGTTGTTGAGCTTAAATATATTAGATGAATTTGGTTTTCGACCGGGTTTAGATAAAGATAATTATTATTTAGGCAATCCTGAATATGCACATTATCCATTATATGAAGATTTGCTAAATGACTATGGTTTGACTGAGGCTGACCGCCGTAATTATAAACCTTCAAAAATTGCAGATCAGGTGAGAACATTTTTAGAAGCTTCTTACGATAGTTATATTAATGTGGTGGCATTATTGGCGGTGGCAGAAGAAGAAGTTATTCTTTTTAGCCCACCATTGCGACAAGCAACCAAGTTTGTAAATATCGATGTTGAGGGTGGTGGTTATTACCATGTACATGGCGTTTCAACAGATGAAACAGCTGAAGCTGCTGATGATGACCATCAAGATGACCTTTGGTTTGCGTTGGCTCAAGCCATTACCAAAGATGACTATGAAAGCTTGACTCAACTATGTCTTGATTATTGTGCACTGTGGACTGAGTTTTGGGATGCACAAATTGCCGATGTCCAATTTATTGAAGAAAAGAAATTGGCATAAGCTGTTCAGTTCATACGTAAAAGCCTGTTGATATTGAACAGGCTTTTTTAATGGCTCAATTAAAAATATTCCAAATATGAAAACACGGATAGACAACTCAACAATCTCTAAACAGGACCTATAAATCTGCTACAATTACGCCAATTTTTATTTTGATCGACTTTAGATCTTTGGCACTGCAATCTCCGCAGTAGGTGTATTTCATGAGTTTTAAAGATGAGTTAGCGGCACAGGTCGCTCAACGACGCACATTTGCTATTATTTCCCACCCCGATGCCGGTAAAACCACCATGACAGAAAAACTGTTGTTATGGGGTAAAGCGATTCAAGTTGCAGGGATGGTAAAAAGCCGTAAATCTGATCGTGCAGCTACATCTGACTGGATGGAAATGGAAAAAGAACGTGGTATTTCGATCACCACGTCTGTTATGCAGTTCCCATATAAAGGTCACACGATTAACTTACTCGATACACCGGGGCACGAAGACTTCTCGGAAGATACTTATCGTACCCTTACTGCTGTTGACTCTGCACTAATGGTGATTGATGGTGCAAAAGGTGTCGAAGAACGTACCATCAAATTGATGGAAGTGTGTCGTATGCGTGACACACCAATTATTTCATTCGTCAACAAAATGGACCGTGAAATTCGTGAGCCACTTGAGTTGTTAGATGAAATTGAAAATGTCTTAAACATTCGCTGTGTACCAATTACATGGCCACTTGGTATGGGTCGTGACTTTGCTGGTGTATACAATATTCTTGAAGATAAATTGTATGTCTACAAAGCAGGTTTTGGTTCAACCATTACCGATATTGAAGTACGTGATGGCTATAATCACGCTGATATTCGTGAAAAAGTTGGTGAGTTAGCGTGGGCTTCTTTTGAAGAGTCACTTGAGCTTGTACAAATGGCAAATGAGCCATTAGATCGTGAACTTTTCTTACAAGGTAAACAAACGCCTGTTTTATTTGGTACAGCATTAGGTAACTTTGGTGTTGACCACGTTCTCGATGCATTTATGAACTGGGCACCTGAACCTAAAGCACATCCAACGCAAGAGCGTATGGTTGAAGCAAAAGAAGAAGGTTTCTCTGGCTTTGTATTTAAAATTCAAGCCAACATGGACCCTAAACACCGTGACCGTATTGCCTTCATGCGTATTTGTTCAGGTAAATACGAGAAAGGCCTGAAAATGAATCACGTACGTATTGGTAAAGAAGTTCGTATTAGTGATGCGTTGACTTTCCTTGCAGGCGAGCGTGAGCACTTAGAAGAAGCATGGCCGGGCGATATTATTGGTTTACACAACCACGGTACAATCCAGATTGGTGATACTTTCACTAGCGGTGAAAACTTGCACTTCACAGGTATTCCTCACTTCGCGCCGGAAATGTTCCGCCGTGTACGTTTGAAAGACCCATTAAAGTCAAAACAGTTGCAAAAAGGTTTGAAAGAGTTGTCTGAAGAAGGTGCAACTCAGGTATTTATGCCACAAATTAGCAATGATTTGATCGTGGGTGCTGTGGGTGTACTTCAGTTCGACGTTGTTGCTTACCGCTTGAAAGAAGAATATAAAGTTGACTGTGTTTATGAGCCAGTAAGTGTAAATACAGTGCGCTGGATTCATTGTGATGATGAAAAGATTCTTAACGAGTTTAAGAAAAAGGCACATGACCAACTTTCTATTGATGGTGGCGGACACTTAACGTATCTTGCGCCAAGCCGAGTGAACTTGCAGATTATGCAAGAGCGTTGGCCTGATATTGAGTTCCGTAGCACACGTGAACACTAATCATGTAAATGTGACAAACAGCTTCGAATAGAAGCTGTTTTGTTTTGAAAAATAAGAAAGGATGATGAAATGAACTTGAGTAAAAAGACAATTATTGCGCTTGTGGTTGCAGCCATAGCTCTAATTTTGGCTATTTGTGTATTTGTCTGGAAAAAGCCTCAGTCTTCATCATCTTCTCAAGAAAATTCAGCTTCTACTCAAGACCATCCGGTTGAGAAAGCAGAGGTTTTACCTTATTTAAATTTGACCGAAACCAAAGCAAGTTATGCATTGCCGTTTTGTGAAAAGAAAAATTGTATTGATGTCGATATTCAAACCATAAAAACCCAAGATGCGTGGTTAAATAGCTGGATTGAAAAAAATCAGGCGAAAGTTATTCAAGCTCAAATTAATTTGAAAAAAGATTTAAGCCTTCAACAAGCGATTAATGCTTACGTGAAAAAGTCGGATGAATGGCAAGATAAATATTCTAAAAATCGTGCTTATGAGTTACACATTCGTACACGCATTGCCTCGCAGCGTAATCAGTATGTGTTATTGCAATTGGCTTTAGACAGTAAACAAGAAGAGATCACCATAAAAGACCGTTATTATTTTTTCGTGGCTGATCGTAAACTGCATAAAAACTTAACGTTGCTTGATGTGCTTAAAAAAGACCAGCAACCGACAGTACATCAAATTGTTCAAACCGCGTATCAGGACTGGTTGAAAAAGCAAACTGCCGATGTCAAAAAACAAGCCCCAAAAACTTTATATTGGGGACAAGCTGACTGGTTCTTTGATGGTGAAGGGGTAGGTTTGCACTATCAGGCAAATCAGATTACGAAAGATGCGCCTCAACTTGATATTTATTTAACAACAGAACAAACGAAAAAAATATTGCAACCTCAGGTTTATGAACAAATGTTTTAAGTTGGTAGCAGAATTTGCAACCTACTTGTAGATGCGCTAACTTCATATGAGTTATGCATAATCTTCTCAGAATAAAGGCAAAATATGATGTTAACTTCTAAGGCTTCGCTACGTTTAACGCTACTTGCTTCTGCGATATTTTTGGTGGCATGTCAGCCTAAAAGTGATCCTAAAGAGTCGGAAGATCAGCAAAAACCGGCTGTGGTTGAACAAAAGCCTGTAGAACTGACTTTGAAAGGGGAAACAGTTCCAAGTAAAGTGACTTTACCGGATTGTGATGGTAAAACTTGTCCTGAATTTACGGTAGAACGCCTACAAAGTAATTTCCCTTTTATTGATAAGATTATTGATCAACAAGTTTTAAAAGCACTCGGTCAGATTCTTGAAATTGCAGAACCTGATGCAAAAGCAGCACAAGCTGATAAGAAGACAGAAGCTTCAGCAGCTGCCACTACAGAGCAACAAGATAGTTTCGATGCTCAGGTTCAGCGCTATGCAAATTCATTTATTGATTTGGACAATGAGTTAAAGGCTCTAAGTAGTAATCACCAAATTAATCTGTTGGTGAAACCTAAAATCATACAGTCTCAAGGTAAAGTCGTAACCGTTGTTGTAAATAGTAGTAGCTATTTAGGCGGGGCACATGGCTCGGCAGCGCAGCAATATTATAATTTTGACTTAAAGAAAGAAAAGCAGGTCAAACTTGAAGACTTGTTACGTCCAGAGAAAAAAGCGGCTTTAGAAAAATTAGCACATGAAGCGTTTAAAGCTTGGGTGACAGACTCAAAACTTGCAAATAGTGTGAGTGAATATGAGCAAGCTTGGCCGTTTAAACTCACAGAAAATTTTCTGTTAGGTGACCAAGGCTTGATTCTTCAATATGGCGAATATGAAATTGGACCTTATGTGGTCGGGCTACCTCGTTTAGTTATTCCATATGACCAATTACAAGATGTATTGAAAGAAGAATATCTGCCGCAGCCTAAAGCTAAACCAGCTTCGACACCTGCCGTAAAAAGTACCAGCTAATGCATCTGTTTGATACTCACACCCATTTTGATGTTGCCGATTTTGATGAAGATCGGCAGCAATTAGCACTTGAAGCTAAAAAAGTGGGTGTGGATGCTTTGGTGTTAATTGGCTTTTTACAGTCACGTTTTGATGAGTTGGTACAAACCCATCATCAGCTCAAGCAGTGGGAGAATGTACCTACTTCTTATTTAGCACCGGGATTGCATCCGTTTTATATTGAGCAGCACAAACCAGAGCATCTTTCTCATCTTGAACAGATTTTGCAGCAAGAAGAGTGCGTTGCAATAGGAGAAATCGGCTTAGATACTTTCTTAAAAGAACACAAGCAGCCCGATATATATGCCAAGCAAAAACAGTATTTTGCTGATCAGTTAGATTTGGCAACTCAATACCAAAAACCGGTGTTGCTTCATATACGAAAAGCACATGGCGATGTGCTCGCACTATTAAAAGCGCATAAGTTTAAACTTGGTGGCATTGCTCATGCCTTTAGTGGCGGAGTAGAGGAGGCAAAAGGTCTGATTAAGCTTGGTTTTAAAATTGGTGTGACAGGGCAAATCACGAACCCCAATGCGAAAAAGCTTCATACGGTTGTGCAGGCTATAGGTGCCGAGTATTTAGTGATTGAAACAGACTGTCCTGATATGACGCCACTTTGCTGCCAAACTTCAACTGAGCATCGTACTCGAAATACGCCTGTGAATTTACCTTATGTACTAAAAAGTTTGGCTGAAAATTTAAATATGGCAGAGTCAGAATTAGCAGATTTGCTGTGGAAAAACTCTTTATCTGCTTTGAAATTATCGTAATAAAAATCAAAGATTAGAAATAGTAACTAAAACAAAACACAGCGATTAAAAAAGAAGCTTAAAGTAAGAAAACAACATGTAAAAACGTGAAAAATAACATTGCCAGACATGGGAGGATAACCCAATGGCTAAGTATAGCAATATCAATAGTTTTAATGCTTTACAGACGCTAACAGTAGGTTCCAGCAATTATCAGATTTTTAGCTTAACCCAAGCCGAGAAAAAGCTAGGTGACATTGCCAAACTGCCGAAATCATTAAAAGTACTGTTGGAAAACTTATTACGGTTTGAAGATCAGCTCAGTGTTAAAACAGAACACATTTATGCTTTAGCTGAGTGGCTAAAAACCCGTACCTCAGATCAAGAAATTCAATATCGACCTGCACGGGTTTTAATGCAAGATTTTACCGGCGTTCCGGCAGTCGTTGACTTAGCCGCAATGCGTGCTGCAATGGCTGAAGCGGGGGGCGACCCTGAAAAAATTAATCCGTTATCACCTGTAGATCTGGTTATTGACCACTCTGTGATGGTAGACCATTTTGCCGATGATCAGGCTTTTGAAGAAAACGTTCAAATTGAAATGCAGCGAAATGGCGAGCGATATCAATTTTTGCGTTGGGGACAATCTGCATTTAATAACTTTAGTGTCGTGCCACCGGGTACCGGTATTTGCCATCAGGTCAATTTAGAGTATTTGGCTCAAGCAGTGTGGTTAGGTGAAGACGACGGACAAACCTTTGCTTTCCCTGACACCTTAGTGGGTACAGACTCACATACCACCATGATTAATGGTCTAGGGGTATTAGGTTGGGGAGTTGGGGGTATTGAAGCAGAAGCTGCCATGTTAGGCCAACCTATTTCTATGCTCATTCCTGAAGTGATCGGTTTTAAACTAACCGGCAAATTACAAGAAGGGATTACGGCAACTGACTTGGTGCTCACCATTACTCAAATGCTTCGCCAAAAAGGTGTGGTAGGTAAATTTGTAGAATTCTATGGCGATGGTCTAGCCGATTTACCACTTGCTGACCGTGCAACCATTGCCAATATGGCGCCTGAATATGGTGCAACTTGTGGTTTCTTCCCAATTGATGAAGTGACTTTGGGTTATTTGAAATTAACAGGTCGTCAAAGTGACCGTATTGCATTGGTGGAAGCATATAGCAAGGCGCAAGGTTTATGGCGTAATGCGGGTGATGAACCTGTGTTTACAGATACGTTAAGTTTAGATATGAGTACGGTTCAGGCAAGTTTGGCAGGTCCAAAACGCCCTCAAGACCGTGTGCTTTTATCGGAAGTACCTAAAACGTTTAATGCGCTCATGGAATTAACCCTTAAGCCAGCCAAAGAAGCGAAAGAACGTTTAGAAAATGAAGGCGGTGGCGGTACGGCTGTAGAAGCGACCAAAGCCAATATTCAGCATGAAAGCCCATCTTGTGTAATTGAAGGACAAGAATATCCGTTGAATCATGGTGATGTCGTCATCTCAGCAATTACTTCATGTACCAATACTTCTAACCCAAGTGTAATGTTGGCAGCCGGTTTACTTGCTAAAAAAGCAATTGAAAAGGGTTTGCAGCGTAAACCGTGGGTAAAAAGTTCACTTGCGCCTGGTTCTAAAGTCGTGACCGACTATTTATTGGCGGCTGGGCTTACGCCGTATTTAGATGAGTTGGGCTATAACTTGGTCGGATATGGTTGTACAACGTGTATTGGTAACTCAGGTCCTTTACCTGAACCAATTGAAGATGCAATTCAGTGTCATGATCTAAACGTGGCATCTGTACTTTCGGGTAACCGTAACTTTGAAGGGCGTGTGCATCCATTAGTTAAAACCAACTGGCTTGCCTCACCACCACTTGTGGTTGCCTATGGTTTAGTTGGGAATATCCGTACAGACTTAACGACTCAACCAATCGGGCAAGGTAAAGATGGGCAACCTGTTTACTTAAAAGATATCTGGCCAAGTCAGGCAGAAATTGATGCCGTCTTACAAAAAGTAAATACCGATATGTTCCACAAAGAATATGCTGCGGTGTTTGATGGTGATGAAAGCTGGCAAGCGATTCAGATTCCTAAAAGTAAAACTTACGAATGGGCTGATGACTCGACTTATATTCGTCATCCACCGTTCTTTGAGGGTATTGGTGAGCCACCAAAACCAATCAAGAATATTGAACAGGCACGTATTTTGGCAGTGCTTGGTGACTCGGTAACAACCGACCATATTTCACCAGCGGGTAATATCAAAAAAGACAGTCCAGCTGGCCGCTATTTACAAGAGCAAGGTGTTGAGCCAAAAGACTTCAACTCTTATGGTTCACGACGTGGTAACCATGAAGTCATGATGCGAGGCACCTTTGCTAACATTCGTATTAAGAACGAAATGCTCGGCGGCGTAGAAGGCGGTAATACCATACATGTGCCAAGTGGTGAGAAGCTTGCTATTTATGATGCGGCAATGCGTTACCAACAAGAACATACACCGCTTGTGATTATTGCTGGTAAAGAATACGGAACAGGTTCTTCACGTGACTGGGCTGCCAAAGGAACGAACTTATTAGGTGTAAAAGCTGTCATTGCTGAAAGTTTTGAACGTATTCACCGTTCAAACTTGGTGGGTATGGGCGTGTTGCCACTCCAGTTTGTTGATGGACAAACCAGACAGTCCCTCAACTTAACGGGTCATGAAGTCATTTCGATTCGTGGTTTATCGGATGGTATTCAGCCTCATGAAATTCTTGAGGTTGATGTGAAAGGGCCAAATGGGGTAGCCAGTCATTTTAATGTGTTATGTCGAATTGATACGTTAAATGAGGTTGAGTACTTTAAGGCAGGTGGTATTTTGCATTATGTACTTCGGAATTTGATTGCTTCATAAATCGATAAACTTAGCACAGCCTTATAATGAATGTGTATGAGCTAATGTTGACTATATAGGCGTATCCTTACTTTTTAAGGATAAAAAGTAACAAAAATCCTTTGTCGGGCTGACGGTATATCCTTATACCGCAGCCCAACTGGGCGGCATCCATGCCGCCTGTCACGTTAGTAAATAATGACTTAAATCTTAAATAATATAATTTGATTTATAATGATAAGACTTGTCGTGAGTTTAAATATTGCTATCTCAAGTTTTCTTTGATCTGAAATACACTTTCTTCTGAAAAGCAGTAAAATACTCCCCGTGTTTTATATCCCTTCAAAGAGTAGCAATGACCGATCTTCAACAAGATGAATATGACCGCCGTTTTGCAGGTGTAGCCAAAATTTATGGTGATTCATCGTTCCAGCACTATGAACAAAGTCATGTGATGGTGATTGGTATTGGTGGGGTCGGCAGTTGGGCAGTAGAAGCTTTAGCGCGTACAGGTATTGGTGAGATTACATTAGTCGATATGGATGTAGTTGCAGCATCAAATGTGAATCGTCAGCTACCTGCAATGACCTCAACTCTGGGCTGTGAAAAAGTTGAAATTATGGCGGAGCGTTGTCGCCAAATTAACCCACGCATTAAAGTCAATATTATTGATGACTTCTTAACACCTGAAAATGTTGCAGAGCTTTTAAACCCTGTACCAGACATTGTTTTGGACTGCATCGATGACGTTAAGGCAAAACTGGCTTTAATGCTCCATTGTCGTTTTAACAAAATTCCTTTGATTGTGTCGGGTGGGGCAGGTGGTAAGCTCGATCCACTTAAAATTCGCGTGGCGGATCTATCAAAAACAGAACAAGACCCAATGTTAGCAAAGCTACGTAGTCAGCTTCGCGCTCGCGGCATCTGTAAAAAGCCAAAAGAGAAATTTGGCATTACCTGTATTTACTCAATCGACAATCCATTTTCAAGCGCAGATGTCTGCCCATCGGCGGGGTTGCGCTGTGGTGGCTATGGTTCAGCGGTGGTGGTGACTTCAAGCTTTGCTATGATTGCTGTGGCTGAAGTTTTGAAAAAGCTCGATTTAAAGAAAGCCTAATTTAAATATGGAAAAGGCATGCGCTTGGGTGGGGGCATGCTTTTTTTTGGGAAAAACTATTTAATCATATAGCTCTATATTGTCTTGTTTGGGCTGTGTGGGTAATTGCTGATCATAAAATTTAAAACACCATAAAATTAAAATAACGATGGTGCATATTGCGAAACCTTTTAAGTACTTCATGAAGAATTCAATTAAGTGAATGGTCTTGATTAAAATTCTAGCGAAGGAGATCTATCTAATCTAATATGGAAAATAGACCAAATGATCTAATTTTGAGATGGTAATGCTCACATTAAAACAATTCCAATATTTCATAAAAATTGTTGAAGAGGGGAGCTTTACCGCTGCTTCCGAAAAGCTATTTATTGCCCAGTCTGCTTTAAGTCGACAAATGAAACTATTAGAAGAAGAAATTGATTTTCAGTTGTTTGATCGTACGGACAAAAGAGTAAAACTTACGGTAGCGGGAGAGGTCTTCTATAAGAAAATAAAAGATAACTTGCTTTATTTAAATGAAATTATTGATCTATCTAAAAGTGTGTCGGAAGGGAAAAATCGACAGATTAAACTTGCTCATTCCAGCAGTATTGTCGTGGATAATACAAAGGTGCAGATATTAAAAGAAGTTAGCTTAACGCAGCAGTTGAGCTTTGAGATTAATACCTTATCATCCGAGCAGCAAATCTTAGCGTTATTAAATGGTGAAATTGATATCGGTTTGATCCGTCCACCAGTTCGGCATACTTTAGATGGTATAAATACTTTTAAGTTATATGAAGAGCCTTTAATGGTGGCTGTGCATATTGATCATGCCAAGTTTGCTAAATCAGAAAAGGTTTATTTAAAAGACTTAAAAGATGAGTGTTTTGTATCAACGCCTCATGCCGAAAGAGGAGGCTTAAGTTATTTGGTCGCAAATCTGTGTTTAGCCGCAGGATTTACCCCACAAAAAGCCTCCATTCAGTCGCGTAAGATTTCACAGTTACAGCTCGTGGCGGCAAATTTAGGGGTAGGTATTGTTCCTGCGGAGTTTCAACAAATCTTACCTGCCAATGTAAAACTAATACCTTTGGCAGATTCTCTATCTCTTTCGGAAGTTTTACTGGTCTATAGAAAAGGCCATGATGAAATCATTCAGCACTGCGCCGAGCAAATTCATCAAATGTTTCTATCTTAGAAGTGAATTAGCCTAATCTATAGTAAGTATAGGTGACGTTATCATCTTTATAGACGTCATAACTACTTTGTTTAAAGTCTGACACCCATTCGCTTCCTGTATAACCAGCGATATGACCGTAAATATGGTTGCGGGTTCTGTGAATGATATAAATGTCGCCTTCTTGTGGCTCATCAAAGGCTGGATTTATTTCTTTATAGCCAATTTTCTTGAGGGTATCGCCCCAATCTGATGCTGCAATCGGATGGTTTTCAACATCGGCACCAGCAGACTCAAGCGCAATACGGATGCTACGTGCACAACGCGCTTTACTGCGTCTAGAGGTAATACTTTCTAATTTAGCTACGAATTTTTCTACATCAATGGCTGGAGGAGTGTTGGTTTCAGTGGAGTGATTATTGGGTTTTATGGTGAATGGATAAGGGAGGCTTGGTGTGCTGTGGGATACAACAATGGCTGCCTGATTTGAATCCTGATACATATAGTTATCAGCTACTTGTCCGTCATAAATAATCATCGTGAAATCTCTACCCGTACTACCTATATCCGTATTTAGAAAATCACCACCTACCTGTGGCGTTCAGAGATACTAATGGCCCAAACTTAAAAGTTTTGTTTATGTTATGTAATAACGTATCTTTTTACCAGTTTTTATTTCTGGCTATGGAAAAAAGGGCTAATTAAAAGAGCTTTTGAAATCATACAAATTAAGTTTTTGATATTATTGAATATAAATAATTAATCAGAGCTTAATTTTGAATATTTCGAGCCAACATTTGCGAATATACTCAAAATCTAAGTCTCTGATTTAAAATGCCACATTTTCTTACAATTTTAGAAACATGGGCTGGCTTAAAATTGGTGTTCCTTTAAATACTCTTCAGTACGGATAATGGCAGCTTGCATATTATGGATTGCATTCTCGACATCAGTTAAAGTTTTTGCATTTCCACCACTT
The DNA here is from genome assembly GCF_031196675.1 of Acinetobacter sp. 148. Classification (NCBI taxonomy): domain Bacteria; kingdom Pseudomonadati; phylum Pseudomonadota; class Gammaproteobacteria; order Moraxellales; family Moraxellaceae; genus Acinetobacter; species Acinetobacter sp. 148. Next base: position 21,920 of record NZ_JAVIMT010000021.1, on the reverse strand, counting down.
AGCGCCTGACGCCATTTGCGAGCGCCCGGTAAATTTTGGAATAAACCTAAAATATGACGCGTAATGATAGAGAGTGGCGCACCCTCAGCTAGACGTTGTTCAATATACGGTAGCATTTGTTCCATAATATCGAAGCGATCCGGTGCTTCTAGGTTCCAAAGTTGGCCGAGCTCAGCAAGTAAGTAAGGGTTGTGATAGGCTTCACGGCCAATCATGACGCCGTCAACGTGCTGTAAATGAGCTTGAGTTTCGGTAAAAGTTTTAATACCGCCATTAATTTCAATAGTCAGATGCGGGCGTTCTTGCTTTAAACGGTAAACATCTTCATAGCGTAGCGGTGGTACTTCTCGGTTTTCTTTCGGAGACAAACCTTTCAATATCGCAATACGGGCATGTACAACAAAGTGGGTACAACCTGTTGCTGCTACCGTATCTACAAAATGCAGCATTTCTTCGTAAGACTGCATGTCATCAATACCGATACGGTGCTTAACCGTTACCGGAATGTTGACGGCTTTTTGCATGCTGTGAATACATTCAGCGACCAAGTCTGGTTCTGCCATTAAACATGCACCGATTTTATTGTTCTGTACACGGTCACTTGGGCAGCCTACATTCAAGTTGACTTCGTCATAACCCCAGTCTTCAGCCATTTTTGTGCAAGTGGCAAGCTCTTGTGGGTTTGAGCCGCCAAGCTGCAATACGATTGGGTGTTCTTGAGTGTTATAGTCCAAATGGCGTTTCGCATCACCAAATAGAATCGCGCCCGTAGTCACCATTTCTGTATAAAGTACAACGTTTGGGTTAAACAACCGTGCAAAGAATCGGTAGTCCTTTGTAGTCCAGTCCATCATTGGGGCTACACTGATTCTTGGAGATTTAATAGTTTCAATGGTTTTGTTAATAGTCATTAAAAATCATACCTTTAATCAGTGTTTTGCAACCTGTTTGAATCTGTGGGAACTCATGTTTAGCTGCGTTAATCGGTTTGCATTTACACCAGAATTTACACCATAATGAAAAAAATGGTTCATGGTGTAAAATTATGGGGTCAATTACTGCCAGAAAAAGTGCAGATGGAAGTGTTAGTTACCGAGCTGCTATCCGGATCAACAAAAAAGGTTATCCTGCTTATTCTGAAAGCAAAACATTTTATTCAAAAAAAGTGGCAGAAAACTGGCTTAAAAAAAGAGAAGTTGAGATTCAAGAAAATCCAGACATTTTACTTGGCAAAGAACAACTGATTGATCTAACTTTGTCAGATGCCATAGATAAATATTTGGATGAAGTTGGGAGCGAGTACGGCAGGACGAAACGCTATTCTCTACTCTTAATTAAGAAGTTGCCAATTGCGCGCAATATTATCACAAAAATACATTCGATACATTTGGCTGAGCATGTGGCTCTAAGACGAAGAGGCGTGCCTAATCTTGGTTTAGAACCTATTGCAACAAGTACACAGCAGCATGAGCTTTTACATATTAGAGGTGTTCTATCTCATGCATCTGTTATGTGGGGTATGGAAGTTGATTTAAGTAACTTCGATAAAGCTACAGCACAGCTTAGAAAAACTCGTCAAATCTCGTCTAGTAAAGTGAGAGATAGGCTTCCTACAAAGGAAGAGTTAATTGCTTTAACAAAACTTTTTGCTGAGCGTTGGAAGTTAAATAAATACGGTACTAAGTATCCAATGCATTTAATTATTTGGTTCGCAATTTTTTCATGTAGACGTGAAGCAGAGTTAACACGCTTATGGCTGCAAGATTATGATTCTTACAACTCTTCATGGAAAGTTCATGATTTGAAAAATCCGAACGGTTCTAAAGGTAATCACAAGTCTTTTGATGTGTTGGAACCTTGTAAAACAATAATTGAACTTTTATTAGATAATGAAGTGCGGAGTCGTATGCTTCGATTAGGATATGATGAACAACTCTTATTACCTTTGAATCCCAAAAGCATAGGAAAAGAGTTTCGCGAAGCATGTAAAATATTGGGAATAGAGGATTTACATTTTCATGATTTGAGACATGAAGGTTGTACGAGACTTGCAGAACAAAGTTTTACTATTCCTGAAATTCAGAAAGTAAGTTTGCATGATTCTTGGGGGAGCTTACAGCGGTATGTTTCTGTGAAGTCAAGGCGAAATGTAATTCAATTGGAAGAGGTGCTACGCCTCATTGATGAAACGTAGCAAAGTCTTTAGCAGCTTCAGAATACTTCTTATCTAAGATATCAGCCAAGTCTTTAACGTGCACCAGAAATGGTGCGCGTTTGCTTGAATCTATTTTAAAGACAGAGAAAGGAAACTCTTGATTATTTGCCTTTCTCAGCGCCTCTGCCTTGCTTAAGTGAGGATAGTAGTCTTGTACTATGCTCATTAATTCGACAGTCATAGAGCGATATTTCATAAATAGGTAATCAGCGGTGTTTAACTGGAATGCACCCATTGTGAAATAGCCTCTTAACTAGTTAGTTTTAAACTTTGAATACAACACATCAAAATTGGACTGTGTATCCCAAATTCGAAGGACTGCATCACTGCCTATCAGGTACGTTTTGAGCAGCTTAATAAGATCTTTGCACCTTGGATCACTTTTAAAAAAATGATTAGTTTGCATAAACCCGTTTAATGGCATAGATACAGGATATGCTTTGCAATTAAATAGGCCTTCCAGATTACCTCGTAAGGCAATGAAAGCATTTTCATCAGAAGAACCAACAGGATCATCTATGAACTGGCGTTCCAGTAAAAACACCAGCCTAAGTGCTAATTGTCCTTGGGGTGTAAGTTCCCATTTCGAAAATACGGCAATAATTTCATTATTTCCACCTTCATTAAGGAAAATGGCGATCATCTCTTTTTTCTGCTGATCTAAATATTGTTGTTTCGAATACATTGGAGTATTCGCTGAAAGCGTAAATAGCATTGGCAAATATAGCTCATGTGTTTCGAAGCCTGCGTAGTCTCTGAATAGAACCTTCATTGTCGAATCAAATAACTCTTCAGCACGACTTTGTTCTGTATTCCAAGCTGTTAAATCCTCACTAAACTGCCTAGTGTTGAGCATATATTGGTAGCCCGTAATTTGATTAGAAAAATACTGATCGTGGCAGTAAATCCCCCCATTAAGCATAGGCCCCATATGTTTAATAAACTGAATAAACAATTCGTTCTCTGGCTTTAGTCGAACAGATAACATCCCATTAGTGACAGGGGAGCCTGTCACTAATGGATATGCTGATCTAATCAACTCAACAGGTTTACTGAGAGATAATGCCTGATTACTATTTTGAGAATTTTGTTTTGCAAACATGCTCGTAGTTTTTGATCTCCCAAGAGCTTTTGCTGACTTCTCAGAACCAATCAGATCGTAAGCCCAAATAGGTTGAATGCTGCATGACGAATGTGTAGCTGCAAGTAAAGCATCTGATGCGTACTTAGTCATGTTACTGTCCTCCTACTTGAGCATCATCTGATTGATCAGAGTCTAGAAGGTTAAGTTGTTCGAACTTACGTGGGCGTCCAAGTTTAGTATCAGGTACTTTGGGTATTTGGCTTGTTCGGAAGCTCCGAATTTGTTCTCCATTAGTAAAGGCGAAGTACTGATCATTTTTGCATATGTAGTCAAACGTAGCCTTGAGATTTTTAAGCATTTCATGATCGGTATACTCCAAAATGCCTAAGGCACGATAGCGGTACTCATCTTTCTTCATATTGCAGATAAAAGCAGTCCCAAGATTGTTTGTAGCAACCTTCCATTTCTCAGCAATATATTGTCCCCACGTGATGTCCTCACGATGGTCATTGGCATTGAAGAAGTAATAAAGATGTCCATGAAATCCCTTAGTCGGGGTGTGTTCAATACGCAGGATATACCCGAGCGCATGCTTAAGCTGATTATGCTTAGATGCATCATAGAACCGAATAAAAGACTCTTGTATAAACCCACTATCATGTTCAACCTGAGCAAAATTAGGTGAGATAGCAAGCTGTTGAAGCTTAGCTGGATCGCGTATTAATCCTAGGTCTACTCGAACAACAAGGATTCGAGAATGGATCTTGAGTAGCGTATCAACAAGCTGAACACAACGTTCTTTAGAACGGCGTCGATTACTAGCACGATTTGAAAGCTGTTTACGAATTGAGGTACTCTGTATTCTTACTGCAAACAACTTCTGAAATTTAATCAAAGCCCTAACATAAGCCTGAGCTTGTTCAGATGTGTAACACTGATTGATTAGAGCAAACTCATAAAGGGCATATTGTTCTTCCTTTGTTAGTTCTGAGAATGTGTCCTCAAAAGCTTGTAACTCAATGCCCATTTTATAATTGCCAGAGCGAGCAGACACAAAGATTGTTGTAAGCTGGCACTTAAGCGAAAGAGGAACATCCTTCGCATATTCAACACATAGTTGCTCTTTACCCTTAAAACTCTTAATAGGTGTAAGTATAGCGATAGGGCGCTGCTTCTGAAAAAACTTGATCAACTCAATACGACTGATCATTTTCTCAACTTCGTGGTTTATACTCGTCTTGAAAGTTTTAGTATTACCATTCTCTGTTGTCCACTCAAAAGTTGAAAAATCTTCTTTGAGCTGTTCTAGGAATGCATCTCTATCTGCACCTGAGAACTGTGCGATAGGTGGAAGAGAAGGTTTAGCTGTAGCGTTAAAAGATTTCATAATATACCTCAATACAAATAATTAATTACGTATCAGGCGTCATGAGGTAAAAGCTCTCCCTATGGACATCGTTTAGACATGTCCATTAGAGGTAGGCGTAGAGTGGGTATTGGCTAATCTATCTGGAGTGTATTCAAATCAATCTAATCCATAAGCAGTATTTGCTAAGGCATACTGCTTATGGCAATAAGTATCTATCAGAATAATTACATATATCTAATATTACTTATTAATTGTATTTAAGCCGAAAAGCCGATTGCCCTTTACTTCGAGAATGCTCTACCAAAAAATGACGGTAATACGAGAACTTTTTAAAGGTTGCGATGTCCCGCGTTACGCAGCATTTAAATGGCTTTGTGGAGTTATTTTTGGGTTGACCCACACCTGTAAATTGCTAAGCTTCCAATTGAATGTACTTATTAATTTGATGTGTTGCTGGCTTAGGTTTGAGTTGGTCATATTGGTTCCTTATGTAGCAAGTTTTGTATGCTTGATTGCATAAGGGGAATTCTAGAAAAAATTGACCACCCCAAAAAAAACTGCGAAGAATTTCTTTAAGCTACTGATATTTATATTTTTAAAAGCTTTAAAATATAGAAATTTCATTGTAATTATTACTCTTTTAAAAATTTATTAATTTTTTTTAAGAGCATGTCAGTGTAGAACTAACAGGCTCTAAATAAACTATGTGAGTGATCGGATTTTTATTGGGGTGAGAGGGGAATTCTAAAGTTTTCTACCTTTCTTTTCTATAAAAATGTTCAGCGCATTATATAGGCTTGGTTCGCTTTCCTTTAACCAAGATTTAGCTCCATTCAGTAATTTTAATCTTTGGTCGAAGTCTCTAATTTTACTTTTTTGAGTTTCTAAGTCAGAAATCTTTTTCTGATAAAATACTCTTATTTCCTTATAGCGTTCGATAGGGCGACCTGCAAAAGAAGTTAGGGGTTGATCACGGTTCTGAGCTTGTATGATTACAGTTTTTTTACCATATTCTTCAATTTCTTTGACTTCAGCTGTAGATAGATCATTTCGAGCTGCAAAAAGAAAATATTCAGCTTCTTCTTTTTTTCGTAAACAATGTTCTATTTCAGCATTGTATTCTTGAGTGAGGTATTCTGGAATTTTTGAGATAGCTTGCTGCTCAATGGCTCCTAGAACCGTATCCATACTTGAGTAAGTTTTTTGATTACTGGTAATAAAACGTTGAACAAGTGAGAGGTAAGTTTTTTTTACCCTCTGGGATTTTTTATGGCTGTTTCGGGCTAATTGAGATTGTCTAATCTGTTTATAGATATCTTCTGGTAGCGTGTAGATATAGAAAGAACAATCATAATGTTTGGAGTAGAGACGAAATGCTTCTTCAAAATGTTTCTCAGCTTGTTGTGCTGTTTTTTTGAATATTCTGGTTTTAGTTGATACCAAGTTTTTGAATTTACGAATTTCAGTCGCGATTTCGCCATAGTGTCGGGCAAGTCGGTCCTCTTCGGGAATGTAGATGTAAATTTCCGATTTACCTCGAAGTAATGGTGGGGGTAATCTCCATGCCTGTTGACGGAGAGCATTTTGTTCTGGCGATTCTTTTAATAAGCCTTGATCAAGCTGTTCATAAAACCACTTTCGGTCATTATCCGTCATTTCTTCACTGATAGGTTCCATTTGTTCGGGTAAATAAGCTTTGTAGTGTTCGGCATAGGCTGATGGCAAACCATAGGGAAATTTATGTCTTTTAATAATATGTTCTTCAAGTTGGTCAATTAAGCCAATAAGTTTTTTGATGTTACTCGTAGATGTGGTTTCTTGTTTAGCCTTAGCATTTTTTTTAGCTGAAGTTGCCATGTAATCAAGTTCACTTATTCATTTTAAAAGAAGTGCATATATTATAAGTCGTAACTACTTATAATTTAAAAATGATTTAGCTTAACTTGAGAGTGAATTATGAGCATTTGTAGAGGGGTGTTAGGTGTTAAACTGCACTCCATTTATGTACCGACTTATGATGATTCTGTACCGACTTGCGATGTTTTGGGTGAAAAGTAGTCAAAATCAAAATGTAGCTTAGAGTTATAATTGTTGGACTAAACTTGTAGTACTGTGAAGCATTCTACTGGATTATAAATTTATTATGGACTGAATCAAGTGCTAGAAAATCACTCATTATTGGTTAGTTAATAGTATGTCTTTGTATTACTAAAAGGTCTCAATAGCGTTTCATTAATTGCAATGCAAGATTGTAGGCTACGGTTGTAGAAATTGACTCTGCTATAAAGAACTCTTGGGGTGGGGTGAAGTTTAAAGCCTGCTTTCGATAACGCGTCTGCTTTCCTGTCTGTTTGTCTTTGAAAATAAACTCATCCTGAGCATGAGAATATTCTTGTCCATACAGTGGACCACCAAGACACTTTAACCGAAACACTGAATCATCCTTAAATTTACCTAATGGTTAGTTTAAAGAATTAATCTAATGAAAAACAATAACAATCACTTTACAACTTAGTCGATAGATCATTGACACCTTAAATTTTGCACATTATCCTTTGCGTGCTGGCCTACATTGCCAGTTGGTTTTGACAGACCATTTCTCAGAGATATTAAAAGATCTTCTTTTAATGTCTAGCTTCTCGTTCCCTTCCGTAGCGGTAGGACGGAAGTGGGACACTTTCGAGTGTGCTGGCCTCTGAGACCAGTCTGTCAACCCACTTTCGTTCTGCCACCATAAATCTAAATTAATGCTTTGGCAGAACTCCCAATATAAGGAGTTGGCTATGCATATTCTTTTTACACCTTCCGACTAATTTTAATCGAGTTTGATGAACTTACTGTTTCTCAAGCTTTAGTTTTTTTCGTCTAAAAATTTAACTTTAAAAAATGTCATGTGAGCTACACCGTGGCAGGGCTTTGTATTGCCTAAAAAAGCCTGACCTCCATGACCATGTCACTGGATATAACGATGAAAAATAAAATTTTGATGGGTGTGGTGGGTATCAGTTTTCTGATCTTGAATGGCTGTTCTTCCGATTTTGAAAAGGGCGTCAAACATGGCTGTTACAACATGGGTGGCAGTCGCAGCTATTGCTCTTGTGTCTATGACAAGGTCGAAGAACACTATGGACGTAAAGTCATGCGGCAAGTTGAGCGTATGAGCTACCTTCCTGCCGATCTGGACCGTGTGATGTACCAGTCTGGTGAGCAATGCGTAGACAAGTTTTAGTACCAGATATTTAAAGCCTTAAGCAAATCATTAAAGCACTCATTTCCTGTTGCCTGTTCGGGCAACGGGAAGGGCTTATGCAACTCAATTTAGGAGTTTTGATTATGAAACATCCATTTTTTACCTTCTATTTCACGATTGTCATTGGTTACTGGCTGTATTGCATTTGGGAATATCCGGGACATTACTCTGGCGCTTATTTACTAGGACGTGCTCTGGTCTGGCCGGTTATCTTTATACGTTGGTTCTTTTAGGGGGATTAAGAGTGATGAGCATATCGGATCGAATCCAGAAGAGTCAGTGGGTGCCCTTATTGCGATGTAGCGATAATATTTATTTTTCACCAGTCATTCCCAATAAAAAGTTGCAAGGTGCCATGACCTATCTCCCACATGGTGTAAGTCCCAATGATGTCTTGATGCTGATTGATGACACTGTATTTGGTAGTGCCAAGGCTGGAATGTGTCTCACGGCAAAGGGGCTTTTCTATAAAGAAAGCTTTGAAGATGAACAAGCTTATCCGTTTGAACACATCCAGCGAATAGAGGCTGATATTGGAATACTTACCAGTTCTATTTTGATCAATGGTCATGATGAACTGAACTTTAGTCAACTCGATAAAGGTGTGGTAAAAACTTTGGTGGCATTCCTAAATGAATGTTGTCAGGGCAAGCAAGCAACCAAGCAAACGAATGTAAATATTGATGCCGAGATGCAGATCATGATTGATCTGTTTGCTTACTTTATTACCTTTAGTGCGGGTCAGTGGAATAGCCGATCAAAAGCAGCGGTATCCGATCATTTTACTAAATTGAATGATAAGGGTGTGCATCAGTATGTTGAAAAACTACTGAATGAACAGACGCACTTCGATTATGACGACCTGTTGCATCGTCTGGCAGACCTGAAAGATAAGCTGGCCTATAACTTCCGTAGAGAGATGATTGAGCAACTGGTCTATGCAATGGCACTGGGACAAGTTGAGCAGAATCAGGCGGATCTCTTCATGACCCATTTATGTCGTGTATCCAATGTTTCTAAAGCCGTATTTCCGGATCTGGTCAAAATTATTTATCAATGTCTGGCTGATGAAGTGAATCAGTCTACTACTTCTACTTTCAACGGTGAACAACTTCAAGCGTGCAAACTTCTTGATATTCAGCCTAATTCACTGACTGAACAAACCTTGCAAATTGCTTACCGAAAAAAGATGGCTGAGTTCCATCCCGATAAATACCAGAACTTACCTGAATCTGTTCGTCAGTTGATTGAAAGTCAGGCACAGCAACTGAATGAAGCAAGAGCAGTATTAAAAAGCTATTTGGACAATAACTGAAAATAAAGAATTTTTACTTACATATTACCCCAGTGAAGGCAGCACTAAAGCGCCGTATATCCTCTATTTCAAGGTAATGATATGAATATGATAAAGAACAGCACTAACTCAACTAAAAAGATACCACCGTTATATTGGTTGTTAACTGTAGTCATGATGGCGGTGTTAATTGCAGGCGGTATTTTATTTAATCAACATCAAAAACGACAAACTGAACTTCAGTTAGCACAACTCGCTTTAGAACAATCTAAGGTACAAAATCAATCTGCCACAACACAAGCAGCATCGGAACCCGTTGAATCAGGTTTCACTGGAATTGAAAGTATGGTGGAAAACCCGGAATCAGAATCTGCTCATTCACAAGCTGAAGATGAGGTGGTTGCGGGGGCAATAGCCGCGGTTGATCAGGCAAAAGCACAAGATACAAGTCTAGGTAATCTCAGTTCAGAAGTTGATGGTGAGTACCATGAAGGGAAAACCTTAAGTTCCAATGCTTCTCGCTATGGATTAAAGCCAATCAAATCTGCTCCTAGTGATTTAAAGTCAGCCATCCCGAATATTGATCAAATGTTAGCTTCACACCTCATGAATGTATGGGGCCGCTCAAGTCCAGATCAGGTGAGTAAACGAGTTGAAGGATGGAGCCAGCAAGGTAATACCATGACCTATCGTACTGCATGGGACTCTGACCGTTACCAATGTACTTGGTATGTGGTGAGTTGGGATAAGAACAGCAATCAAGTCCTGAATGAAGGATACCAGCCATGTTTTGGTCACTAACTTAAATAGCCTTTTAGCATTTATTGAATGATTACTTTTATTTACATCAGAGAAAAGATTATGAACTTTATCAAACTTATCACTTGTGGCGTTTTAAGCCTTTCAATCAGTTCTATTGCCTTGGCTAAAACTGAGCAGGTTACACTTAAAGCCAATGTCTATTACGGCGAAGAATCAGTGGTATTTCCAACCACTAAAGGCGAAGTCATTTTAAATAGCTACGCCATACCAGCCAAAGTTGTTCCTCAAGTTAAACCTTTTAAGAAGGGGCAGTGTTTAGAAATTAAATCAAAACATGGTTTCTTTAAAGACACTGGAGATGGTCAATATATTGAAAGTATCCAACCATGTAGCAAGAAAGGTTTAGCGACTCCAAAAGTAACTCGTTAATCTGACATTCATCAAAACGACATAAATCTCAATCAAACCACAAGCATTTGCTTGTGGTTTTTTTTATGCCTTTTATTTAGAGGAAACGACTATGCATCAATGTCCTTACTGCCATTCGAGGCATCTGAAATTACTACGGCAGTCGGAGCAAACTCACCAAAGTGTATTTGCAAAGCTCTCATCATTCTCACCCATGTCTCTAGCAGCGGCCTGTATGCAATTGTCAAAGCGCAGTCCTATTCACCCACTAGTCGGTGGCTTTGTTGGGTTAGTTGTAGGGGGCATGTTTCTGCTCTACGTCCAGCATCAAGACAACACGGTGACCTTGCATTACCAGTGTGAGCAATGTCTGGAGCACTTTGAAATCAAGCAGTCGGGTTTTTAGTAACTCTCAATTTTACAGAATTCAAATTATTTAAATCATTTAAAGGAAATCAATCATGGCACATCAAGTGGAAAAAATGGCATTTGTAGGTCAAACCCCTTGGCATGGTTTAGGGAATCAATTGACCCGAAACCAACCTATAGAAGTATGGGCGGAACAAGCAGGTCTGGACTGGCGAATTGAATCATCCAATGTCAGCTATATGGCAAAAAATGAACGTGGACAAAGCATCATCATGCCGTATGAAGATCAGAGAGTCCTTTATCGTTCAGATACTCATGCGCCGTTATCGGTAGTGAGTCAGCGTTATCAGGAAGTCCAGCCCAAAGAGATTTTAGAATTTTACCGAGACCTAACAGAGCAATCAGGCTTTGAACTGGAAACAGCGGGGGTACTTAAAGGTGGGCGTAAGTTCTGGGCATTGGCAAGAACAGGGCAATCGGCAGCGTTGAAAAGTAAGGATGTCAGTAATGGCTACATTTTGTTGGCAACTGCATGTGATGGCACATTGGCAACCACGGCGCAATTTACCTCGATTCGTGTGGTATGTAATAACACTTTAGCTATTGCCTTACGTGGGCAGAATAGTAGTGCTGGTGTAGTTAAAGTTCCACACAGTACCAAGTTTGATGCTGAGAAGATCAAACAGCAATTGGGTATTTCAGTTCGTGCATGGGATGAACACATGTATGAAATGAAGCAACTCAGCCAACGCAAAGTCACTCAGCAGGAAGCAGCAGCTTACTTTGATGCTGTGTTCAATAACACGAATCTGAGTATTGCCGAACAGGATGATAGTATCATTCAGTTCTACCGTAATGTAGCTACGCCTAAACAGATCAACTCATCCAGAGCCGATAATAAAACTGAACCCAATGGGCGCGCCATGTCAAAAGTCATGACCATGTTTAACGGACATGGACGTGGGGCAGAGTTAGCCTCAGCCAAAGATACGGCTTATGGCTTGTTGTGCAGTATTACAGAATTTGCAGATCACGAGCGACGGGCGATTTCAACGGATCATCGGATGGATTCGGCATGGTTTGGAGCTGGGGCCAACCTTAAACAACGTGGATTGGAACAGGCATTAAGAATGGTTGTATAAGGTATGATTATTTATTTAAGTTCATTTATACATTAATTACAGAAAATCATGTAATTAATGTATAAAAACATAGGCAGATTATGGGGTAAGTAATTTTACCCCTATATTTTAAAAGATTTGAGACTCTATAGCCGTACACTACACTCTACTTACAATAGTAAAGCTTATGGAGTTAGAAAAAATATCAAGAATTGAACCAATAATGAAATCAAACAGAATCAGATAATTTTTTCATTTTACTTTTTAAATTTCTATATACCTATTTAATCAATTCCCACTACAGTTGTAATATATCCAGTCGTTAAAAGGATCATTAAGCCTAATGATATTTCAAATAAAATGGCATAACCCAACTGTCCGGCAAATTTCGGGTCTTGTAAGCGAGGGGTAAAATACCATTTGTTAGAGGCAGCTAATAATAAAATGCTTAGAACAAATGCGATTTTAATAATAAAACCATGTCCATAAGGAGTATTTAGTAGAGTATTAAAATCTTTAATGAGTAACAGCGCAATACTGGCACCACAAGCGAGTAGTATTCCTACAACAAATGCTGCGATTCTTCCAAATAAATGCATGCGATCTTTTAATGGAAGACCAGTAATTTTTTTAGTTGTTCTCCATAAAGGGAAAAGTGATCCCATCCATAAGGACATTACAAGTACATGTATTGATAATAAGAATTGAGCTAATAAAGGTAAATTCGTAACATGGCCTAGTTGTGAAAAACTAAAAACTATGGGGATGAGCAGGATGGTAAAAATTGTCCCTTCTACTTTGGAAATCTGGATAGTCCCTTTACTAAGCTTTACGAGCATAAATAACAGTAAAAATGCGAAGCTGACTGAACGGATGATATGGATATGCCCAGTAGGTGTATTTACTAAGATATTAATGTAGTTACTGTCCCACATCCCAGAAAGACCTGTATTGGCAAAACTTCCTATAAGAACGAAGAAACCTAAAGTACTTGAAATAAAGCCTAATCCGGCACCAATAGTAATGTACTTTAGGAGAATTTCCTTGATTTCTACATAGCGTCCCAGTAGAAAATAGCTAAAGGCGCCCCCAACGACAAAGGCTATTCCTAAATATAAAATGACTTTAATCAGCCACGTTGCATATATCCAAGTTTCAGGATTCATATTTATCCCCCGCGATAGCAATATGCCAGCAAGCTGCTGGCATATAGACTACTGGTGTTTTATGGTTATTTCGCTGATTTAATGGTGAAGCTATATTCACCATTCATGTTATGACCATCAGCACCCATTGTGGTCCAAACCACTGTGTACTTGCCTTTCTTAAGTTTAGGTACTGCGACTTCAAATGATTTTTTTAAATCATGAGTTACCTGGTAATTTAAAGGGATGTCTTTACGTTGAGCGTCAAGTAATTTGACATTCATTAACATGACTTCATCACCAAAATTCAAAGTTATATTTTTGGGCTGGCTTGCTACAGATGCATTAATAGCCGGAGTAGCACTTTCAAGTTTGACATGAGCAAATGCGCTTGAAGCAGCTACAACCATAGTCGCACCTACTAGTACATTACGTAGAGCAGACACTTTATTTTGGAAAATTTTCATTTCATCACCTTTTTAAAATTAGTACTTGCTAAGTAATGACCCAGTGAAATTCCTAAATTGATAGAGTTGGTCATCACTCTTTGTATGCCTATTATTCAAGAAAGAGAGAAACGTCTTGATGACTCCAAAATTACATTTTTGTCATTTTTAGAATTGAAAACTCACAAGTGCTAAACTGACTTTATCAAGAAAAATGTTCATTAAATATCCAAATAACCGGAAATTTATTTCTGTCCGAAGCTAATTGTTTTTTTTTAAATTAAATATGAAGGAGGTTTATATATGAACCATCATCATGAAAAGAAAAGTATAAATGAAGCACTTAAGGATCCTGTCTGTGGCATGGCTGTAACAGAAGAATCTAAATTTCATGAACAAGTTGGTATTAAGACTTTTTACTTTTGTAGTGAAAAATGTCAGATAAAATTTAAGCATGATCCTGCTTTGTATATTGCTAAAGAAAATGAATCTGCTTCCGCAAATGCCTCTCTAAATAAGATGGATACACACTCAGATAGTGTAAATACCTTATCAATTTATACTTGCCCAATGCATCCAGAGATCCGGCAAAATCATCCCGGTAACTGCCCCATATGCGGTATGTCACTAGAACCATTACTACCCAATCTAGATGAAGCTGATGATAATCCTGAACTTAAAGATTTTAAAAGAAGATTTTGGTACACCTTACCGTTGACCCTAATTGTAGTATTTTTGGCGATGTTTGGTCATCAACTGAATTGGTTTGAAATGAAGGTGCAAAGCTGGATTGAACTTGTCCTTACTTTACCAATCGTTTTTTGGGCAGGTTGGCCATTTTTTGTAAGATGTTGGCAATCAATTTTAAATCGTAGTCCGAATATGTGGACTTTAATCGGAATTGGGACTGGGGCTGCATTTATATATAGTCTCGTTGGGACTTTGGCCCCACAAGTATTTCCAGATTCTTTTGTTTCTATGGGGCGTGTCGCTGTGTATTTTGAAGCTACAGCCGCCATTATTTCATTGACCTTATTAGGTCAAGTACTTGAATTAAAAGCTCGGTCACAGACTTCGGAAGCAATTAAGTCTTTACTTGGGCTGGCTCCAAAGACTGCAAGAAAAATTAACGAAGATGGCCGAGAGGAAGATATCCCACTTTCCCATGTACATGTTGGAGATTTACTGAGAGTGCGGCCAGGTGAAAAAGTACCTGTTGATGGAGTAATTACAGAAGGTTCAAGTTCTATTGATGAGTCGATGTTAACGGGGGAGCCAGTTCCGGTAACAAAACGTATAGGTGACCAAGTCATTGGTGCGACAATGAATATGAACGGTTCATTAGTGATGCGCTCGGAAAAGGTCGGCTCTTCAACAGTACTTTCACAGATAGTTCAAATGGTGGCACAGGCTCAGCGTTCTAAAGCCCCTATGCAAAGAATGGCAGATCAGGTAGCCGGTTGGTTTGTGCTGGTGGTGATCGGTATATCTATCCTTACTTTTTTTGGTTGGGGAATATTTGGACCAGAACCAAGTTGGGTATATGGACTAATCAATGCTGTCGCAGTTTTAATTATTGCTTGCCCGTGTGCTTTAGGATTGGCTACACCCATGTCAATCATGGTCGCAACAGGTTGTGGTGCATCCAATGGCGTACTCTTCCGTGATGCCGCAGCAATAGAAAATTTACGTAAGATAGATACATTAATTATTGATAAAACAGGCACCTTAACAGAAGGTCACCCCTCGTTTGATAAGGTCATTGCTTTATCCGGATATGAAGGGAATGAAGTTCTCAGACTAGCTGCGAGCTTGGATCAAGGTAGTGAACATCCCTTGGCGGATGCAATTGTACGGGCTGCCCGTGAAAGAAACCTTGTACTAACCACACCAACATCTTTCGAGTCAGGTTCCGGAATTGGTGTGAAGGGCGAGTTAGAGGGGCAACAATTAGCATTAGGCAATACCGCTCTAATGGAACAACTCGGCATATCAGTTGATACATATATCCCTCAAGCTGAGCAATTAAGAGCAGAAGGTGCGAGTGTTATGCATTTGGCTGTTGATGGGAAGCTCGTAGGATTATTGGCTGTTTCTGATCCAATCAAAGCCAGTACACCTGAGGCTGTGCATGCTCTGAAGAATTCTGGTTTAAGAATTATAATGGCCACAGGAGATGGTTTAACTACTGCAAAATCAGTTGGAGCTAGATTAGGCATTGATGAAGTTTATGGAGAAGTTAAACCGGCAGATAAACTGGAACTGGTTAATAAATTACAAAAAGAAGGAAGAATGGTTGCAATGGCAGGTGATGGCATCAATGATGCCCCAGCTTTAGCTCAAGCGGATATTGGTATTGCAATGGGAACAGGAACAGATGTGGCCATGAATAGTGCTCAAGTCACTTTAGTCAAAGGTGATTTACGGGGTATAGAGATCGCTCGTTCCCTGTCAGAGGCCACTATTAAAAATATGAGGCAAAACCTGATGTTTGCATTTCTTTATAATGCTTTAGGCATCCCTTTAGCTGCGGGTATTTTATATCCATTTACCGGTTGGCTACTTTCTCCTATGATCGCAGCTTTAGCAATGAGCCTAAGTTCAGCATCGGTTATTGGTAATGCTTTAAGGTTACGTAGTTAAGAAAGAATCATTGTCTGACTACTCATAACTTTTTAGATATAGAAATGAGTAGTCAGTTATTTTTTATTCACAAATATTTATCTTTTAAAAATTATTTGAAAAGCTATCCGACCGTTGTTATAGTCCGCTTGAATCGTTGCACCATGTACATCAAGAATTGACTTGGTAATTGCTAGACCTAAACCTGTGCCTTCCTCAACTCTTTGTCTGGACGCATCCGTACGGTAAAAACGGTCAAATAACCGATTCAGCTGCTCAGATGTTATTGGTGAGCTTTCATTTTCGATTGTAAATATAGTGGTATCAATATTTTGTCGGCAGTTAATCTTAATTACTGTATCAGGTTTGCCATATTTGATCGCATTTGATAGTAAATTACTCAGTGCACGACGTAACATTGAAGGATCGCCTTTTACATATCCTTGTCCACTTTGTTCTAGGGACATTCCCTTTTCAGCAGCGATAGCATCATAGAAGTCAAATAAAGCAGAAATTTCTTGTACCAGGTTGATCTGCTGCAGGTTTGGTAAGTGTAGGCCATGCTCTGCCTTTGCAAGAAATAACATATCTGAAACCATTCGAGCCAAACGTTCAAACTCTTCCAGATTAGAAAAGAGGACTTCCTGATAAGTATTAATATCCCGACTACGAGATAAACATACTTGAGTTTGAGTCATTAAATTATTAATTGGCGTTCTAATTTCATGGGCAAGATCAGATGAAAAATCTGAGAGTTTTTCTACAGCAGTTTCTAATCGATCTAGCATATCGTTAAAGGCTATGGCTAATGATTTTAGTTCAGTAGGAGTGTTATCGACTGCTAAACGTTCAGATAGATGCTGAGCTGAAATACCTTCTGCAACTTTTGCCATTTTCTGAACTGGACGTAAGCCCCTCCATGCGGCAAACCAACCTAAAAACATTAAACAAATTGTGCCCACCACTCCGATATATAACAATTGTCGTCTAAAGTCGTTTAAAAAATGTTGATGTTCGGAGGTATCGATTCCAACAATAATTTGAGCAGTTGGAACACTCATATTTTTATCAAACGACTTCTTATAAACTAAACCGCGGTATGTTTTATTTTGAATTTCCCACTCTATCCAAGGGATATGTTTGGACTTTACTAATGTTTTAGCCTTTATAACGGCAGGTGCTGAACTAAAAATGATTTGGCCAGTTGGGCGTTCAATCTGGACAATTAGGTCATGATGGCCAACTAAAGCATCTTTTAAATATATCTTTAGTTCATCGGTATTTTTCGGATTCTGTTCCAGTAAATTTTCTAAAAGCTGAATTTTCCCTTCTAGCTGAGTGCGGTCCTGAGTTTCAAAATGATGCATAACAAGCTGATGAATGACCAGCCCCATAATCATTAAGATAATAATGGTAGATAATGAGAAGATGAGAGCAATACGGAAACTGATCGCATTAAACAGTTTATGAGTCATCTTCTACCTCTAAGACATACCCCATTCCGCGGATGTTTTGAATCAACTTAGGACTAAAATTACTATCTATTTTATTTCTTAGACGTTTAATAGCGACTTCTACAACGTTTGTATCACTATCAAAATTCATATCCCATATTTGAGAAGCAATGAGAGCACGAGGCAGAATCTCTCCACGTCTACGCATGAATAATTCCATCAATGCGAACTCTTTAGCTGTAAGGTCAATTCTTTGTCCAGCACGTGTGACACGGCGTTTACGAAGATCAAGTTCAAGATCAGCAATAGTAATAATATTGCTATCTTCCTTTTGTTGACCGCGACGAAGTAAAGTTTTAATTCGGGCAAGAAGTTCTGCAAAAGCAAAAGGCTTAACGAGATAATCATCAGCTCCTAGTTCCAGGCCTTTAACTCTATCTTCAATTTGATCACGTGCTGAGAGAAAAAGGATAGGCATAGTTTTGCCACTTTTGCGAATATCATTAATGATATTCCAACCATCTAACTTCGGTAACATTACATCTAGTATAATTAGATCATATTCTTCAGAAAGAGCTTGATGTTTACCTGATAAGCCATCTGTAACCCAGTCTGTAATATATCCTGCCTCAGAAAGACCTTGCTTTAGATAATCACCAGTTTTTTGTTCATCTTCAACTAGTAAGATTCTCATTTATTAAGCCCCGTATCGCATATTAAGACCATAATAACGTTATAAATACAGGATGCGATGTAGATTACAAAAATGTCATTTTCAAGTCACATAGATGTCCGGTTCCAACCTATAAGTTAGTTATATAAAATTTATTTTTGGAGCAATCAATGAAAACTCTATTCCGTCGTAGCTTTACTGCTTTTATGTGTGTTGGGACTTTAATTGCTGGAAGCCAATCTTGGGCTGCGGATGCTCAACAGAAAAATATTGTAAGTACAGAAGTTAAAGTAAATTCAAAAGCACAAGAGAAATGCAAAAAGCCTTGTGATATGAAAGATGGCAAGGAAAATCAACAAAACCATAGTCAGCATGATCACAGCCAAATGTCTGATATGTCCCAAATGGATCATTCTAAAATGATGAACATGGATCATTCTCAAATGGGTGAGATGGACCATTCTAAAATGAATATGCCAAATAAATAATTAATACGCGAAATAAGATATTGAGGGAAAGTATTTTATCCACCTGCTTAGCCCTCAATTAACTATAGATAGGTGAAAATAAATGTCTAGAAAATTAAGTCATGTCCTTTTAATAGGAGTCGGATTGTTTTCGTCGACTTGGGTTATGGCAGCGGTTAAAGAATATGATTTAACAATTGCTGAACAGACGGTGAATATTACAGGAAAGCCTCTAAAACGAATTACTGTAAATGGTAAGTTTGTTGCACCTCTTCTTGAGTTTGAGGAAGGTGATGATGCCGTTATTCGCGTACACAACAAGTTGAAAAACCAAGATTCATCTATTCATTGGCATGGTTTAATTTTACCTGGCATTATGGATGGAGTACCTGGGTTCAACAAGTTTGATGGTATTGCACCAAATAAAACCTATGAATATAAATTCAAGGTTCGTCAGAATGGAACCTATTGGTATCACTCGCATAGTAAAGGCCAAGAGCAAGATGGCTTGTATGGTCCTCTAGTTATTTATCCCAAAAATAAAGTTCCTTTAACGGCTGGAGAAAAAGCTGATAGAGATTACGTAGTCTTACTCTCTGATTTTCACAATTCTACTAGTGGTCAGATTATGAGTAATCTCAAGAAAGAAGCTGATTATTACCAGAATCGAAGAGAAACGGTTTTTGATGTTTTCAGGCAGATTAAAAGAGATGGTTTAAAAGCAACATGGAAAGATCGTTCCATGTGGAATCAGATGCGAATGCTTAAGACAGATATGTCTGATGTAACAAACTATACGTTTTTAATGAATGGTAAGACTCCAGAACAAAATTGGACTGGAAATTTTAAAGCTGGAGAAAAAGTACGTCTTCGTTTTATCAATGCTTCTGCAATGTCTTTGTTCGATGTAAGAATTCCTAATCTGAAAATGACAGTAGTCAGCGCGGATGGACAACCAGTAAAACCCGTGCCAGTGGATGAGTTCCGGATAGGAACCGCTGAGACTTATGATGTTATTGTAGAACCGAAACAAGCAAGTTATCAGATTGAAGCTGAATCTATTGATCGAAGTGGTTTTTCTATCGGTACATTACATGATGAAAATACTTCACCTGTAAAAAATATAATGATGCCGACACCTCGTCCCCGTGCTTTACTGACGATGGAAGATATGGGAATGAACCATGACATGTCTTCGATGGAAGGTATGGGTCATGACATGTCTTCAATGAAAGGTATGGGTCACGACATGTCTTCAATGAAAGGTATGGATCATGACATGTCTTCAATGAAAGGTATGGATCATGACATGTCTTCGATGGAAGGTATGGGTCATGACATGTCTTCAATGAAAGGTATGGGTCACGACATGTCTTCAATGAAAGGTATGGGTCACGACATGTCTTCAAAAACAATGGGCTCTTCTGGATCAGATGAGGTGGTTTACGGATGGGCGAATGCCTCAACCCCAGCTGGACTAAAAGCACTTCAATATAGTGATCTACAATCTTTAACCCCTCAAAAAGATACTCGTGCTCCAGAACGTGAAATTGAAATCCGCTTAGGGGGAAATATGGAGCGCTATATTTGGACAATTAATGGTAAGAAGTTTAATGAAACTGAACCATTTAAAGTGAAATATGGTGAGCGTATACGCTTGAAATTTGTTAACGACAGTATGATGGCTCATCCAATGCATTTACACGGCATGTTTATGCAACTGGAAAATGGCCAAGATCCAAGTAATATGCCGAATAAACATACAGTAATTGTTCCACCAGGTAAAACAGTTACAACTTTATTAACTGCTGATGAGTTAGGTGAATGGGCCATCCATTGTCATTTGCTCTATCACATGTCTGCTGGAATGATGAATAAACTTATTGTGGCAAATGTCGATAGTAATAGTACATCTTCGAAAGATGTTGTTACTCAACCTAATACTAATGATAAGGGGGTAAATCAACATGCGCACCACTAAAAAAATATATTCTAAGACACTTTTATCTATAGCTTTAATTGGATTATCAGGTCTAGCTTTTGCAAATAATACTGATGTTCAACGCACGGATAATAGTACTAAATTCTGTCAGTCCGAGAGTATGAAAATGCTGTTAAAAGAGCCTGGTGGGCTAGGTTATGTTGACCGTAATACTTATCAAAATTCAACTTCTGGTAATGATGGAGATAACAATGCAGGTCTTGAAGTTGAAACATCTAATAGCCGAAATCATGATAAGCATCTGAAAGAACATGGTGGACAAGTTTTTCAAACGACTAAATTTGAGAATGAGTGGACTGTGGATGAAGATGGCAAAGGTACTTTAGGATCGAAAATTGAAACATTGATAGGCACAGATGAAAATCGCCTATTTATTGAAGCAAATTTGGATAAAGTAGAAAGTCATGATCCAAAATATGATGTGTCTGCACTTTATAGCCGTAATGTAGCACCCTTCTGGGATGTGCAGGCGGGGGTGAGATATAGTGAAGATAAAAATAACAGCAATAGTGATCGGGTTGATGGTGTTATTGGCGTATTGGGATTAGCTCCCTATTTCTTTGAAACCCAAGCTTATTTGTACGGTGGTGAGAATAATTTCTGGGGGGCAAGCTTAGAAGTCGAGCGTGATTTCTTGTTAACCCAGAAATTGATCACACAACCTTATCTCGAAGTAGATGCTGTGTTTAGCGATAATTCTAACTATGCTGCAAAATCAGGTTTATCTGAATTAAAGACAGGTATTAAAACCAGATATGAAGTTACTAAGAGAATCCGACCTTTTGTAGATATTGCTTATCAATATGAAAAAGGAAAAAAAGCGACTAATATGCAAGAAGCAACTGAGTCCGAAAAAGGATGGAGATATGGTGCAGGCATCGAATTGGGCTTTTAATGTACTATAACTTGGAATCATGAATGGTAGTTTTAGCTACTATTCATGAAATTGTTGCTATTGCCTTTCAATTCTGTAAAACTAAAAAAGCTTAAATTTTGGTCTTATCATTATGCAGTGGTTAAAGACATGCCTATCGCTGTTTTTATCGTTTGCTATCCTGTTAGTAGGATCGGCTGCTGCTGCTTCATCTGTACATAAGCGTTGTTTAATGCCATCTGAACAGATACAAACCATGCAAATGGAGCTGTCCGAAGTTCGGGGTATGATGCATACTGACTGTATGAAAACCGAGGTGAAGGTAAAAAAAGATGTACATGATCTGTATTAGTTCAGACTTGATC